>JAPLPO010000104.1 GCA_026400155.1 Burkholderiales bacterium | reverse complement strand
TGTCCTTCAAGCGCTTGATGGAAGTCTTGACGGTTTTGAAGTTGGTGAGCATGCCGCCCAACCAGCGTTGGTCCACGTAAGGCACGCCGGCGCGCTGAGCTTCAGCTGCCACGGTTTCACGGGCTTGGCGCTTGGTGCCCACCATGAGAATGTTGCCGCGATTTGCAGAGAGTTGTTTGACGAACTTCAATGCGTCTTGGAACATCGGCAAAGATGTTTCCAAGTTGATGATGTGAATTTTGTTGCGGTGACCGAAGATGAAGGGGGACATCTTGGGGTTCCAGAAGCGGGTTTGGTGGCCAAAGTGCACACCGGCTTCCAGCATTTCGCGCATGGTAACGGACATATTGTTTCTCCAAAGGTTGGGTCTAAAATCCGGCTCACACATCGGTTGTTTGTGTTGGGCCTTGAAATTCATCAGGGCTGTTTTCAAACAACCAACACCTTGAAGGAGCCGGTTTGCGATTTACTTGCAGGGAAATTCCTGCTAAGCCTGTCGAGTATAGCATCCCAAATTGAGCTTTTCCCCGCCCCTTCTCCTCACTTTAATCACCCCTCCCCTTACAAACCATGCGCCAAGACCTGATTGCCACCCTGGAAGCACTCGCTCAACAAAAGACCAGCCCATTGGCCGAATGGCAAAGAAGCCAAGAATTGGCCCGATCTTCAGCCTGCGACAAGGTGTTCATGGCCCTTGAGCCAGCAGAACCGCCTGCGTATTTGGGGGAGCCCAGCTTGCTCAATGCCCCTCTCAAAGGCCTCGCCTTTTCGGTCAAAGACTTGTTTGACGTGGCGGGCAGCCCCACCTTGGCTGGCTCGACAGTCCTCCAAGGTGCGCAAGCGGCTCGGGCAGATTGCCCCGCCGTGGCCCGCTTGAAGCATGGCGGGGGCGCCTTTTTGGGGCGAACCAACATGGTGGAGTTTGCCTTTTCGGGTATGGGCAACAACCCGCACTACGGCACACCGGCCGCCTGGGATGCCGTAGCCGATAAAGCCGTCTTGAGCAACGGTCAAGGCCATGTGCCTGGTGGCTCTTCTTCTGGTGCTGCTGTATCGGTGTCCACCGGGGCGGCCTTTATGGGCCTGGGCTCCGACACAGGTGGCTCCATTCGCATCCCTGCGGCCCTGAACGGCATTGTGGGATATAAAAACACGGCCCGGCTTGTGCCAACCCAGGGCGCTTTGCCTTTGTCGACCACCATGGACACCGTTTGCGCCATGACCCGAAGTGTGCGCGACGCCATTTTGACCCATGAGATTTTGGCCAGCAGGAAAGTCTCTCGGTCAACTCGACCTCTTTCAAGCTACCGCTTGGCAGTTCCAAC
Organism: Burkholderiales bacterium; assembly: GCA_026400155.1. GTDB lineage: Bacteria > Pseudomonadota > Gammaproteobacteria > Burkholderiales > Burkholderiaceae_C > Limnohabitans_A. The sequence continues at coordinate 573 of JAPLPO010000104.1, read as the reverse complement.
CCAGTTGATGTTGGATGGCATGACAGCCGGTGTACAAAGCGCCTGGGAACGAAGCCTGTCAAGGCTTTCGAAGGCTGGCGCGCAACTTATTGAATTACCCCTCCAAGAAATCAATGAGTTGGCTGGGCTCTTGATGACGGCCAACTTCAGTGCGGCAGAAAGCTACACCTGGCACCGACACCTTTTGGCCCAAAGCGAAGCGCAATACGACCCACGTGTGGCAGCGCGAATTTTGCGGGGTGCCAGCATCATGGCGCATGAGTATTTGGATTTACAGCTTGGCAGAGTCGCTTGGATTGCCAAAATGCAAGCGCAGTTGAATCAGTACGACGCCGCACTGTCTCCCACAGTACCCATCGAGGGACCAAGCCTTGAAAGTGTTGCGCCGGGTGCTGAAAGAGACGAGGTATTTTTCAAAGCCAATGGCTTGCTGCTGCGCAACACCAGCGTGGTCAACATGTTGGACGGATGTGCGCTGTCTTTGCCAATGCACCATGCGGGTGAATTGCCCACCAGCTTGATGATTTGGCAAGGCCCCATGAAGGATGATCAGGTTCTGAACATTTCTTTGGC
>JAPLPO010000224.1 GCA_026400155.1 Burkholderiales bacterium | reverse complement strand
GACAGGCTAGAGCCTGCTGCCAAGGCCAAAACGGATTTGATGAACTGATCGCGACGCATGGTGTCTCCTTTGATTGCAAAATCGATGACTGATCATCTTCTTTTTAAATGTCATTTGGCGGTTCAAAACCCTAGGGAAAGTACTGAGCCCTGCACAGAAAGAAAAATTACATTAACAGGTGTTCTCCGGCGTTGTCGCCACCCAAAATGACGTAGTTCACTTTGCGAATGTCCATGAGCTTGGTGCCGCCGGAGTAGCTGATGGAACTTTGCGTGTCTTGCTCCATCTCAATGAGGGTGCTGGCCAGCTTGCCCTTGATGGGCTCCAAAATGCGCTTGCCTTCCACGTGCTTGTACTCACCCTTGTTGAAGTCGGAGGCGGAGCCATAGTACTCTTTGTAGAGTTTGCCGTCTACTTCTACGGTGGCGCCAGGCGACTCTTCATGGCCCGCCAACATCGAGCCAATCATGATCATGGTGGCGCCAAAGCGAATGCTTTTGGCAATGTCGCCGTGCTCGCGAATGCCGCCGTCTGCAATGATGGGCTTGGTGGCCACGCGGGCACACCACTTCAATGCTGACAACTGCCAACCGCCTGTGCCAAAACCCGTTTTGAGTTTGGTGATGCAGACCTTGCCAGGACCAATGCCCACTTTGGTGGCATCGGCGCCCCAGTTTTCCAAATCGATGATGGCCTCAGGGGTGCCCACGTTGCCAGCAATCACAAAGGACTTGGGCAGTTTGTCTTTCAGGGTGTGAATCATCTTTTGCACGCTGTCGGCATGGCCGTGGGCAATGTCGATGGTGATGTATTCGGGCGTGAGGCCCTCGGCCACCAATTGATTCACAGTGTCGTAGTCGGGGGCTTTGACACCCAAAGAAATGGATGCGAAAAGACCCTTGGCATGCATGTCGCGAACAAATTTAACATTGTCCAAGTCAAAGCGGTGCATGACATAGAAGTAACCGTTTTGCGCCATCCAGGTGCAAATTTTTTCGTTCACCACTGTCTTCATGTTGGCCGGTACAACCGGCAGACGGAATTTGCGGCCACCCAACTCGACGCCGGCGTCGCACTCAGAACGGCTTTCCACGCGGCATTTGCGGGGAAGCAGCAAGATATTGTCGTAATCAAAAATTTCCATTTAACCAAGCTCCAAAAGGATCGTTGAAAGAACGAGTGAGCGCTTGGCTTGGCCGGTTTTGGGTGCCTTTTTGAAGGCAAAAAAAACCGGGCGCAAGAATCTTGGGCCCGGTGGCTGATTCTACCCGTTTTGTTTTGCATTTTGCCAAGATGGCGTCAGGAGTTTCTACAATTGGGGCATGTATGACCAAACGCCCCTGCTGAACAAGCTCAACCCTGAACAATTGCGGGCAGTGACACTTCCCTCTGAATCAGCCCTGATTCTGGCCGGGGCCGGCTCGGGCAAGACACGGGTATTGACCACCCGAATTGCTTGGCTATTGCAGACCTCCCAAGTGGGGTCGGGCGGCGTGATGGCGGTCACCTTCACCAACAAGGCGGCCAAAGAAATGATGCTTCGGTTGCAAGCCATGTTGCCTGTCAATGTGCGGGGCATGTGGATTGGTACATTCCACGGCCTGTGCAACCGATTTTTGCGGGCCCATTACAAAATGGCCAACCTGCCACAAACCTTCCAAATTTTGGACACGCAGGACCAACTGTCGGCCATCAAGCGCCTGTGCAAACAGCACAAGGTCGATGACGAGCGCTTTCCTCCCAAACAATTGCAATGGTTCATTGCCGGTTGCAAAGAAGACGGCTTGCGCCCAAAAGATGTGGATGTGCGCGACGATGAAACGCGCCGCAAAGTGGAGATCTACCAACTCTATGAAGACCAGTGCCAACGAGAAGGCGTAGTCGACTTTGGCGAACTGATGTTGCGTTCGTTTGAATTGCTACGCGACAACGACGCCATCCGCTTGCACTACCGAGCGCGCTTCAAGCATGTGCTAATCGATGAGTTTCAAGATACCAACAAGTTGCAGTACGCCTGGATCAAGATGATTGCAGGCTTGCCATCTGAGCATGGCAGTGCTGTGTTGGCCGTGGGAGATGATGACCAAAGCATTTATGCTTTTCGCGGCGCCCGAGTGGGCAACATGGCCGACTTTGTGCGGGAGTTTGGTGTGCAGCACCAAATTAAGTTGGAACAAAACTACCGCAGTTACAGCAACATTTTGGATTCAGCCAATGCGCTCATCGGCCACAACAAAAATCGATTGGGCAAAAATCTGCGCACGGACCAAGGTGTTGGCGAACCTGTACGGGTGTATGAGTCGACAAGTGATTTTGCAGAAGCGCAATGGTTGGTAGATGAAATTCGCCAGCTAGTGAAAGGCGATGGATTCACGCGCAAAGAAGTGGCGGTGCTATATCGCAGCAATGCGCAAAGTCGGGTGATGGAAACTGCCTTGTTCAATGCGGGTGTGCCTTACAAAGTGTATGGCGGCCTGCGCTTTTTTGAACGCGCCGAAATCAAACATGCCTTGGCCTACTTGCGTATTTTGGAAAATCCTAACGACGACACCAGCTTCTTGCGAATTGTGAACTTTCCCCCGCGCGGCATTGGCGCTCGCAGCGTAGAGCAGTTGCAAGACGCGGCCAAGGGCTTGGGCTGTTCCTTGCACGATGCGGTCAGTACCACGGCCGGCAAGGCGGGCGCCAAGTTGGCGGGTTTTGTGGCCACGATCGATGTGATGCGCGAGCAAACGCCTGGTATGACATTGCGAGAAATCATTGAAGTGGTGCTAGACAAAACAGGCTTGATAGAGCACTACAAAACCGAAAAAGAAGGTGCAGATCGCGTTGAGAACTTGGAAGAATTGGTCAATGCGGCTGAGAGTTTTGTCACGCAAGAAGGTTTTGGCCGTGATGCAGAAGCCACTGCTTCAGAGATGGCGCCCAACGCAGAAGATGGCGAAGTGATGTCGCCACTGGCGGCCTTCTTAACTCACGCAGCACTGGAGGCGGGCGACAACCAGGCTCAAGCCGGAGAAGACGCCATACAGCTCATGACAGTGCATGCCAGCAAAGGCTTGGAGTTTGATGCGGTGTTTATCACTGGCCTTGAAGAAGCCCTGTTCCCACACGAAAATTCCATGAACGACTTTGACGGTTTGGAAGAGGAGCGTCGCTTGATGTACGTGGCCATCACGCGTGCGCGCAAACGTTTGTACCTCAGCCATTCGCAAACCCGCATGTTGCACGGGCAAACTCGTTACAACCTCAAAAGCCGATTTTTGGACGAGTTGCCTGAAGAGTGCTTGAAATGGATCACGCCAAAGAACCCTGGTTTTGCAAGTGGCTTGGGGGGTGGGTGGACCTCACCTGCGCAAGCATTTCAGGCCAAGCCTGCTTGGGGTCATAGCAGCTTGGGCTCGGCCGAGACCTATAAGAGCCCGCCTGTGCCTGTGCAAAAATCGGAGCCATCGCATGGCATCAAATTGGCGATGAAAGTGTTTCACACCAAGTTTGGTGAAGGCAAAGTCTTGGCGGTGGAAGGGGCGGGCGCAGATGCGCGAGCTCAGGTGAATTTTCCAAGGCATGGTGTGAAGTGGCTGGCCCTGTCTGTTGCCAAATTGACGCCGGTTGAATGACTAGAATTCGAGGAAGAGGACAACATGAAAATTGAAAAAGACACAGTGGTCACTTTGAAATACAAAGTGTCCGATGCCCAAGGCAAATTGATAGAAGCCGCCGCAGAGCCGATGGCCTACTTGCATGGTGGTTATGAAAACACCTTGCCTAAAATCGAAGAGGCCTTGGACGGCCAAGAAAAGGGTTATCAAACCACATTGGTGTTGTCGCCTGCCGATTCATTTGGTGAGCGCGACGAAAGCTTGTTGCAAACCATGCCCAAGAAAGATTTTCCGCCAGGTGTCAAAGTGGGTGGTCAACTTCGGGGGCGAACAGCCGATGGTCGTGAAGCTGTTTTCAATGTGGTGAAAATCAAAGGTGATACGGTGATGTTGGATGGCAACCATCCTTGGGCCGGTCAAACTTTGCGCTTCCAATTGAATGTCACGGACGTGCGTGCTGCCATTCAAGAAGAAATTGAGCACCGACATGTGCATGGTGCACATGGCCACCACCATTGAAAAAAACCTGCAAATGCAGGCTTTTTTAAGCTTGTGTTTCGCTGCCCGGTGACGGCAAATCGAAACAGTCTTTGACACTGAAATAGACTGAAGTGAAAAACATGGCGGCCATGAGCAAGGCACCGGGCATGAGCACGACGCCTGACAAATCTTTGCCGCCCAAGGCGCTGCTGATGGTCAGAAGCACTGTGGCGCAAACGATAAACACACCCAGCCAAGATACAAGGTAAACCGCAAAGGCTCCCAAATTCCGCCAGCAGGCCACAGCACTGAAAAACATGCTTTTCAAGGGAGGGACACCATGCCAATGAACCAGCGCAGGTGCGTGCCAAAAGAGCATTGACAATGGAATGTACAAAAGGGTGGCAAACCACATGGCCACTTGAAAATCTGGATCGTTGACCACTTCGGGCGTGATGGGCGCGTTGGCCAAATAGACTTTGGCAAATCCGCCGCCATCGATGAGTGCAGACATGGCCATTACAGCCAGAAAACTCACTGCGTACATGCCACCTAAAACCAACATGGCCTTGAGGCGTTGCTGGCCAGCCCTAAACGCCACCATCAAAACGGTGGGCATGGGAAATTGGCCCGAGGCCGCTTGCTCGGTGGCAACCATCAAACCCAAAGTGGCTGCCGGCAAAATGAGCAGGGCCAGTGCGGCTCCCAAGACAGGGACCATGGACAACAAAGAGACCCAAGCGATGAACAAAAAGAACAAGCCCGTGAATGCCAGAGGTTGGCGCCAGAAAGTGCGAATGCCTTGTTTGACCCAGGTCAGGCCTTGTTTGGCAGGAACAATATTGAGATTCATGCGTTGAGCTTAAAGGGCGAATTTGAACGTGCTCGCAATACCCGTTCGAAGTGGGTGGGATCGTGTGGCTTCAACATGGCCGCATCTCTTGGAAGGTGGAAGTCCCAAAGTCTGGAAATCCAAAATCGCAAAGCGCCTGCGCGCAACATGGCGGGTAGCAACTGTCTTTCGGCAGGGCGCAATGGGCGAATTGCTTGATAGGCCTCTAACATGGCCTGAGCGCGATCAGATGCGTGTTCGCCAGTTTGCAAGTCGATGCACCAATCGTTCATGCACACCGCAAGGTCGAACAACCAGGTATCAACGCCTGCAAAGTAAAAATCGAACAATCCGGTCAATGCCGTGCCTTCAAACATCACGTTGTCGCGAAACAAGTCGGCATGAACAGGGCCTCTGGGCAGCGCTTGGTAGGCTGCGCCATGGGCAATGTGATTTTGGTAAGCCAGTTCACTTTGAAGAAGGCTGGCTTGCGCTTTATCTAAGTATGGAAGCACCACAGGCACTGTGTCGTTCCACCACGCCAAGCCGCGCAAATTGGGCTGGCTTCGGTTGTAGTCTTCGCCTGCCAAGTGCATGCGTGCCAACATGGTGCCCACTGCAGCGCAATGAACTGCTTCTGGAGCCAATTGACTTTGGCCAGAAAGCCGGTTGACCACGGCTGTTGGCTTTTCATTCAGGGTGTGCAAGATGTCGCCATCTCGGTTGGCTGCGGGATTGGGCACCGGAATGCCTTTTTCAGCCAGATGCTTCATGAGAAACAAATAGAAGGGCAGTTGTTCGTGGTTGAGGCGTTCAAACAGGGTGAGAACATATTCGCCAAGATCGGTGGAGGCAAAATAGTTGGTGTTTTCTATGCCACCTTCAATGCCCTTTAAAACAGTGAGTTCGCCAAGGCTTAGCTGGGACATGAGCAGCGCAGCTTGTTCTTCGGTGACGGGCGTGAAAACAGCCATGGCTTAGGGCTTGGTCAAAAAGGTGGAAATAGAGCCCGAAGGCATAGCGAGATGCATGCTGGGATTGTAGAGGGTGTTGATGTCAAATTTGATCGTCTTGGACTCGGCAAATTTCGCTTGGGAAAGGCACAATTGGGGCATGAGCGACAAGAAAACCCTTTTGCTGGTGGACGGTTCCAGTTATCTATACCGTGCCTTCCATGCCATGCCCGATTTGCGAGCCGTGCCAGGCGACCCTGCCAGCCCCGCCACGGGCGCCATTCGCGGCATGATCAACATGATGGAGCGCCTGCGCAAAGACATTCCCGCCGAGTATGCGGTGTGTGTGTTTGATGCCAAAGGCCCCACCTTCCGTGACGACATCTATCCCGAGTACAAGCAAAATCGCAGCCCCATGCCAGACGATTTGCGCTCGCAAATTGAACCCATCCATGAACTGGTGCATTTGATGGGCTGGAAAGTATTGGATGTGCCTGGCGTGGAAGCCGATGATGTGATTGGCACCTTGGCTGCCGTGGGTTCCTCCCACGGCATTGAAGTCATTGTGTCTAGTGGCGACAAAGACTTGGCGCAATTGGTCAATGAGCAGATCACCATCATCGACACCATGAACGGCAAACGCCGCGACTTGGCGGGTGTGCAGGAAGAGTTTGGTGTACCGGCCAGCTTGATGCTCGACTACCAAATTTTGGTGGGCGATACCGTGGACAACGTGCCCGGTGTTCAAAAGGTGGGTCCCAAGACTGCCGCCAAATTGTTGTTGGAATATGGCTCCTTAGATAACTTGATGGCCCATGCCGATGAAGTGAAGGGCGTGGTGGGTGAGAACCTGCGCAAAGCCGTCGATTGGTTGCCCACCGGCCGGCAGCTTTTGAAAATTCGCACCGATTGCGACTTGAATGGCTACGTGCCCGAGTTGCCATCGCTCGAAACCATTCGCTTAGCGCCACCTAACGAAGTCGACTTATTGGCTTTCTATGAAAAGTATGGCTTCAAAGGCTTGGTCAGAAGTCGAGGAGCAGGTACGCCGGATTCTTCGGGCAACACTTCGAACGCCGTCAAGACTGCCAAGCCGGCATTCGTTCCCAATCTTGATTTGTTTTCAGAACCCGAACCCGTGGTTACGGTTACAGGCGACAAGCGTTACGAAACCATTTTGACTTGGGCGCAGTTTGATGCGTGGTTGCCCATGCTGGAAGCCGCAGACTGCGTGGCCATTGACACCGAAACGACATCTCTCGATGCTATGCGCGCCGACTTGGTGGGCATTAGTTGGAGTGTCAAGCCGGGGGAGGGCGCTTATGTGCCATTGCGCCATGACGGCCCCGATGCGCCTGTGCAACTACCAATGAATGAAGTGCTGGCCAGGCTCAAACCTTGGCTTGAAAACCCACTCAAACTCAAGGTGGGGCAGCACATCAAATACGACCGCCATGTGTTTGCCAATGTGGGCATTGAAGTGCGCGGTTATGCCCACGACACCATGCTGCAAAGTTATGTACTGGAAGTGCACAAGCCACACAGCTTAAGCAGCTTGGCTTTGCGCCACGTGGGCCGCACGGGCATCACCTATGAAGATTTGTGTGGCAAAGGTGCGCATCAAATTTCGTTTGCGCAAGTGGATGTTGAAAAAGCTTCCGAGTATTCATGCGAAGACTCAGATCAATGTTTGGATGTGCATGGCGTGCTCTGGCCGCGCATTCAAGCCGATGACAAATTGCGCGCCATCTACGACATTGAAATTGCCACCAGCGAAGCTTTGTTTCGCATTGAGCGCAATGGCGTGCTCATTGATGGCCCCACGTTGGCAGCGCAAAGCCAAGCCTTAGGGCAACGCATTCTGCAATTGGAAACCGAAGCCTACGAAATTGCGGGTCAGCCTTTCAACTTGAGCAGTCCGAAGCAATTGGGCGAAATCTTTTTTGACAAGCTGGGTTTGCCCGTCATTAAGAAAACAGCAACCGGTGCGCGAAGTACCGATGAAGAAGTGCTTGAGAAGCTGGCAGAAGACTACCCCTTGCCTGCGCGCATTTTGGAACATCGCGGTTTGTCCAAACTCAAAGGCACTTATACCGACAAGCTGGCCCAAATGGCCTTGCCTAGAACGGGCAGGGTGCACACGCACTATGCACAGGCTGTGGCAGTCACGGGGCGTTTGTCTAGCAATGATCCCAACTTGCAAAATATTCCCATCCGCACCGCCGAAGGTCGCAAAGTGCGCGAGGCCTTTGTAGCGCCTGCTGGCAGTTTGATTGCCAGTGCCGATTATTCGCAAATTGAATTGCGCATCATGGCGCACCTCAGTGGCGATGAAGCTTTGTTGCGAGCTTTCCATCAAGGTTTGGATGTGCACAAAGCTACAGCGGCCGAAGTGTTTGGCTTAACGCCCGATCAAGTGTCGAGTGAGCAACGCCGCTATGCCAAAACCATCAACTTCGGTTTGATTTATGGCATGAGTGCGTTTGGTTTGGCCAAAGCCTTGGGCATCGACAACGGCGCTGCTAAAAATTACATCGAGCGCTACTTCCAACGTTTTGCGGGTGTGAAACGCTACATGGACGAAACACGCGAGCAAGCCAAATCGCAAGGCTACGTGGAAACCGTTTTTGGCCGTCGTTTGTATTTGCCAGAAATCAACTCGCCCAATGGACCTAGGCGTGCTGGCGCAGAACGTGCCGCTATCAATGCGCCCATGCAAGGCACTGCAGCCGATTTGATCAAGCTGTCGATGATTGCCGTGCAAGCGGGCATTGACCAAGAACAGCGCAAAACCAAAGTGATCATGCAGGTGCACGATGAATTGGTGTTTGAAGTGCCCGAAGATGAAGTGGAATGGGTCAAAGTGGCGGTGCCCAAATGGATGGCCGACGTGGCTGAACTCAAAGTGCCTTTGTTGGCAGAGGTGGGTGTTGGTTTGAATTGGGATCAGGCTCACTAAAGCCGCATTCAGCTTGAGTAACGTAAGCCTTTAACGCAAGCCTTAAGTTTGATTCCATGAAGAACAGCATTCGAAAATTTCAAAACGCTTTGAGTGATGCCGAGCGGCAAGTTTTGCATTTGTGCTTGCAAGAAGCCATGCAAGCCTTGCCCGAAGAGGCCGTGCCTTGGTATTTGGGCGATGCGCCTTCACCCACGGGTTACTTCAAGCCAGAGCATGCCAAGGTGCTTTTGAGTTTGCGTCATGACTGGCACACAGAGCCGCAGGGTCTGCGCTGGGACACGCCTGAAAAAACGCATGCTTCAAGAAGCTTGGTACTGGCCAATTTGGCCGCTGAATTGAG
>JAPLPO010000016.1:1555-16719 GCA_026400155.1 Burkholderiales bacterium | reverse complement strand
GGAAAGACGGCCAAAACTTGTTCCCTGGCAATGGTTACGCAGGTTTGTCAGACTTCGCGCTGTACTACATCGGCGGCATCATCAAGCACGCACTTGCTTTGAACGCCATCACCAATCCCACCACCAACAGCTACAAGCGTTTGGTGCCTGGTTTCGAAGCACCTGTGAAGTTGGCTTACTCCAGCCGCAACCGTTCTGCTTCCATTCGCATTCCACACGTTGCATCTGACAAAGGTCGCCGCATTGAAGCGCGCTTCCCAGATCCAATGGCCAACCCCTACCTCTGCTTCTCAGCATTGATGATGGCTGGTTTGGATGGCGTGGAAAACAAGATCCATCCCGGCGAAGCTGCTACCAAAGATTTGTACCATTTGCCTCCCGAAGAAGATGCATTGGTGCCAACCGTTTGCCACAGCTTAGACCAAGCTTTGGAGTACTTGGACAAAGACCGTGCCTTCCTCACAAAAGGTGGCGTGTTCACAGACTCTATGCTCGACGCTTACATTGAATTGAAAATGGGTGAGGTCACACGCTTCCGTCAAGCCGTGCACCCCATCGAATACGAGATGTACTACTCACTGTAATTCACAGCGAGTTGGGGCACCTGAGCCCGACCCCCAAAAGGACGGCTCAGGCCGTCCTTTTTTGATTCTGGAAAGAACATTGAAACATGGCTGTAGGTTCGCAATTGATGAAATCGACTTGGCAATGGATGGTCATCGGAATGTCGATCAGTGTCGGTTTGGCTGCGGCTCAGCAAGCGGTGTACAAGTGTGGCCAAGAAATTACCAATGAGCCTGCAGATCCCTCTCTGTGCCAAAAGCTCCTCATTTCAAGTCCTACGCAAATAGAGGGAACGCGTGTTCAAAACGGACAGCCTTCAAAGCCATTGAGCGCAGCGCCTGTCAGTGCCGTTGAGCGGCCGGTCAACACGTCCATGTCAACGCCAGAGAATCTGCAGCGAAATGCACAAGCCCGCACCATCTTGGAGGACGAGTGGCAAAAATTAAGCGATCGATACGCAGAAATGGTGCGAAATTCCAATGCTGGGCAACCCGCCTTGATGGCAGGTGAAACATTGCAAAACCCTCAATACAAACGTCGAACAGCAGAGATGCAAGTTCAAATTGAGCGCATGGCGCGAGACATGTTGGCCTTGAACCGAGAGATGGCACGTTACGCCCCCAACCTGGCCACTGTCAAAACCCAATGAAATTCAAATGACGCATCGAACAGCGCATCTCAAACAGAGTTCAGAGTCCCAAGTGGGGGCGGGTGGAAGTCGTCTGAATTCGGCGGATGTTTCAGGCAATCAAAAGTTTCAAGCATTTGATTGGTTGGCCACACCGATTGCTGTCTTGGAAAGCAACGGCACAGTTGTCTTTGTCAATTCAGAGCTGGAGGATGTGATTGGCCAATCGCGCAGGAGCTTAGAGGGGCAATCCTTTTTGAATTACTTTGCCGATTCGCAACCACTGGTTCATGCGCTAACAGGCGCGAGAGCCAATGAATTTGCAGCCCTGCGTTACGACGCTGAATTGCTTCGCATCAAGCCTGAAGAGGTGCTACCAGTCCATGTCATTGTGGCGCAATCTGATCAGTCGGGCCAAGTCATCATTGAGTTGTTGCCAATTCAGCAACAAACGCGGCAGGACAGGGAAGAGCGGCTCATGGATCAGGCGCATGCCAACAAGGAGCTCATCCGGAATTTGGCACATGAAATCAAGAACCCCTTGGGCGGCATCCGAGGTGCCGCGCAACTGCTCGAAATGGATTTGGTTTCTAAAGAGCTGACCGAATACACCCAGGTCATCATTCGCGAAGCAGATCGCTTGCAAACTTTGGTTGACAGGCTATTGGCACCCCATCGCCGTCCTCACATGGTGGGCGATGTCAATATCCATGAAGTATGTGAGCGAGTTCGTTCGCTCATTGTGGCTGAATTTCCAAAAGGCTTGCGCGTCATCCGAGACTATGACATCTCTATCCCTGAATTCAGAGGCGACAGGGAGCAACTCATTCAGGCCGTCTTGAACATCGCACACAACGCGGCCTTGGCTTTGTCTGAAAGAGTGACCGAAGGCGATGCACAGCTGACTTTCAAGACCCGAATTACCCGGCAAGTGACTTTTGGCAAGCAACGTTATCGACTGGCATTGGAATTGCATGTCATTGATAACGGGCCTGGTGTTCCAGACTCGATCAAGGACCGAATTTTCTTCCCATTGATTTCTGGAAGGGAGGGTGGCTCTGGTTTAGGTCTCACTTTGGCCCAAACCTTTGTGCAGCAACACCACGGGATGATTGAGTGCGAGAGTGTGCCAGGCCGAACAGATTTCAAAATTTTGATTCCCTTGCCCTAACCTGATTGCAGGCGGTGCATTCACTTAGAGAAAGTTAAGTCACATGAAGCCTATCTGGATCGTAGACGATGACCAATCCATCCGATTCGTCTTAGAGAAGGCTCTCCTTCGGGAAGGCTTGAGCACTCGAAGTTTTACCAACCCGCGTGAAGTTCTGGTTGCTTTGGCCACCGAGGATGGCACTGATGGCCCGCAGGTTTTGGTCAGTGACATTCGAATGCCGGGTGGGTCGGGGCTCGATTTGTTGACCCAGGTGAAGCAGAAGTTGCCTGCTTTGCCAGTCATCATCATGACCGCATTTTCTGATTTGGACAGTGCCGTTTCTGCATTTCAAAATGGTGCATTTGAATACCTGCCAAAACCATTTGACTTGCCTAAAGCCATCGAACTGATTCGACGTGCGCTTGAAGAAAGTCAGCGTGAGGAAGTGGCAGAGGAACTTATGGCGGATACGCCAGAAATGCTTGGCCAAGCGCCCGCCATGCAAGATGTCTTCAGGGCCATTGGCCGACTCTCACAAAGCAATGTGACAGTCATGATCACCGGTGAGTCTGGGTCTGGCAAAGAACTTGTTGCGCGTGCCTTGCACAAACATTCACCAAGAGCAAGTGGGCCCTTTGTGGCCATCAATACGGCGGCCATTCCCAAAGACTTGTTGGAAAGCGAGCTCTTTGGTCACGAGCGCGGCGCTTTCACTGGCGCTCAAACTTCCCGTCGTGGCAGGTTTGAACAAGCGGAAGGCGGAACCCTATTTTTAGATGAAATTGGCGACATGCCTTTTGATCTTCAGACGCGTTTGTTGCGCGTCTTGTCAGATGGTCACTTTTACAGAGTGGGCGGCCACAGTGCGGTCAAGGCCAACGTCCGAGTCATTGCTGCAACCCATCAAGATTTGGAGCAACGCGTTAAGGAGGGTGCTTTCCGTGAAGACTTGTTTCACCGCTTGAATGTGATTCGTTTGCGCTTGCCTGCTTTGCGCGAGCGCAAAGAAGATATTCAAGTTTTGACAAAGCATTTCTTGTTGCAAAGTGCACAGCAACTGGGTGTCGAGGCGAAGCGTATTTCAGAGCAGGCGCTCGAAATTTTGAGTCATTTTCATTTTCCAGGCAACGTTCGCCAATTGGAGAACATCTGTCATTGGCTCACCGTCATGGCGCCTGCGCAAATGATTGAAGCCAAAGATTTGCCACCCGATGTTTTGTTGCCAGTTAGTACAAAGCCATCTTTGAGCGCCCTTCCTATCGAAGTGATTGACACAGCATTGCAGCAAGGTGGCGCAGTAGCCAATCCTTCAATTTCCAGCAGCATGCTGGTTAATTTGGGCGCGCATGCAGGTTGGGAAAGTGCATTGGAGGTAGAAGCCCTCCAACTTCTAGGAACCGACAGACAGGATGTGTGGGATGTCTTAACAAGGCGCTTTGAGTCATTGCTGATTCAAGCAGCGCTAGCTACCACTCGCGGACGACGAATTGAAGCTGCTGTGAAGTTGGGGATTGGCCGAAACACCATTACCCGAAAAATTCAAGAACTCCAAATCGAAGGCTAAAGTTTCTTGAATTCAAAAGGCCTCCAATTGGAGGCCTTTTGTGGGTGTTATTTAGAACTGAAAATGTTGCCTAAGCTGTCAACAACGATGAGTTGATTTTCGGCTCTCAAAATGGTGCGAAGTTCTGTGTTGGTCTTGCTAACTTGAGGCTTCCAAGCAATGCCATCGATACTTGTCAGGATGGTGCCATTGGCACCAACGGCAACCAACTGATTGCCCGATGAAAGATGGTTCAAATTGACCAGAGTATTGGCTGTTCTTGGCGTCCAAGTGATGGCATCAGTACTGCTTAAAACAGTGCCAGTTGCGCCAACCACCACGTAGGTGTAAACGGTGGTGTTGTTGACAATGCTTGCCAAGGACCCGGCCGCTTTCAAATCAATCAATGAATTGGACGTTTGAGCCGTCCAAATAGCGCCATCACTGCTGGTCAAAATACTGCCACTTGCACCGACAGCGATCCACGTGCCTGAAACTGTGGCTGTCACACCATACAAATGGGCTGTGGTGGGCACGGTGGTTGCAGCCGTCCATGCAATGCCGTCTTTGCTGGTGATGATGGTGCCGTTGTTGCCGACAGCAACGGCCAATATGCCATTGGTTTCAATGGCATTCAGATTTTGGGTCGTGCCGCTGGTGGCTTTGGTCCAAGTCTGGGTATCTGAGCTGTAAATGATTTGGCCAGCATCGCCCGCAGCCATGAACTTGGCAAAAGCAAAAGTGGCACTGTTGAGGTGGGTGGTCAGGGCAGGCGTGATGGCTGTCCATTTGTCAATGGTGGCAGCCTTGAACATGCGACCTCCGTTGCCAACGGCCAAATACGCATATTGAATGGTATTGGTTGCGGCATCGATGTAGCTGCCAAAGCTCAAGCCTGTTTGGTTGCCCGTGTTGACATTGGCACCAGTTGCCCATTCAACCCCCGCCAGACGAGGCGTGGCTGTGACGGTAGGGGTGGCATCACTGCCGGGGCCTTTGTTGATACGGCCAGTGATGAAAAAGGAATAGGGCGTGCCATTGTTCAAGCCAGACACCACAAAAGGAGACGTCACATTCAAACGGTACGAGGAGCCCGTTGAAGCCAGCCAATTGCTCAAGCTCAGTGTTGGATTATCGGGCGCCGAAAAAGCCCAATATTCGACGCCAGGCGTTTCTTTCCAACTCAGTGTGATCTGACTTTCGCCAGCGACTACGGTAATGCCTCCCTCAGGTGGCGGAGGCGCTGAGGATGAGCTACCACCGCAGGCCAGCAAAATCATGGCGGAAGCCAAGGCCAGCAGAGAAACGCGAATTGAATGCAAAGACATGGATATTTCCTGTGCGGAACCGTTGAGACCCCAAATTCTAAGTGAGCATACGAGGTTTGGTTGCGTAGCGCCTAGAATGGCTCAGTGAAATTGTCTAATGTTTGAAAGAACTCTATGAATTTGGTCATTGCATCCCTTTTGTTGACTGGCGCCATGCCTTGGATTTGTGCAGGTATCGCCAAGGCCGGCCAAAAGAACTACGACAACCACAACCCTCGCGAATGGTTGGCCAAGCAGACGGGTTATCGGGCGCGAGCCAATGCGGCCCAAGGCAATTGCTTTGAAGCGTTCCCGATCTATGCTGTGGGTGTTTTGTTGGCTCTTTACACCGAGGTGCCACAAGACGAAATTGACTTGTATGCAAGCCTGTTTGTGGCAGCCCGAGTGGCCTATGTCGCTTTGTACATCAGCGATCAAGACAAGTTGCGTTCACTGGCTTGGCTTGTGGGTGTGATTTGCACGGTGGGTTTGTACATTGCCAGCATGGGCAGCATGGCAAGCTAAGGCAAGCTAAGGCAAGCTAAGGCAAGCTAAGGCAAGCTAAGGCAAGCTAAGGCAGTTGGACGCCAGCTCACTTGCTCCAAGTGTCTTTCAAGCCAGTGCATCGATTGAAAACTGGCTTGTCGCATGTGTAATCCGAGCGGTCGGCCACAAAGTAGCCATGTCGCTCAAATTGAAACTTAGCGTCAGGTGAGCTACTGGCCAATGCAGGTTCGACATAAGCTTGAATCACTTTGAGGCTGTCTGGGTTAAGGCAGCTTAAAAAGTCTTTACCGCCCGCATCGGGATTGGCTTCATTGAACAAGCGGTCGTACAAACGGACCTCGGCGACGACGGCATCGGCTTGAGCAACCCACGTCATCACGCCCTTGACTTTCACGCTGTCGGAGCCGGGTGTGCCGCTTTTGGTGTCGGGAATAAGCTGTGCCAGAACTTCTGTCACCTTGCCATTGGCATCTTTGTTGGCCCCCGTGCATTCAATGACGTGGCCATATTTGAGGCGTACTTTGTTGCCAGGAAACAAGCGGAAGAAGCCCTTTGGAGGTGTTTCTTCATAGTCGGAACGCTCGATCCACAGTGATTTTCCAAATTTGAAATGGCGTTGACCTAACTCGGAGTGGTGTGGGTGAACAGGGGCGTGGCAATCGTCGAGTGTGCCGGCACCCATCAGTTCATCCCAATTGGAGATGGTGAGTAGAACAGGGTCAAGAACTGCCATGGCGCGAACCGCTTTGGGGTCTAAGTCGTCGCGCAAGCAGCCTTCCAGGGTGCTGTAGTCAATCCATGAATCACTTTTGGTCACGCCAATGCGGTCTGCAAAAAGCTGCAGGCTCTCGGGCGTGTAACCGCGGCGGCGCAAACCCACGATGGTAGGCATGCGGGGATCGTCCCAACCCTTCACTTTGCCTTCATTGACCAATTGAGCCAATTTGCGTTTGCTGGTAACCACGTAAGTGAGGTTCAGACGTGCAAACTCATATTGTTTAGGGCTTGGGTGCGCCAGCAGTGCCGGCAGCAAAGAGCCGTCCGTGAGTGTGTGCGATTCGCACAAGCGAGCCATGAGCCAATCGTAAAAGGGACGTTGGTCTTCAAATTCAAGCGTGCAAATGCTGTGTGTAATTTGCTCGAGGGCATCTTCAATGGGGTGCGCAAAGGTATACATCGGGTAGATGCACCATGCATCACCTGTGTTGTGATGGGTGGCCCGTCGAATGCGGTAGATGGCCGGGTCGCGCATGTTGATGTTGGGCGAAGCCATGTCAATTTTGGCGCGCAACACGGCAGCGCCATCGGCCAGTTTGCCATCGCGCATTTCGCGAAAGCGGCTTAAATTTTGGGCAGGCGTGCGTGAGCGAAAAGGACTGTCTTTGCCTGGGGTATTGAAGTCGCCTCTGTGAATGCGCATGTCTTCTGCCGACTGTTCGTCGACGTAGGCCAATCCCGCTTGGACCAAAAACTCAGCGGCGCGGTACATGAAATCAAAGTAGTCACTGGCCTGGTAGAGGTGGGAAGTGCCGTGTGCATCCCAATTGAAGCCTAGCCATTTCACGGCATCCAAAATGGAATTGACGTATTCGGTGTCTTCTTTTTCGGGGTTGGTATCGTCAAAACGCATGTGACACACGCCGCCATAGTCGCGTGCCAAGCCAAAGTTCAGGCAAATGCTTTTTGCGTGGCCGACGTGCAAGTAGCCATTGGGTTCAGGGGGAAAGCGAGTGCGAATTTTGGCGGGGTCGGGGTTGCCGCTGGCATGATGCGCTGCATCTCCTGGCGTACCTGCCCACTTGCGTTGTGCATAGGTGCCATGAGCCAAGTCGGATTCGATGATTTGGCGCAAAAAATTGCTCACCTTTGGAGGATCTTCAGGGGTGCCCATGGAATTGGCTTTGACGTTGGCTGTGCTCATGGCCCGATTTTAGGGCCAATCACGAGCGATAATTGGGTGTTCTTCAAGGAGTCTCGGTGGATTTAATGTTGCTGGCCAAAGCCGCTGTCATGGGTGTGGTGGAGGGCTTGACCGAATTTTTACCCATCTCGTCAACAGGTCACCTCATTTTGGCGGGTGCCTTGCTTGGCTTTGACGATGACAAGGCCAAGGTCTTTGACATCGCCATTCAAACTGGGGCTATTTTTGCAGTCATTTTGGTTTACTGGGAAAAAATCTACGCTACCGTCAAGGCCTTGCCTTATCAAGCGGAAGCACAGCGTTTTGTGCTGAATGTTTTCATTGCATTCTTTCCCGCCGTGATTTTGGGATTGCTGTTTGGCAAGTTCATCAAAGAAAACTTGTTCAATCCTTGGGTGGTGGCCACCACGTTCATCGTGGGCGGCTTCATTATTTTGTGGGCAGAGAGAAGGCCGCCCTCCACCATCCGAATTCGCGCCGTGGAAGACATGCGCGGACGCGATGCGTTGATGGTGGGATTGGTGCAGTGCCTGGCCATGATTCCTGGCACCAGCCGAAGTGGTGCCACCATCATTGGTGGGATGCTGCTCGGGTTGTCGCGCAAAGCAGCCACTGATTTTTCTTTTTTCTTGGCCATCCCAACCCTAATGGGCGCAGGTGCCTACAGTCTGTACAAAGAGCGTGCACTTTTGTCTGTTGAAGATGTGCCCACGTTTGCCACAGGCTTGGTCGTTTCCTTCATCAGCGCTTGGATTTGTGTGCGTTGGCTTCTGAAGTACATTGCAAGTCACAGCTTTGAAATTTTTGCTTGGTACCGAATCGCGTTTGGACTGGTGGTGTTGTTCACTGCCTGGACGGGGCTGATTTCTTGGACACCCTAAATTGACAATCGCTCAATAGCGCCCATGTTGAGCAACGAGGCTTCTACGGCGGCGGCTGTGGCAATGGGTTTTTCCATGGGGAAAAGGTGAGAGCCATCGAGCCATGTCACTCTGCCTTTGGAAACCTTGTCGGTTAATTCAGAGCCAGCAACGCGCATTTCACGAGAATGTGTGCCACCAATGAAAGAAACGGCGCACTTCAAGGGATGGCGCTTGAGCATCGAGGGCAGGTTGTGGGGCAGTGTGTTGTAGATGGCCGTTTCCACTTCTCTGTCAAAGCTCAAAACGCGTTCGCCATTCTCCTCCACAGTTCCAAATTCCGCATAGTCTCTGAGTGCATCGGGATGCCAATGCGCAAATGCACGTTTGTGTTGAAAGTGCTCAATGACCGCTTCAATGTGAGGCCAATGTTGCCGGCGTGATTTGCTGATCCTGCCCGGACTGACAGAGCCAATCCAATTGGTTGTTTTGGCAAGCTGAAGTGCACTGGCTTTCCAGCCACCCACCACAGGCGAGTCTAAAAGTACCACGCCGGCAGTGAGTTGAGGGTGTTTGGAGGCACACATTAAACTGAGAAGCCCACCTAAAGAATGGCCAATCAGGAATGGCTTTTCGCCAGTTTCATCGTGAATCACTTTGGCGAAATCTGCCAATTCTTGGACCAAAAACGGCCAGTTGCTGGTGACAGGATAACGTGCGTCGTGGCCAAACTTTTCAATCGAAGCAACTTGGAAACCCCGCCGATTCAAATCATTGGTGAAACTGCGGTAGGTGCTGGCTGGAAAACCATTCCCATGAGAAAAAATGATGTTGTTCATCAAATCAATTTTTCTTCAGGGGTTGAAATTTTCTTGAGTGGTGAGTGCTTGCCCGATTGTTTGAGTGGAATATGGGTGGCTTCGCCATTCCAGACGGGGTCCTCCAAGCTGTCAAACATGGTTCTGAGCTTCTTGCCCCAGTTGTCACGCAGCATGTTGAAATAGGGGTTTTGTTCGTCGATGCACACCACGCGATCGCTTTCCAGTTTGTCTGCCTCATACACCACCATGTCGAGGGGCAAGCCCACTGAAAGATTTGATTTGAGGGTGGAGTCCATCGACACCAAGGCACATTTGGCCGCTTCGTCGAGCGGCGTCAGTGGGGTGATCACGCGGTCCAAAACAGGCTTGCCGTATTTCGATTCGCCAATTTGGAAGTAGGGTGTTTCTGCCGTGGCTTCAATGAAATTGCCGGGCGAGTAAATTTGGTAAAGGCGCATGCCTTCGCCTTTGATTTGGCCGCCAAAGATCATGGACACGTTGAAGTCAACACCGCCTGCTTTCAAGGCTGCTGCATCGCGTTCATGCACATGCCTGACGGCAGCGCCCAAAACACGCGCTGCATCAAACATGCTTTTGGCATTCCAAATGGTGATGGGCTCTGCATCGGGGTGATCGATGATTTTTTCGACTTGCAGCATCTCGCGCACGGATTGCGAAATACTTAAATTGCCCGCAGACAACAACACCATGAAACGGTCGCCCGCTTTTTCATAGATGATCATCTTGCGGTAAGTGCTGATCATGTCGAGGCCTGCGTTGGTGCGTGAGTCAGACAAAAAGACCAGACCGGCACGGGTTTTGATGGCGACGCAATAAGTCATTTATCGTCCTTCAAAGGTATTTCATTGTTCAGAGCGCTTCATCACGCGCTTCAAACTGTAGAGGGCTTCCAGGGCTTCTCGGGGGCTTAAAGCATCTGGGTCAATTTGGTTTAAGGCAGCTTCCAGAGGCGAAGGCCCCGTGTTGTTTGCTTCAGGCGGTGGCGCAAACAAGTCCACTTGCACACGATTTTCATTGGCACCTGCTTCCAAGGCAGAAAGGGTGTGGCGTGCATGGTTAAGTACGCCAGAGGGCATGCCCGCCAACCTGGCCACTTGCACTCCATAGCTCTTGCTAGCAGGGCCTGCTTGAAGTTCATGCAAAAACACAATGTCATTGCCCGATTCTGTGGCGCCTACGTGCATGTTCAATGCAGCGTGGTGCGAAGCGGGAAACTCGGTAAGTTCAAAGTAATGAGTGGCAAACAAAGTGAAGGCCTGCGTTTTGTCATGCAAGTGCGTGGCAATGCCACTGGCCAAGGCCAAGCCATCAAAGGTGGATGTGCCGCGGCCAATTTCGTCCATGAGTACCAAGGACAAAGGGCTGGCGCTGTGCAAAATTTGAGCGGCTTCGGTCATCTCCAGCATGAAGGTAGATTGGGCATTGGCCAAGTCATCGGCAGCGCCGATGCGGGTGTGAATGGCGTCAATGGGGCCTAGCCGGCAACTGCTGGCGGGCACATGACTGCCTATGCTGGCTAATAGCACAATCAATGCCACCTGACGCATGTAGGTTGACTTGCCGCCCATGTTGGGGCCGGTGATGATTTGCAAACGCTGCTTGCTGTGCATCAGGCAATCGTTGGCAATGAAACTGCCGCCCGAGGTTTCAGCCAACCGCGCTTCCACCACGGGGTGACGGCCTTGTCGAATTTCAATGCAAGGCTCTTTGGCAAATTGTGGCGCGCACCAATTAAGGGTGGTGGCGCGCTCGGTGAGAGTGCACAGTGCATCGAGTTGCGCCATGGCTTGCGCCAATTTGGTGAGCGCATGAATGTGGTTTTGCAGTTGGTCAAGCAAGAGCTCGTACAAATACTTCTCTCGGGCCAGTGCGCGTTCTTGTGCTGACAAAGCCTTGTCTTCAAAGGCTTTGAGCTCGGGCGTGATGAAGCGCTCGGCATTTTTCAAGGTTTGGCGGCGACGGTAATCGTCGGGCACTTTGTCAATTTGACCTTGTGTCACTTCAATGTAGAAGCCATGCACCTTGTTGAATTGAACGCGCAAATTGGCAATGCCTGTGCGGGCTTTTTCACGGGTTTCCAATTCCAACAGAAAGTCATCACAATTGGTTTGAATGGCGCGCAGTTCGTCGAGTTCTGCATCTAAGCCATGTGCCATGACACCGCCATCGCGAATCAAATTAGCAGGCTCTTCTAAAAGCGCTTGCTGCAAAACTTCTGTGAGGCCAGGAGGTGGCTGCAAATCGAAATGGATGTCGTGCAGCAGCTTGGTGGGCGACAAGTGGCCCAAAGTTTCTTGCAAGTGCAGCGCCAGATGGGCTGAGCGGAGAAGCGCATTTTTAAGCGCAACCAATTCACGCGGGCGCACTTGTCTGAGCGCAATGCGCGCTGTGATGCGCTCGACGTCGCTGGTGCCCTTGAGTTGTTCCCTTAAGCGAGACCAAATGGCAACACCGGTTTGAGCAGATGCGCTGTGGTCATTCAGTTGGTCAATAGCGGCCAATCTTTCAACCGCAACTTGTCGATCCCGCGGAGGATTCAAAAGCCATTGCTTCAGTTGACGGCTACCCATGCCTGTCATGCAGGTATCAAGCAAAGAAAAAAGAGTTGGCGCATCTTCGCCGCGCAAAGTTTGCGTGAGCTCTAAGTTGCGCCGCGTGCTGGTGGGCAGATCAATGAGGTCATTGGCCTTTTGCACTTTGAGTTGCGACACATGCGGCAGCGCTCTGCCTTGCGTATGTTCTGCGTACGTCAGCAAGGCACCCGCAGCAGCGTGTGCATGACCAAGCTTGTCGGCATCCCACGCGGCCAAGCTGGCCACATTGAGTTGTTTGATGAGTTTGCTGTGGCCCAAACCTGCTTCGTATTGAAAGTCGGGACGCAAGGTAAGGGACAGCGCAAGACCACGTTGACCCAAGCGCATCAATTGAAGTTGTTGTTCCCATTTGGGCGTGATGCTGGCGCTGACCAACAACTCGCTTGGCGCAATGCGCTCCAACCAATCGGCCAATTCGTCGTGCGTGCATTCGGCCAAATGCAACACCCCTTGCGTAACGCTGAGCCAAGCCAAGCCGCAGGCATTGCGCGGTGCAATGTGCAGTGACAGCAAAATAGCTTCGCTTTTGTCAGACAGCAATTCGGTGTCGGTGAGGGTGCCAGGGGTAACAACCCGCACCACTTTGCGTTCAACAGGCCCTTTGCTTGTGGCCACATCGCCCACCTGCTCGCAGATGGCCACCGACTCGCCCAGTTTGATGAGCTTGGCCAGATAGTTTTCGACAGAATGAAACGGCACACCCGCCATGGCAATGGGCTTGCCAGCGGTTTGACCGCGGTGGGTGAGGGTGATGTCCATCAGGCCGGCAGCACGCTCGGCGTCTTCAAAGAACATTTCGTAAAAGTCACCCATCCGGTAAAAAACCAGGGTGTCAGGAAACTCCGCCTTGATGCGCAGATACTGCTGCATCATGGGCGTGTGAGCACTCAGGTCGAGCGCGTCTGTCATGGCTTAGAAGGGGCTGTCCGTTGAGTCTTGCCCAGCCTGTGATGCGGCTGCATCTTTGGCATCGGCAGCGCGCACAGAGGCTTTCTCGCCAGCACTGGCAAATTTGCTGTACTTGCTGAGGATAGGCACCAGTTGACCGTAAATTTTGGGCGTGCCAGCCAAGCATTCTTTTTGATCTAAGAAATCGGCTTCGCCTGTGAAGTTGCCTACCAGACCGCCTGCTTCTGTGACCAGCAAAGAACCCGCTGCCACATCCCAAATTTGCAAACCTGTTTCAAAGAAGGCATCTGTGAAACCAGCGGCCACGTAGGCCAGGTCTAAAGCAGCAGCACCAGGGCGGCGCAGCCCCGCGGTTCGTTGCATCACATCGCCCATCATGCGCAGGTACTGGTTGAAGTTGTCACCTGGGCGGAACGGGAAACCTGTGGAGATAAGGCACTCGTGCATTTGGGTGCGCTTGCTGGTTCGCAAGCGGCGATCGTTCATGTACGCGCCGCGGCCTTTGGTGGCGGTAAACAAATCGTTGCGTGAGGGGTCGTACACCACGGCTTGCTCAACTTTGCCATTCACGGCCAGCGCAATGCTGACGCAATAAACGGGGAAACCGTGAATGAAGTTGGTAGTGCCGTCGAGGGGGTCGATGATCCACACGTGGTCGGCATCGGGGTTGCCGTGTGTTTTGCCAGACTCTTCGGCCAAGATGCCGTGATGCGGGTAGGCGGTGAGCAGGGTTTCGATGATGGCGTTTTCGCTGGCCAAGTCGACTTCGGTCACGAAGTCGTTCACTTGTTTTTGCGAAATTCGAACAGCCTCCACATCCAAAGCGGCGCGGTTGATGATGGCGCCGGCGGCGCGTGCAGCCTTAACGGCTACGTTGAGCATGGGGTGGAGATTGGTCGACATGAATTTTTAAGAGCAACAACGGGGGTCCTCCGTGCGATGACAGAGGCGAATGGTGCATTTTCCCATGAAATTGCCTGATCAGTCGGGCTTGTTGGCCGAATTTGGGCATTTTGAGGTGGCCGGAACTGGGACAATGTCGCCTATGCGAACCCGATTTATCTTGATTGAAACCAGCCACCCCGGCAATGTGGGTGCGGCGGCACGTGCGTTGAAAGTCATGGGCTTTGATGAAATGGTGTTGGTGGCCCCTCGCTATGCCAATGTGCTGCGCAAAGAAGAGACCATCCAAAGGGCCAGCGGCGCCAACGATGTGCTGGATAAAACGCGAATTGTGGACACCTTGGAGGAGGC
This sequence comes from Burkholderiales bacterium, assembly GCA_026400155.1. Taxonomy (GTDB): domain Bacteria; phylum Pseudomonadota; class Gammaproteobacteria; order Burkholderiales; family Burkholderiaceae_C; genus Limnohabitans_A. Next base: position 2,637 of record JAPLPO010000016.1, on the reverse strand, counting down.
GCTAGACGGCATCTCTCATGTGTGCGCAACGGCCATGACGCCTCGAGATTTTGGCCCACCTACGCGATCGCCTAGGGAGCACTTTGAGCTTTTGCTGGGGCGGCAACCTGCTGAGTCCAACATGCCTCCTGAAGCTTCGATGGCTGAGCCCATTTCGTCCATTGGATTCTTATTTGGCTCAGAACGCTTTGGCATGAAAAATGACGATGTTTACAAATGCCATGTGGCTTTGTCGATACCCACCAATCCAGAGTTTGGCTCGCTCAATTTGGCTGCAGCCCTTCAGTTGGTGGCTTATGAATGGCGCTTGGCTTTGGGTGGATTTCAAGTGGTATCACCCGTAGGTGAGTCTGCTTTGGCCGATGCCGCACAAGTAGCAGGTTTGTTGGGGCATTTGGAGCAGGCTTTGATTGAGATTGGCTTTCTAGACCCAGAAGCCCCCAAAAAACTCATGCCTCGTTTGAACCAGTTGTTCAATCGGGCTAACTTGACGCCTGAAGAAATCCATATTCTGAGAGGTGTTGCTAAGGCCATGATCGAAACAGCCCAAGCAAAACGCTAGACTTGGCGGATTGAAAAGAAGCTTATGTTTGCACGTTTACATTCCGACATCCAATGCATCCTCGACCGTGATCCTGCTGCGCGCACTTCATGGGAGGTGCTCACTTGTTATCCGGGCTTGCATGCGGTGGTACTTCACCGTTGGGCCCATGCTTGCTGGCGTGCTGGATTCAAATGGTTGGGACGTTTCATTTCCAATTTCTCACGATGGATCACCGGCATTGAAATTCACCCTGGCGCCAAATTGGGCGAGCGTGTTTTCTTCGATCACGGTATGGGCATTGTGATTGGCGAAACAGCTGAAATTGGCGATGGTTGCACCATTTATCACGGCGTGACTTTGGGTGGCACTTCTTTGTACAAGGGTGCCAAGCGTCATCCCACCTTGGGCAAAGATGTGGTGGTGGGCGCAGGTGCCAAGGTTCTGGGAGGATTTACGGTGGGAGATGGCGCTAAAGTTGGATCCAATGCAGTGGTCACCAAACCTGTTCCAGCGGGCGCCACCGCTGTAGGCAATCCAG
>JAPLPO010000016.1:0-1545 GCA_026400155.1 Burkholderiales bacterium | reverse complement strand
GGCAATCCAGCGCGCATCATTCAAGAAGAGGCCGATGTGCAACGCGAAGCAACAGCATCCAAAATGGGTTTCTCGGCCTATGGTGTGACGCAAAACGACGACCCACTGTCACAAGCCATGCGTGGCCTAATTGACAACGCATCTAGCCAAGAGCATCAAATAGCCATGCTGTGGCAGGCCTTGGAAAAAATGAATGCCAACCAGGGCAATACCCAAGGCATTGAAATGCCGGGCGATGCGGCCAAGCGAGAAACTTTTGCAGCCGAAAAGTTGAACCAGTTGGTGGGCAAATAAAGTCCCTGGCCTTCTACCTTTTACCTTCTATTTAGTTGGAGGTTTTAGGAGCGCGAATGGCCGTCTTGGGCCTAAATGCCTTGCAGACCTCATCATTGGTTTCAAGGTAAGGGCCGCCAATCAAATCAATGCAATAGGGCACGGCTGCAAAAATACCGTGCACCAAACTTTGCCCCTGGCTGTCTTTCAAACCTTCCAGTGTTTCGGCGATCGACTTGGGCTGACCTGGCAAGTTGATGATCAAACTTTGCCCGCGAATAACAGCCACTTGGCGAGACAAGATAGCCGTTGGCACAAACTTCAAGCTGATCTGACGCATTTGTTCGCCAAAGCCAGGCATTTCTTTGTCTGCAATGGCCAAGGTGGCCTCGGGAGTGACGTCGCGAATGGCAGGACCTGTACCACCTGTGGTTAGTACCAAACTGCAACCGGCATCGACCAACTCTAGCAGCGTGGCGCTAATGCGCTCTTTCTCATCTGGAATGAGACGAGCTTCAAATTGAAGGGGATTTTGAAGGGCTTGCGTGAGCCATGTTTGCAAGGCGGGCAGGCCTTTGTCTTCATAAACGCCTGTGCTGGCGCGGTCGCTGATGGAAACGATGCCAATTTTGACGGGGTCGTGAGGCGATGACATGTTGGGATGTGCTGAAAGTTTGGGTGAGGTCAGTTGTCTTCGTCGAGGCGGTCAGTGTCTGTGCTGTCACTTTGTGCGTTGCCCATTTCAGAGCGCACCAATTGAAAAATTTCACGGTAGGCGCGGCTTTGACGGGGTGCTAAGCCTTGAGATACTGTGGCCGCTGATGCTGCGGGTGCATCTTTGCGGGCTTGGCGAATGAGCGCGCGCAATTGTTGACTGTCGGTGCCAGGAAAACTTTGCAACCATTCACCACAAGCATCGTCGTCTTTGATCAGGCGGTCGCGCCATTGTTCTGCCAAATGCAGCTGCAGTGTCTCTTGCGCAGAACCTTGGCTTTGCTCAAGCAGAGCGGCGCGCACACCTTCGACAGCATCCTCGTCCAATTTGCGCATGAGCTTGCCAATGAACTGCATTTGCCGGCGCTTGCCTTCAAAATTGGTGATGCGTTTGGCTTCGGCCACGGCTTCCACCAGTTTTTCTGGCAAATCTACTTTGGCCATCAGGTCGGCACGCAATGTCAGCAAGCTTTCGCCCAACTTTTGCAGCTCGTCGCTTTCACGCTTTAACTCAGTACGGCTTGGCTCATCGGTCCCGCCCTTGAGTTCGCGTTTGAG
>JAPLPO010000213.1 GCA_026400155.1 Burkholderiales bacterium | reverse complement strand
ATGGGCGAGCCCTACACCGTCACGGCTTTGATTGTGATCACGCTTGGCGGCTTTGGCAGCATGGGCGGCGCGCTGGCAGGCGGCTTGTTGTTGGGTGTGATCGAGGCCTTTGGCATGCACTTTACCAATCCTTCGCTCAAAGCACTTTTGTCTTATGTGGTGTTCATTGGCGTGTTGTTGTTGCGTCCTAAAGGTTTGTTTACAAAATGAATACCAACGCAAACCTTTGGCGAGATGTCTTGGTGCTCTTTGGCCTAACAGGTTGGGCGCTGGCCTTGCCCAGTTATGGCAATGAGTTTGTGGTCTCCATGGCACTGACGTGCTTGATGTATGTGGCGCTGTCTACCAGTTGGGGCTTCTTTTGTGGCAGCTCACGTTATTTGTCTTTGGCCACATCGGCATTTTTTGGCTTAGGTGCTTACACCACTGCTATGAACTTAGACACCCTGCCATGGGCCAGTGCCATAGCATTGGGCTCGGGCATTGCAGCAGCCGTTGCTGTCGTCATGGGACTGGCCGTTTTGCATTTGCGCGGCACTTACTTTGCGGTGCTCACATTTGGCATGGCCGAACTCATTAGACACGCCATCAGCTATTACGAAAAATCCGTTCACGGCGCCGTGGGCCGCGTGCTGACCACAGTGCCCGAGATGAGCACCATTTATCACACCGTGTTGCTGCTGGCTGTGATCACTGTGGCACTTTCTATTTTTCTACGTCGCACGCGATTTGGCTTGGCCTTGCTAGGCATTGGCGGCGATGAGCAACGCGCGCAAACATTGGGCGTGAACACGCGCTGGGTGAAGGTGGCGGGCTTTGCCTTTACCGCAGCTGTAGCGGGCGGCATAGGCGCTGCCATGGCTGTGCGCTGGACCTACATTGACCCGCACACCGCATTCAACCCATTCATCGGCTTTCAAACTGTGTTGATTGCTTTGATAGGTGGCGCCATGACTTTGTGGGGCCCGCTCATTGCCGCCATTGTGTTCAGTATCTTGGCCGAAACGCTGCGCCTGCAAGCTCCGCAAATTTACATGATGACGCTGGGCCTGTTGCTCATTTTGAGTGTGTTGTATTTGCCAGGTGGCTTGGCTTCTATGCGCTGGCAAACTTTCAAAGACTGGTACCAAGACATGCGTCAGTGGTACAAGGACACGCGCTACGAATGGAGTGGCGACAAAGTGCGCGACAAGCAACGCGCCAAGGAGAGACGAATTGTCGGCCTCTGATAACTATTTGCTTCAAGCGAAAGATGTGACGGTGCGCTTTGGCGGCTTAACCGCTGTCGATGCCGTCAGCATGAACATTGCGGCGGGCGAACTTGTGGGCATCATTGGTCCCAACGGCGCTGGCAAGACCACCTTCTTCAATGCCATCTCTGGCGTCACGCCTCTTACTTCGGGCCAGCTCAAAGTGGACGGAAGGTCATTGACGGGCGCTTTGCCACACCAGTTTGCCAAGCGCGGCCTGGCCCGCACTTTTCAAACACCACGTGTGTTCAGCGATTTGCCCGTGAGCGAAAACATTCGCTTTGGTTTGATGTTTGCCGGACGCAGACCCCGCAAGTATGTGTTTTGGGGTGAAGAAAAAGGCGTGCCTTGGGCCCTTCGCGATACCGCCAGCATTTTGTCGGTCATTGGTTTGTCTGCGTTAGCCGACCTGCCCGCAGGGGCTATTACGCCTTCACAGCAACGCGTGTTGGAAATTGGTATGGCCTTGTCTACGCGCCCTCGCATTTTGTTGCTAGACGAAGTGGCCGCGGGCCTGACTGAAATTGAAGTGGAAGAAATGGCACGACTTATCAGGCGCTTGCGCGATGAGTTAGACCTCTCTGTCATTTGGATTGAGCATGCTGTGAAAGTTTTGCTCAAACACGTTGAGCGAGTGATTGTGCTCAACCAAGGGCAGATGATTGCCGACGGTAAACCATCGGATGTGGTGCGCAACAAGGAAGTGATTGAAGCCTATTTGGGCGATGAAATGGTGAACGATTCGGAAGGTCTCACATGATGTGGTATCGCCCTCAAGCTTTTGTTCTGGGTGGCTCAGGCAAGGCGCAATTGCGCGTGCGTGGATTGTCTGCAGGCTACGGCCCGTTTGAAGTCATTCGCCAACTCAACTTTGATGTGCTACCTGGTTTGACTGTCATTTTGGGGCCGAACGGAGCAGGCAAAACAACTCTGCTTCGTGCATTGTCAGGACAAATTCCAATGCGCGGCGAGGTGTTGCTAGACGGCGAAGACCTTCCCGAAAAAGCCCACGAAATTGTCAAAGCAGGCGTGGCTTTGGTGCCTGAAGGCCGCCAGCTGTTTCCACAAATGACGGTGCTTGAAAACTTAGAGCTGGGTGGTTGGCTGCAAAAACCCAACGTCCGCCAAGAGCGCATGGAAATGGTTCTGCAAGACTTTCCAAAACTTCGCGAACGCGCCACCCAATTGGCAGGCACCATGAGCGGTGGCGAACAACAAATGGTGGCCATTGCGCGCGCCATGATGTCGGCCCCTCGCCTGCTGATGCTCGATGAGCCATCACTTGGTTTGGCGCCTCGCATGGTGGATGAGTTGCTGGCCATGACCAGGCGCATTGCAGATCAGGGCACCACCGTTTTGATGGTGGAGCAAAACGTGCGCAAAGCCTTAGCAGTGGCCGACCGCGGCTATGTGCTTGAGCGTGGTGCACTGGTGGCGCATGGTTCATCCAAGTTGCTGGCTCGTTCTAGCGTTATTCAAGAAGCCTATTTGGGTGCTGCGGCCAGCGACACTCGAACTGCTTCACAAGCACTCGAAAAAACAGTGAGATCCAATTAATTTCTAAAGATCTTTAGGGAACACATCATGTCTGATATGTCTATGCTCATCAACGGCCTCAAAGTGAGTGCCGAAAACAACGCCACCTTTGAGCGTCGCAACCCACTCGATGGCACCGTGGCCACACGCGCACCCGCGGCCTCCCCTGCCGATGCTATTTTGGCGGTGGAAGCAGCGGCGGAAGCGTTCAAAACATGGTGCGATGTAGGCCCCAACGAAAGACGCGCTTTGCTCCTGAAAGCAGCCGACAAGCTTGAAGCCAAAACGCCTGAGTTTGTGAAAGCCGTGCCTGAAGAAACAGGCGCTACAGGCATGTGGGCAGGCTTCAATGTTTTTTTGGCTGCCGGCATGATTCGCGAAGCAGCCGCTTTGACCACACAGGTGTCTGGCGAAGTCATTCCTTCAGACATTCCAGGCAGCTTGGCCATGGGCATTCGCCAACCTGCTGGTGTCATTTTGGGCATTGCCCCTTGGAATGCGCCCGTTATTTTGGGCGTACGCGCTATTGCCACGCCCTTGGCCTGCGGCAATACTGTCATTTTGAAGGGCTCAGAAAATTGCCCAAAAACACATCAACTCATTGTGGAAGCGTTT
>JAPLPO010000060.1 GCA_026400155.1 Burkholderiales bacterium | reverse complement strand
GTTCACGCTGTTGAAGAGGTAAGAAACATAACGCCCTGTTGCGGTATTGCGAGTGATGGCCAGGTTGTCGGACACATAATCGTTTTGACTGCGATCAATGGTCAAACCCGAGACCAATTTGGCCATGTTCCAGTTTAACTTTTGCTCATGCTTCACATCCAAGCCCAGGGACTCCACATGGTTATTGTTTAAAGTGCCTCTGCAAGTGGTTCCTGCACAACCCGTGATGGTGTAGTTGGGCAATTGCCCATGGTCATTTTGGCGAGTGAATGCCGTGACCGTGGTCACGCCGCCTGCGGTGGTTTCGCCCTCCCAAGCCACATTGGCACGGGTGGTGATGTCTTTGCGCCATGTGAAGGTGTTCAAACTTTTGCCTACAGAATTGCGATAGTCTGTTTCAAACAAACTACCAGGCGTTTCAGTGTCCAAGTCTGTCTTGATCAAAGAAGCTCGCAACCAAGAAGTGGCCGATAAGTTGTAGTCTGCTCGCAAGGAAAAAGAGTCCTTGCGGCCTCCGCTGTATTCTTGCCAATTTTGACTTTGACGGTGTGAGCTGTAGTGAGAAAACCGCAAGCCCAAATCTCCCCAAGTGTTGCTGGCACCTGAGTCAACTCGGGTAAAGCCATCAACGTCGTCATAACGCACTCCCAAATATCCTGTTGGCGTTTTGGACGAGCGTTGGCTTAAGAAATTGATGGCACCACCCACGGCATTGCTGCCATACAAAGAGGAGGCCGCGCCTTTCACCACCTCAATGCCTGCGGCTGCATTCATGTTGTTTTCGTTCAAGGCATTGTGATTAAAAACACCCAAGGGCCGAATCGGTATACCGTCTTCCAGGTATTGATAAACAGCACCGGTACTGATGGGTTGGCGAATGGACATACTGTGCTGCTCATTGCCTAAGTCATTCCAAAAAACACCTGGAATTCGGTTGATGATCTCGCCTATTGTTTTGGGCATTTCTTCGTCCCATTGCTTGCGTGTCACCAGCCCAATGGCGGCGGCTGTTTCTGAAAGTTTCGCTGCAGATCTCGAACCCGACACCACCACGGTATCGTTGGCTGTGGTTGAAATACTCGAGGGCGTTTGGGCTTGTGCCTGAAACGCACTGCAGCCAAGTACATAGGACACACAGGCCCATGAAAGAGTTTTGTATTTAAAAGTCATGACAATGATTGGCTTGATTTAAGCAAACGCTAGGCAACGACAAATCAAGCACGCGCAGCATCGGCTTTACAAAAAAAAGGGGTCGCTTGGTTCAAACAGGAGACCCCGTCAAACCAATCGAAAGAGACCGAAGTTGGTCTATCAGTGTTTCATGCCAGAGTGGCCGCCATGAGGCGACTGGGCAGGCGCACTCATAGCGCGAGCTGAAGCCTTCACTTCCAGGGTTTGGCGTTTGCCATCCTTGGTTTCAAAGGTGAGCGTAAGCGGCACAGCATCACCCTCTTTCACTTGCGACTTGAGGTCCATCAACATGACGTGATAGCCACCAGGCTTTAACTCAACCGCTTTGCCCATGGGCAAGGCCAAGCCCTCAATGGCACGCATTTTCATCACGCCACCATCCATGGCCATCTCGTGCACTTCCACAACGCCAGCCGCAGGCGATTTGGCACTGATCAATTTGGCATCTTGGGTTGCATGCAACTTCATAAATGCACCAGTCGCTTTTTGTTGGGCGACTGTGGCACGAACCCAAGGGTCTGAAACAGTCACTTGGGCTAATACTGAAAAGGAGGCTAAGGCCATAGTCACGGCCATCGACAATGTAAAACGCGTCATGAAAATTCTCCGTCTGTGAGCTGGGCGCATCGCACCCACTCTTTGAAAATGAAACTAAAACTGCAACTGAAATTGATTGATTCCGGAAAAGACCCAAAGGTCTGATCAAACCCTGCGCAAGGGTTTAGACGGCAGGCGGCCCGCGGGAAGGCAGTGGCGGAGCCGTAAGGGAGGCAATGAGCGCCGCTGCAACAGGGTGCAGGGCATGGGCCAAAGGGCTGGCCTTCTCAAGCGGCGCGGTACAAGCTGGCAATACAAGGGAGACAGGCGAGCACAAAGGGCAATCCATGTTGGTGGCAACGGGTGAATCACCACTTTCTTGGCTAGAACTGACCATTTTCATACCGCCCGAGCTGGAACAAACCATTTGGGTTTCGGTCGGGTTGAAGATGGGTGACGCTACTGCCACGCCAATGAACAAAGCAAACCAGACCAGCACAAGGCGAGCCAGCGTTTGGTGAGTTTGAACTTTGAACATGTATCGTATTATCTACGAAGTCATTTCAAAGTTGTTAATCCACATTATGAAAAAAATACTGCTTTTGGGCTCCGGTGAACTAGGCAAAGAATTCGTCATCAGTGCAAAACGACTTGGCTGCTACGTCATCGCCTGTGACAGCTATGCCCATGCCCCCGCAATGCAAGTGGCCGACGAATGTGAAATTTTCAGCATGCTGGATGAAACACCCTTGCGCGCTGCCATTGCCAAACACCAGCCCGACTTGATCGTTCCAGAAATTGAAGCCATTCGGACTGAAGTCTTGATCGAGGTTGAAAAAGAGGGGTTTGAAGTTATTCCTAGCGCCCGTGCGGCCAACCTCACCATGAACCGCGATCGGATTCGCGATGTCGCAGTGGGTTTAGGTGTACGTACCGCCAAGTTCAATTACGCAGAGTCCAGTAACGAGTTGATGGCGCAAGCCAAGGCCATTGGCTTCCCCGTGGTAATCAAACCCGTCATGAGTTCTTCAGGCAAGGGGCAAAGCGTTGCCAAAACAGAGGCAGATATCCAAGCCAGTTGGGATTACGCCTGTGCCGGCATGCGCGGCGACCGCAAGAAAGTGATCGTCGAAGAGTTCATCAATTTTGAGTTTGAAATTACCCTGCTCACCATCCGCCAACGCAGTGGTCCAACTTTGTTCTGCCCACCCATTGGCCATGTTCAAGAGCGCGGCGACTATCAATACAGCTGGCAGCCCCAGGCCATGAAGCCAGATTATTTGCAAGCTGCACATGCCATGGCCGAAAAAGTCACGGCCGATTTAGGCGGCGCTGGCTTGTTTGGCGTGGAATTTTTTGTCACCGCCAACGAAGTCATCTTCAGTGAACTGAGCCCGCGCCCTCACGACACAGGCATGGTCACTTTGATCAGTCAAAACTTAAGTGAATTTGATTTGCATGCTCGGGCTATTTTGGGCTTGCCCATTCCTGTCATTGAAGCCAAAGAAGGTGCCAGTGCCGTGGTGCTTGCCGACCGCGAAGGAACCAATCCAAGTTACGCTGGTGTTTCAGAGGCTATGCAAGAACCAGGCGTTGATGTCAGAATTTTTGGCAAGCCCACCACCCGTCCTTTTCGCCGCATGGCCGTTGCTTTGGCCCATGGTAGCAATGCCCTGCAACGTGCGCGTGCAGCCGCAAGCAAAATCAGTGTGCACGTTGATTGAAAAAAGGCTCTGACAACGTGTGTCAGAGCCCTTTGTAGAAATCTGATTTATTTGATTTCAGTGATGAAGTTTTCAGTGGTACGGCGCACCTTTTTCATGTTAACCAACCAATCTTTGTCGGCTTCACGATAGCCCAGTGGCAGCAAAACTGTGCTGCGCAGACCGCGTGATGCCAAATCCAAAATTTCATCGACTGCCTTGGGGTTAAAGCCTTCCATGGGCGTGG
>JAPLPO010000186.1:2102-33470 GCA_026400155.1 Burkholderiales bacterium | reverse complement strand
CAGCTGCTTTGGGGTGCGGCAGAACCTTTGCGTCGCATGTTGCGCATTTTGTTGGCGGCCTAAGGCCTCCGATTTTCATTTGCACCACGCTGCTCAACTCAGCCCTGACCACCCCGCGCGCATGAATCGCTTTTTCAGCTTCCATGCCCAAACCCGTGCGGGATTGACTTTCTTTGTGGGTCTTTGCTTGTACCTCTTGAGCATGAGTGTGCAAGCCTTGTCATTGGCAGGCATCGAAGTACAGTCTCACAAAGGCGAACCATTGCGCGCTGAAATCAGCGTGTTAAGTGCCACCCCAGATGAATGGTCTCAATTGGTCGTGAAAGTTGCGCCCGCCGAACGGTTTGAACAACTGGGCTTGGTTTTCTCTCCCGCCATGGGGCAAATTCAAGTTGAACTCTTTGAATCAAGCGATGGCAGCAAACGCATTCGCTTGTTGAGCCCACAAGCGTTTTCCGATCATTTTGTCGATCTTTTGATTGAAGCCCAAACGGCATCGGGCAAATGGGTGAAGGCCTTTACCCTCATGCTCAAACCACCGCCCCTCAAGGTGAACGCCCCCGTTCAACTGCCACTGGCAGCCAATACTTTGTCTCAAGCCCAACAGGCTCCTGCCGCCGAGCACATCGTGCAACAAGGTGAGAGCGCCAGTCAAATCATTCAAAAGTGGCTCACAGAAGACATCAGCATGCAGCAAATGTTGGTGGCCTTGTTAAAAAATCAGCCAGACGCCTTCATTCAAGGCAATGTCAATTTACTGCGTGCAGGCGCTGTGCTCAAAGCGCCTTCTCAAACAGCTGTTCGCGCCATTGACTCTGAAGATGCTCGCCAATTTTTACTTGCACAACAAAAAGAATTCATCGCATTTTCTCAGGCTGCCGCCCAGAATACTCAAACGGTCAAAGGCCAAGTACCAAGCCGACAAATGTCCGGCAAAGTGGGGCAAGATCAAGCGCAACAGACACCCGTCCAAGCCCGAGTTGATCAACTGAAACTCTCGCAAGCCAGCATCGAAAAACAAAATGCAGAATCAAGGTTGGCAGCACAACGGGCTTTGTCTGATGCTCAAAAACAATTGGACATGCTGCAAAACAATGTCAACCAGTTGGTTCAACTCAATGCAACAGCGCCCATCAGCGTTGGTCAAGCCCCTGTTGCCACCACCAAGAATTCGACCGAAAGTGGCAGTGGCCTGCTCAATTTGAACAAACTCTTAGAAGCGCCTCATCAAAATTCTTATTTGTGGGCTGCCCTCACTTTGCTGGGAGTCCTGGCTGTTTGGGCAGGCCTTCGCATTCAAAGTCGCAAGTCATCCAACACCTTAAGCACCCTGATGCCTCAGGCAGAGCTGGTCAAATCAGCCGTGAATGCACCAACCAATGCCAGAGCGGCTTTGCCGGCAGACATCGCATCACTCAATTTGGATTTGGATTTAGATTCAAATCCTCCCTCCCTCAAATCACCAGGCAGAGTCAGATCGCCTGCTAGCACCGAGACTTTGCAGTGAGAATCGCTCTGGGCATCACCTACAACGGTCAGCCCTATCAAGGCTGGCAAAGCCAGAGCACTGGCCTGACCATCCAAGACAAATTGGAGAAGGCGCTGAAAGAATTCACCACCCAAAAAGTCACGACGCTGTGTGCAGGTCGAACCGATGCCGGTGTCCATGGCCTGATGCAAGTGGTTCACTTCGATACCGAATTGGACCGCGACATGGCATCTTGGGTACGAGGCACCAACCGGTATTTGCCAGACGATATTTCTGTGCAATGGGCCCAAAACGTCCCTCCAGAATTCCATGCACGTGGCAGCGCTCTTTCGCGTCGTTACGCTTACATCGTTCTCGAGTCACCGGTCCGACCCAGTTTGGAGTTTGGCCGTGCAGGCTGGGTTTATCGCGCCTTGGATGAAGCAGCCATGCGCCAAGCTTCACGCTATTTATTGGGTGAGCACGACTTCAGTTCATTCCGCGCCAGCAGTTGCCAAGCGCTGTCACCCGTCAAAACCATGATGCGCGTCGACCTTTACAAAAATGGCCCTTACTGGCGTTTTGAATTTGAAGGCAATGCTTTTTTGCACCACATGATTCGCAACATCATGGGCTGCATGGTCACCATTGGCCAAGGCTTTCAGCCCCCAGAATGGATGGCGCAAGTGATTGAAAGCAAGCGCCGTGATGCTGCGGCACCCACGTTTTCACCCGATGGCTTGTATTTCCAGGGTCCGGTTTACGATCCAAAATGGGGCCTGCCAACCACCACCCCGCCTTTTCACTGGCTGCCATGACATCAAAAGCGCCCCACACATTCATCAAAATTTGCGGACTGACCCGCGAAGCCGATGTCCTCGCTTGCATCCAAGCAGGTGCCAATGCAATTGGATTTGTAATGTATGCCCAGAGTGCCCGTTATGTTTCACCCGAGCGTGCAGGCTCTTTGGCCAAATTATTGCCATCTGGTACCACCCCAGTGCTTTTGTTCGTCAATGCCCCGCTAGAAGACGTTCAAGTTGCCTGCCATGCCGTGCCCAATGCCCTGCTTCAGTTTCATGGCGACGAATCCCCCGCCGAATGCGACCGTTTGGCCCAGGCCGTGCAACGTCCCTACTGGCGCGCGGCCCGAATTCCAACAGAAAACACCGCTTCGTTTGACTTGGTAAAATTCTGCCAAGATTATTCAAATGCCCAGGCCATTCTGCTCGACGCCCATGTCGACGGTTATGGGGGTGGCGGGAAAACATTCAATTGGTCACAGCTTCCTCCAAACGTCAACGCTCACCTCGTTTTGAGTGGTGGATTGACGCCTGCAAATGTGACCGATGGCATTCGTCAGCTTCGGCCCAAAGCCCTGTCTTTGGCCGTTGATGTGAGCTCGGGTGTCGAGCTAGAGAGCCAAAAAGGCCTCAAAGACGCCCGAAAAATCCAAGAATTTGTGGCTGCTGTCAAAGCAGCCGATGCCATTGAATAACATGAACACCTTGAACGACTATCAGCAACCCGACGCCTCTGGCCACTTCGGCATTTATGGCGGCAGCTTTGTCAGCGAAACCTTGACTCACGCTATTTTGGAATTGCGCGCAGCCTATGCCAAGTACCAAAACGACCCAGAGTTTCTGGCCGAGTTCCAATATGAACTAGCCCACTTTGTAGGCCGGCCCTCCCCCATTTATCACGCAGCTCGCATGAGCCGTGAAGTGGGCGGTGCGCAAATTTATCTCAAGCGCGAAGACTTGAATCACACTGGCGCGCACAAAATCAACAACACCATTGGCCAAGCCATGTTGGCCAAACGCATGGGCAAGCCGCGCATCATTGCCGAAACAGGCGCCGGTCAGCACGGTGTGGCCACAGCCACCATCTGCGCCCGTTACGGCCTAGAGTGCGTGGTTTACATGGGCGCAGAAGACGTCAAGCGTCAAAGCCCTAACGTGTACCGCATGAAACTCTTGGGTGCCACTGTGGTGCCCGTCACCTCTGGCAGCCGCACCCTCAAGGACGCCTTGAACGAAGCCATGCGCGACTGGGTGGCCAATGTCGACAACACCTTCTACATCATTGGTACTGTGGCAGGCCCACACCCCTACCCCATGATGGTTCGCGATTTCCAAAGCGTCATTGGCAACGAATGCCTCGAGCAAATGCCAAAGCTTTTAGCCCAAACCGGTTTGCACAGCCAACAACCCGACGCAGTCATCGCTTGTGTGGGTGGTGGCTCCAATGCCATGGGCATTTTCTACCCTTACATCAACCACAAGAACACACGCCTCATTGGCGTTGAAGCCGCGGGCGAAGGTTTAGAAAGCGGCAAACACTCTGCCTCTTTGCAGCGCGGTAGCCCTGGTGTGTTGCACGGCAACCGCACTTACATTCTGCAAGACGACAACGGGCAAATCACAGAAACGCACAGCATCAGCGCGGGCTTGGACTATCCCGGTGTCGGCCCTGAACATGCCTACCTCAAAGACATTGGCCGAGCCGAATACGTGGGCATCACCGACCAAGAAGCTTTGGATGCGTTCCATTACTTGTGCCGCACCGAAGGCATCATCCCTGCCCTCGAGTCCAGCCATGCTGTGGCCTACGCCAAAAAACTGGCCGCCACCATGAAGCCCGATCAATCCATTTTGATCAACTTGTCGGGCCGTGGCGACAAAGACATTGGTACCGTGGCCGACCTCAGCCAAGCCGATTTCTATTGCCGCCCCAGCTGCCAAGGCCAAGGCGTCAAAGGTGGTTTGGCCATGGGCGAGCAAGTTGTGAAGGTTGTCAAATGAGCCGCATTGAAGCCACCTTCCAACAACTGAAAGCCTCAGGTCGACAGGCGCTTATTCCGTACGTCACAGCCGGCTTTCCCTTTGCCGATGTCACGCCAGAGTTGATGCATGCCATGGTAGCTGCAGGCGCTGACGTCATTGAATTGGGCGTGCCGTTCAGCGACCCTTCAGCCGACGGCCCCGTCATTCAAAAAGCGGGCGACAAAGCTTTGGCGTTTGGCATTGGTACCACCCATGTCATTGACATGGTGAAAGCCTTTAGACAAACCAACACCACCACCCCCGTGGTGCTCATGGGCTATGCCAACCCCATTGAACGCTACGACCTGAAGCACGGCAAAGACGGCTTCATTCGCGACGCCTCAGCGGCGGGCATTGATGGCGTCTTGGTGGTGGACTATCCGCCCGAAGAATGCGTAGATTTTGCCGCCAAACTCCGCGCCCACCACATGGACCTGATTTTCTTGTTGGCCCCCACCAGCACAGATCAACGCATGCAGCAAGTGGCCGAAGTGGCCAGTGGCTATGTGTATTACGTGTCGCTGAAGGGCGTCACGGGTTCTGGCGCCCTGAATACGGACGAAGTGGAGGCCATGTTGCCGCGAATTCGCCAAAAAGTCAGCATTCCTGTGGGTGTTGGTTTTGGTATCCGCGATGCCCAAACGGCCCAAACCATCGCGAAAGTGGCCGATGCCGTCGTGATTGGTAGCAAAATCATCCAGTTGATAGAAAATGAACCTCGCGATAAAGTCGCCGTTGTGGCTGGCGACTTTTTGCGTGGCATTCGCCAGGCCATGGACGCCTGAAACAACCCATAAGGACCTCGACATGAGTTGGCTCGAAAAACTGCTTCCCCCCAAAATTCTGCACACCGACCCGGCCGACCGCCGCAGCGTGCCGGAAGGCTTGTGGATCAAGTGCCCCCAGTGCGAATCCGTGCTTTACAAAACTGACTTGGAGCAAAACCAAAACGTTTGCCCCACCTGCAGTCACCATCACCGCATTGGCGCGCGTGCCCGCCTCAACAATTTTTTGGACAACGAAGGCCGTTACGAAATTGGTCAAGAGGTGGTACCAGTCGACGCTTTGAAATTCAAAGACAGCCGCAAGTACCCCGAGCGCATCAAAGAAGCCATGAGCAACACCGGTGAAACCGACGCCTTGGTGGTCATGGGTGGCGCCATCCACAGCATCAATGTGGTGGCCGCTTGCTTCGAATTTGATTTCATGGGCGGCAGCATGGGCTCCGTCGTTGGGGAGCGTTTTGTGCGTGGCGTTGAGACCGCCATCGAACAAAAAGTGCCTTTCATTTGCTTTACCGCCACCGGTGGCGCGCGCATGCAAGAGGGCTTGCTGTCCTTGATGCAAATGGCCAAAACCAATGCATCACTGACACGCTTGGCCAAAAAAGGCTTGCCCTACATCAGCGTGCTCACCGACCCCACCATGGGCGGCGTGTCTGCAGGCTTCGCCTTCATGGGCGATGTGGTCATTGCTGAACCCAAGGCCCTGATTGGCTTTGCGGGCCCCCGCGTGATTGAAAGCACGGTGCGCGTCACCTTGCCAGAAGGCTTCCAACGCGCAGAGTTCTTGCAAGAAAAAGGCGCCATCGACTTTATTTGCGATCGCCGCGAACTGAAATTGATTGTGGCCAACACCTTGGCCATATTGACACGCCAGTCAGCCGACGAGGTCAGCTGAACTGGCGAAATCCAGCTGGCTGAACTCAAAAACCACCGTATTGCAAACCTGCCAGCAACATGCCGGCAATTTGCAAGATAACAAGCAGCACCAAAGGCGACAAATCGATGCCACCAGGCTGTGGCAAAACATTGCGAATGGGCGCCAACCAGGGCTCAACCAATCGAGACAACAACATCATGCTGCCGCTGTTGGGCTGAACCCAAGACAGAACGGCGTACAGCAAAATGATGACGCTCAAACCTGAGACCAGCCAGTGCAATACGCCAAACAAACTGGCTACCAAAATACCCAAAAACGCGGCTTGTGAACCGCCCAGTATCCACATGGCCGTCACATGACTCAACTTCATCAGCCAGGCTGCGACCAAGCTGGATGTGTCTAGGCGTCCCACTGCTGGCAAAAAGCGTCTGAGAGGCATGACCAACCAGTCGGTCACTGCAAAAACAAAGCGACCAATGGGGTTCTGAAATGGCAGGCGTTGCCACTGCATCACCAAGCGCATCAGGCAAGCTCCGCCCACCAAACCCGTGGCAACATCCAAGATCAAATTGACAATTTGTAGAAACACAGAAGTCCTCCAATCCTTGAGATGATAGCGGTAGCCCGAAGGAATCGTAAAATAACGGGTTCGCGCTGTCATTCAGCGTTTTTTTCGGGTTTTGAACGCCCCTCTCAACCGAAGTGCCCTTCATGTCAGACACGCCAGCAGAAAATCAAACCACACCCGTCGTTGACGAGAACCAACTGATTGCAGAACGCCGCAGCAAGCTCAAAGCCCTGCGTGAAGCGCAAGCCCAAGGCAAGGGCGTGGCCTTTCCCAATGACTTCAAACCTGAGCACCGTGCGGCCGACCTGACCACCGCACACGGCGACAAAGCACCCGAAGCACTGAAAGGCGAAGGCGTCACGCCCGTCATTGCCAAAATTGCAGGCCGCATGATGCTCAAGCGCGTGATGGGCAAAGCCAGCTTTGCCACGCTGCAAGATGCCACAGGTCGATTTCAAATTTATGTCACGCGCGATGACATTGGCGAAGAAGCCTACAACGATTTCAAACACTGGGATTTGGGCGACATCGTGGCTGCAGAAGGCTACCTGTTCAAAACCAAGATGGGCGAGTTGTCATTGCACGCGTCAAGCGTTCGCATGCTTACCAAGAGTTTGCGCCCCATGCCCGACAAGTTCCACGGCGTGGCCGATCAAGAGATTAAGTACCGCCAGCGCTATGTTGATTTGATGATGGACGAAGAAGCGCGCAAACGCTTCACAGCGCGCAGCAAGGCCGTTAGCGGCATTCGCGACTTCATGGTCAAGCACAACTTCTTAGAAGTTGAAACCCCCATGTTGCACCCCATTCCCGGCGGTGCCAACGCCCGTCCGTTTGTGACACACCACAATGCGCTTGACCAAGAAATGTACTTGCGCATTGCGCCCGAGTTGTACTTGAAGCGTTTGTTGGTGGGCGGTTTTGAGCGTGTGTTTGAAATCAACCGCAACTTCCGCAACGAAGGTATTTCCGTTCGCCACAACCCAGAATTCACCATGATGGAGTTCTATGCGGCTTACTGGAACTACCAAGACTTGATGGGCTTTACCGAAGAATTGGTGCGCGATGCAGCCATGAAAGCCGTTGGCCATTTGCAGCTTTCTTACGCTGGCAAGCCTGTCGATTTGGCCAAGCCTTTTGCACGCCTCACCATTCGTGAAGCCATTGTGAAACACACTGAAGCTGGCGACAAAGTGGACGATGCAGCTTGGCTCACTCAAGCCTTGCAAAAGCTGGGCATGAGCGAAGCCAAAAACAATCTGTCTAAAAAATCTTTGGCCGGTTTGCAAGTGTTGTACTTCGAAGAAACTGTCGAAGACAAATTGTGGGAACCTACGTTCATCATGGAACATCCCACCGAAATTTCACCCTTGGCCCGCGCCAACGACGAGCGCCCCGAAGTCACAGAGCGTTTTGAGCTTTACATCACCGGCCGCGAGTTTGGCAATGGCTTTTCCGAGCTCAACGATGCCGAAGACCAGGTGGCTCGCTTCCAAGCGCAAGTCGACGCCAAAGACAGCGGTGACGATGAAGCCATGTTCTTTGACCACGACTTTGTGCGCGCCTTGGAATACGGCATGCCACCTGCTGGGGGTTGCGGCATTGGCATTGACCGTTTGATGATGTTGCTAACCGACAGCCCCAGCATTCGCGATGTGATTTTGTTCCCGGCCCTTAAGCGCGAACACGATTAAAAAGAGCGCCTTGAGCGCTCTTTTTCATTCCCTTGGTAATCGATCGTGTTGCCTTGCTCTTTCAGGCACTTCCTTCACCTCAACATCGACCACCTCGGCATCATTTTGTGGACGACTGCCCCAAGTACCAAAGGGCGCTCTGTTGCGAGCCATGTCTTGGTATCTTTGCCACACCACAGCCACCTCAGGTTTGCGGCCGCGAACCAAAGACCACAGTGCGCCAAACAACAAAGCGAACAACAAAACGCAAAGCATGCCTAGCACAAACACCAGCCCTAGCAGGCTGAAGAACAGTTTGAAAATCCAGGCAATGAATTGCATATCAGGGCAAGCAGGCTAAGGCTTGTTGGTAATTGACCGAACGGACCAAATCATCCCAAGCCAGCGCAGGCGATCGGGGTAGTAGCGCCAAGCGGCGTGCTTCACTGAGTTCATCAGGCTGCCACCAGCCCTTCACTTGAGCCTCGGCCAAGCCATCCAAAACCTCATCGATGACCTGGCTTCCCTTGAGCGATTGATTGCACAACAATGCCAAGTCACAACCGGCATGCAGCGCAGCCAAAGCACCCTCCGTAAAGCTAAGGGGCTTGCCAGCTAGAACTCGCGCACCGACCATCGACAAATCGTCGCTGAAAACAGCACCTGTGAATTCCAATTGTTCACGCAGAATATGTTGGATCCAAGTTTGAGAAAAACCAGCGGGGCGCGCGTCCACTTTGGGATAAATCACATGCGCGGGCATGATGGCTGTCAACTCGTTGTTCAACCACTCATACGGCTTGGCATCTTCTTTCAAAATTGCCTTCAAACTGCGCTTATCAATGGGCATGTCCACATGCGAGTCGGCCTTGACAAAGCCATGTCCAGGAAAATGTTTGCCGCAGTTGCCCATGCCTACACGGAGCAAGCCCTGCATCAGGCTTTTGGCCAACAAGCTGGCGTGTCGGGGGTCTCTGTGAAATGAGCGGTCGCCAATGACACTGCTCTCGCCATAATCCAAATCGAGCACTGGTGTAAAACTCAAATCAACACCACAAGCGCGCAATTCAGCCGCCAACAAATAGCCCACGGCCGAGGCCGCTTTACAGGCTTGCAAAACGCCTTCGCCTTCAATTCCCTTGCCATCCTTAGACCACATGTCACCCAAGCGGCGCATGGCAGGCAAATGTGTGAAGCCATCGGTTCTAAAGCGCTGTACGCGTCCGCCTTCATGGTCCACGCAAATCAGCAAATCTTTTCGGACTGACTTGATGTCCGCGCACAATGCGGTGAGTTGCGCACGACTTTGCCAATTCCGACCAAACAAAATGATGCCGCCCGTCAAAGGATTTTTGAGGCGTTTTTTGTCAACCGCAGTGAGAGCAAAACCTTCAATATCAATGATGAGAGGGGCTTGGATGTTCATTCCGTTCTTTCCACCACGCAATAACTGCCCGCGTAATCTGCTTCGTCAGTAACGCTGATGTGTGCTTTTAAATGTTGGGACTCAAACCAGGTTTTCAAGGCACCATGCAAAACAATCACAGGCTGCCCTGAAGGCAACTTGCCAATTTCGCAAGAGCGCCAAGTCATTGGCATGCGCATGCCCATGCCAATGGCTTTGCTGAAGGCTTCTTTGGCAGAAAAGCGTGTGGCCACATAACGCACACCGCGCTCGGGCCACCGAGCGCCACGGGCTTTGTACGTAGCAAATTCAGCGTCGCTCAATACTTTTTGTGCAAATCGATCGCCGTGCTTTTCCAAGCTGGCTCTAATGCGACGCACGTCACACAGGTCTGTCCCAATACCGTAAATCATGGCAGCGTCCTATCGGCCCAAGGCCTTCAAGTAGCCCCGAACGGCGGCTGCATAGCCCACTTCCAAGGCATCGGCAATCAAGGCGTGACCAATGGACACTTCCAAGAGGTCAGGCACTGCCTTTGCAAAGCTGGGTAAATTGTCTTGATTCAAATCGTGACCCGCATTCACGCCTAGGCCCAACGCCGAAGCCGCTTTTGCGGTCTCCACATACTTTGCCAAGCACGCCGAATTGGCAGTCGTGCCAAAGGTGGCTGCATAGGGCTCGGTGTACAGCTCAACCCGATCAGCCCCCACCCCTTTGACCGCCTGCATTTGCTCAGGCTCAGGATCCATGAACAAACTGACACGAACACCCAAAGACTTGCATTCATCGATCAGGGGTTTGAGCTGAGCCTCATCCTTGGGGAAGGACCAACCGTGGTCACTGGTGAACTGTCCCTCGCTATCGGGGACAAAGGTCACTTGATGCGGTTTGTAGGTTCGAACAAAGTCCATCAACTGGTGAAATGGATTGCCCTCAATGTTGAACTCGCGATCGGGCCACTGCTTCATCAATTCGGCCAGTTCAACAACGTCAGATGCCCGAATGTGCCGCTCATCCGGACGGGGATGGATGGTGATGCCCTGGGCGCCAGCTTCTAGGCACATTTGTGCTGCCTTCAAGACGCTGGGAATTCCCAAGTGGCGAGAATTGCGCAGCAGTGCCACCTTGTTGACGTTGACGGACAGCGACGTTTTGGAATGAAGGGTCATGCAGGGCTCACAAACTTTGAATATCGATCATCATTTGACGGGTCTTTAAAGTACCGACACCGCAATGGTAATTGAGCAAGGTGCGAAGTTGGGTCCGAAGTGGCGTTAGCATGTCCAAGCTCAAACGAAGTGTGTCTGTGAAAGGCGATACACCATCCAAGGCATGCTGAATGGACTGCCATTGCGCGCCGCTCATGGCATGCCGGTCATCCCGATGCGCCAATCTCAAGCCACCCTCTGGCACCAAGCAATAGTCCCTTGACTCATCCAAGTCGGCCATGGTCAGTGTTTGGCAATTTAAACTGGGCAGCAAACCAATTTCTCGGAGCAACAAGAGCTCAAACACCCGCAGCGAAGCTTGCAACAACTCACCTGGTTCTGTGGCCATGACCCTCACCGTGGCAGCGTAAGCATCGAACAACTGCGGGTGGGGGTCATCGCGCGCCAACAAACGCAGCAACAACTCATTCAAATAGTAGCCAGAAAGCAGTGCATCACCTGTTGGCATGACATGCCCAGCCACCCACTCGGCCGATTTGAGGGTGCGAATATCGGCATCGCCGCCATATGCCACTTGAATGGCTTGAAGCGGCAACAAAACAGGTCTGAAAGACGAGCTTGGTTTTTTGGCACCCTTGGCCACCAATGCAATTCGGCCGTGATGTCGCGTGAAAACTTCTAAGATGAGACTGGACTCGCTCCAGTCATAGCGGTGCAGCACATAGGCCGGCTCATCCGAAATTCGTTTCAAGACAGCGGCCATGGCCTGACTTTTTACTCGTAACCGAAGGAGCGGACACGCGCTTCGTCGTCGGCCCAGCCAGAGCGAACCTTGACCCAGAGCTCGATGAACACTTTGGCATCCATGAGCTTTTCAAGCTCTTGCCGCGCTTCGGTACCAATGCGCTTAAGGCGTTCACCTTTGTCACCAATGACCATGGCCTTGTGTCCTTCGCGCTCCACCACGATGGTGGCAGCAATGCGAATCATGCGATTGGCCGACCGACTCGGTTCCTCTTCAAATTTGTCAATCACCACTGTGGACGTGTAGGGCAATTCGTCCCCCGTGAAACGAAACAATTTTTCGCGAACAATTTCACTGGCCAAAAACTTTTCACTGCGGTCGGTGAGTTCGTCTTCGGCGTACCACCAAGCTTGCTCGGGCAAGTATTTTTCGCAATAGCCCATCAAGCGCTCAATGTCCTTGGCATTCTTGGCAGACATGGGCACAAACTCGGTGAAGGGGTAGCGCTCTTGCATGTCTTTGAGCCAAGGGGCCAAGTCTTCACGGCGGTTGATGGCATCGAGCTTGTTGGCAATGAGCAAGACGGGTATATCTGGCTTCAGCAAAGCCAAAACTTTGGCATCGGCAGTATTGAACATACCAGCTTCCACCACAAACAAAACCAGGTCGACATCGCCGACAGCGCCCAAAACAGTCTTGTTCAAAGACTTGTTCAAAGCGGTGTTGTGACGGGTTTGAAAACCAGGTGTATCGACAAAAACAAATTGAGTGGGGCCTTCAGTGCGAATGCCCGTGATGCGGTGACGCGTGGTTTGCGCTTTGCGCGATGTGATGCTGATTTTTTGACCGACCAGCGCATTGAGCAAAGTGGATTTGCCTACATTGGGTTTGCCAACAATGGCCACCAAACCGCAACGTTGGGCGGGGTTGGTTTCTGTGTTCATCCGCGTGCCTTGACTTTCAAAATTTCAAGCTTGCGGCCTTGTAACCACTCTTGCAATTCAGTTTTTGGATCCTTGGATGCTGCTTGCATCTGCGGATTGATGGCCACATTTTGGAACAAGCCATGCACCAGTTGCTCTGCAACATCATAGCCAGCATCCAAAAAAACAGCCCCGATCAAGGCCTCCAAGGCATCGGCCAAAATGGAGGGGCGGCGCTGACCGCCAGACTTCAATTCACCCTCACCCAACTTCAAGCAGCTTGAAATTTGCAAGCTGAGGGCCAATTGGTGCAGGGTTTCTTGCTTGACCAAGTTGGCCCTGACACGAGACAAATCGCCCTCGGGTAAATCACTCAATTGCTTGTAAAGCAGGTGCGCAACCGCCAAATTTAAAACAGAATCGCCTAAAAACTCCAAGCGCTCATTGTGATCGGCTGAGTAACTGCGATGAGTCACTGCCCGCTCCAGCAAACTTGCATCTTTGAAGCTGTGTTGTAGGCGAACTTGCAATTGACTGAGAGCGTCGTTCAAACTTTTAGCCTGGTATTGAATTGATGAGGTGCCAAAGCTGAATGAATTGATTTAATGACGATGGCAAAATCAATTGAATGAGCCAATTCGGCCCAAGTTTCCAAAATTAATCCAAACAAAAAATGCACGACCCACAATATTAGCGTCTGGCACAAAACCCCAATAACGAGAATCAAGTGAATTATCCCGATTGTCGCCCATCATGAAGTAGTGTCCCTGAGGAACCTTGCACACAACGCCCTCGACGGTGTAATTGCACTGATCGCGGAAAGGAAAATCTTCTGCGCCAGGAATAAATGCAGGGCGCTCATCGTCCAAAATTAAATTGTGTGGCTGATTGCCCAATTTTTCTTGTGTCTGTTTGAAATAGCGCATGACTGATTCATCAAAAAACTCTGGCAGATTTTCTGTCGGCACCAACTTACCGTTGATGCTGAGTTTTTTATTGAGATACGCAAGCTCATCACCCGGAATAGCGACCACCCGCTTGATGTAATCGACACTAGGGCGAGGTGGGTAACGAAAAACCATCACATCGCCTCGAGCGACGGGAGTACCCTCCGTGATTTTCAAATTGACCACTGGCAAACGAATGCCATAGTGGTATTTGTTAACCAAAATCAAATCGCCAATCCAAAGGGTTGGGATCATGGAGCCAGACGGGATCTTGAACGGCTCAAACAAGAAAGAACGCAGCACAAAAATAAAGAATATGACGGGAAATAAACCTGCCGTCCAATCCAACCACCAAGGCTGCATGAGCAATTGACTGCGTGCCTCACCGGTGTCTGTATCCGATTTGTCAATGCCCAACTTGGCCAATTCTTGCTGGCGTTTGGCCTTGTCGCTGTCTAATTGCTCGACAGCCTTGACGCGTTGGGGCCAGAAATAAAACTTTTCAGCCAACCAGTAAACGCCAGAAATAACCACAGCCATGAGCATCAGCAAGGCAAAATTGCCTTCAATGAAGCCGAAATACCAAGAGCCCGCATAGCTGCAAAATGCAGCCAAAATAAAAGCCGTTAAGACTTGCATCAATCTTCCACCTGCAAAATGGCCAAAAATGCCTCTTGGGGCACCTCAACCGAGCCGATTTGTTTCATCCTTTTTTTACCCGCCTTTTGCTTTTCAAGCAACTTGCGTTTGCGGGTGATATCGCCACCATAACACTTGGCCAAGACGTTTTTACGCAGCGCTTTGACCGTTTCCCGGGCAATGATATTGGCACCAATGGCCGCTTGAATAGCCACATCAAACATTTGCCTGCTAATGATTTCGCGCATTTTGGCCACCACCGCACGGCCTCGATAGGCCGACTGCGATCGATGAACAATGATAGACAGCGCATCGACCTTTTCGCCGTTCAGCAAAATATCAACCTTCACCACGTCGGATGCACGATATTCTTTGAACTCATAGTCCATGGAGGCATAACCCCGAGATACCGATTTCAACTTGTCAAAAAAGTCTAGAACAATCTCACCCAAGGGCATTTCATAGGTCAGCATCACTTGCCGGCCATGGTAGGCCATGTTAATTTGCAAGCCTCGCTTTTGGTTGGCCAAAGTCATTACAGGGCCCACATAGTCTTGAGGCATATACAAGTGCACTGTGACAATCGGTTCACGAATTTCTTGCATCTTGCCTTGATCAGGCATCTTGGCTGGGTTTTCAACCATCACCACTTCGCCGTCACCTTTGACCACCTCATACACTACACTGGGCGCGGTGGTGATCAAGTCTTGGTCAAACTCACGTTCGAGTCGCTCTTGCACGATTTCCATGTGCAGCAAGCCTAAAAAGCCACAGCGAAAACCAAAACCCAAGGCCTGAGACACTTCCGCTTCGTAATGTAAAGATGAATCGTTGAGCTTCAGTTTTTCAAGTGCATCGCGCAAGGAATCGTATTGATTCGCTTCAGTGGGGTACAAACCTGCAAATACTTGGGGCTGTATTTCTTTGAAGCCTGGCAAAGCCTTTTCTGCAGGTCCCAAATTGTTGGGTAGCTTTTTTTCCAAAGTGATCGTATCGCCCACCTTGGCCGCTTGCAGCTCTTTGATGCCCGCAATGATGTAACCCACCTCACCCGCTTCAAGGCTGTTGCGCGGCTCATTGGCAGGGGTAAATACACCCATGGTGTCTGCGTTATACACAGTCTCGGTGGCCATCATTTTGAAGCGCTCACCTTTACCCAAGCGGCCATCGACCACCCGCACCAACATGACCACGCCCACATAGGTATCAAACCAGCTGTCGACAATCATGGCACGCAAAGGCGCATTGGGATTGCCTTTGGGTGCTGGAATTTTGGCCACAATGGCTTCCAAAATTTCATCGATGCCCATGCCGGTTTTGGCGGAACAAGGAATGGCCTCGCTGGCGTCAATACCGATGACGTCCTCAACTTCGGCTTTGGCGTTTTCTGGATCAGCTTGAGGCAAATCCATCTTGTTTAAGACAGGAACAACCTCGACACCTAGGTCGAGCGCGGTGTAGCAATTGGCCACCGTTTGCGCTTCAACCCCTTGGCTTGCATCAACGACAAGCAATGCACCTTCACACGCCGACAAGGAGCGTGAAACCTCATAAGAGAAGTCAACGTGACCCGGTGTATCGATCAAATTGAGGTTGTAAATTTGTCCATCTTTGGCTTTGTATTGGAGCGATGCTGTCTGCGCTTTGATGGTAATGCCGCGTTCTTTTTCAATGTCCATGGAGTCGAGTACCTGCGCCTCCATTTCACGGTCTTGCAAACCACCGCAACGTTGAATCAATCGATCTGCAAGCGTCGATTTGCCATGATCGATGTGCGCAATGATGGAGAAATTTCTGATGTGATTCATCAAGGACCTTCTGATGTGATTCATCAAGGACCAGCTACAAGTGTTTGAGATTCAAAGGACTAGACAAGAAAAAAGGGCGCGTCGAATGAGGACGCGCCCTGAACCAACAATCAATGGCAACTGCGATAGTTGGGACTTCATTGTAGGCATAAAGCCCAACACGTACACCCCCGAAACGCCACATTGCAGGTCGTTGCAAGCTTGCAACAGAAAACTTATCAACAACTTATGCACAATTAAGCTTAACTTAAGATGAATAACTTGTGAGTGTTCTGTGGATCAACGGTGGACTGATGTGGGACATCCCACATTGTGAACCCACCCCTGCATTTTTTGCCATGAATATTGGTTCAAGTGCTCAGATTTTAACCATTTTTGATATTCACATGAATAAAAAGTTAGTGTGCACACACGTAAAAAATATTTTTTACACATGGATAACCCTGTGGTGCGGTAGGGACTCTTGACAAGCCACTGATCAAGAATTGGGTCTGATCAAGGTGTAGCGCGTCAATTCCCCTCGCCTGAAAAGCACACTGATGGGTTTTGATTTGTCCAATTTACCCACAGCGAGGGTGAAATCTTTGACTTGGCTCACTTCGATGTTGCCAACTGCCAAAATCACATCGCCTTCACGAAGCCCTGCCCTCAGAGCTGGCTCGACCAAGCTCTCAACTCTCACGCCACCTTTGAGTTTCAATTCTGTTTTTTGCGCATCTGTGAGATCGGCAACGACCAAACCCAAGCCCTGAACAGATTGAGCACTCTTTGGCTTTTCTTCTGGCTCGGTGGCACGCTTGGCCACTCTCTCTGGCTCTAACTCAGCAATGACAATGCTCATCTCTTTGGTGGCACCGCGTCTGAATACCGTCAAATTGCTTTTGGTTCCGGGTTTGGTGTTTCCCACCAATCGAGGAAGATCTGACGACTTTTCAATGGGCTTTCCATCGATCTTGATGATGACATCGCCAGGCTCTAGGCCCGCTTTATCGGCGGGCGCACCAGGTTCAATTCGATTGATGAGTGCGCCTTGCGCTCTGCCCAAGCCAATTGACTCAGCAATCTCCTTGGTGACTGGCTCAATTTGTACGCCAATTCGACCACGTGTGACCCTGCCACTGGCACGCAGTTGCTCGCTGACTCGCATGGCCTCATCCATGGGAATTGAAAAAGAGATTCCCATAAAACCACCAGAGCGAGAGTAAATTTGGCTGTTAATGCCCACTACCTCACCTCGCATGTTGATCAACGGCCCTCCTGAATTGCCTGGGTTGATGGCAACATCGGTTTGAATAAAAGGCAAATAATCCCCAGTGTCACGCTGCTTGGCGCTGACGATACCAGCCGTGACAGAGTTGTCTAGGCCGAATGGCGAACCGATGGCCATGACCCACTCGCCAACTTTCAGGCGGGATACATCACCTACCTTCACAGCGGGCAGTCCTGTGGCTTGAATTTTGACCACAGCGACGTCTGAGCGTTTGTCAGCACCAATGATTCTGGCTTTGAATTCGCGCTTGTCTGTGAGTGTGACCAACACTTCATCAGCACCGTCCACCACATGGGCATTGGTCATGATGAAGCCATCGGAAGTGAGAATAAAACCCGAGCCGACACCTCTAGGTTGCGTTTCTTCTGGAGAGGGGGTCCTACCCTGCCGAGGCGCTTGTCTAGGTGCGTTGGGATTATTGGGTGTATTGGGCATGGGAATGCCAAAGAATCGACGGAACAATTCTTGGGTCTCTTCGTCCATGCCGCCACCAGCGGCAGATGGACTGCGAACTTTCTCCAAAGTGCGAATATTGACCACAGAAGGTCCAACCTGCTCGACCAACTCCGTGAAGTCGGGCAAGCCTCTCACCACGGCTTGCTGTGCCAAAACATTGACGGGCGCACACATCAACAGTGTTGCCATCGAAAGTCCCAAAGATACCGTCAAAGGTAACAAAACACGAGGCAATTTAAAACTCATATTGTTCATGACCCAAAAACTCCACTTGATTCTCTAGAAAGAAACTCATTCCGAAGGCGAATATACAGCGCAACGAAATCCATGCCAACGCTCGGGGAATGCTTTCCTCGAAATCCAAAACCACTGACGAGCAGATTTAGGGTTGCTTAAGGACACCAAGAAGTAATTTTGAAAATCCAAATGGATGCTGATGGCGTGCGCAACTTGCGACGGCGCGGCAAACAGAAATTGAACTTCCCAAGCTTGTCCAGTCCAGCACAACCAAGCCTTTGGGGAAAGCTGTTTGAAGGAAATCACAGAATAAAGCGTGAGTAGAAACCAAACGCCGCACAGCCATGCAAAGCGCCAGCCCTCTATCCAACCAAGCCATAAATTCAATGCCAGCGCCAGCGCACTCAAGAGTGAGAACCCCAGCGCCACCCAAGCGCTCCAAAAAAAACGCCCCACCGGGTAATCGACCGATGGGGCGCCTTGATTCAAAAGAATTAAACCCGACGGAAAACCAAACTGCCGTTGGTGCCACCGAAACCAAAGTTATTTTTCAATGCGTATTCAATCTTGACATCGCGCGCAATGTTGGCGCAATAGTCCAAATCGCATTCGGGATCTTGGTTGTCCAAGTTGATGGTGGGCGGCACTTTTTGATGGTGCAACGCCAACACTGTGAACACGCTCTCAATGCCTCCAGCACCACCCAACAAGTGGCCGGTCATGGATTTGGTAGAACTGATCAGTGTTTTCTTGGCGTGATCACCCAGGGCAGCTTTGATGGCGTTGGTTTCATTCACATCACCCAAAGGCGTGGACGTTCCGTGCGCATTCAAATAACCAACTTGATCTGAATTGATACCGGCATTGCGCATGGCAGAGACCATGGCACGACGAGGTCCGTCCATGCTGGGCGCTGTCATGTGGCCAGCATCTGCACTCATGCCATAGCCACAGATTTCTGCGTAGATTTTGGCGCCACGCGCTTTGGCATGTTCGTATTCTTCGACCACCATCACACCCGCACCTTCACCCAAGACAAAGCCATCGCGGTCTTTGTCCCAGGGCCGAGAAGCAGCTGTGGGATTGTCGTTGCGAGTTGACAAAGCGCGCATGGCTGCGAAGCCGCCCAAACCCAGTGGTGAAATAGTGGCTTCTGAGCCACCTGCCACCACCACGTCTGCGTCACCATATTCAATCATGCGACTCGCTTAACCAATGCAGTGAAGGCCTGTGGTGCAGGCGGTCACAACGGCCAAGTTGGGGCCTTTGAAACCGAAACGCATGGAAACATGACCCGCGATCATGTTAATGATGGACGCAGGCACAAAGAAAGGAGAAATTCGGCGAGGCCCCCGTGCTGTGTACTCGACATGTGTTTGCTCAATCATGGGCAAACCACCAATGCCAGAACCAATGACACAGGCGATCCGAGTTGCAAGCTCTTCGTCCAGGGCTTCGCCAACTGGCAAACCAGCATCCTCAACCGCTTGCGCAGCTGCCGCGATGCCGAAGTGGATGAATGTGTCCATGGTGCGCGCTTCTTTGGCACCAATGTACTGCTCCAAATTGAAGCCCTTCACTTCTCCAGCAATTCTGCAAGAGAAGGCTGAAGTGTCAAATTTGGAAATCAGGCCAATGCCAGATTGGCCTGCCAAGAGATTGGCCCATGCCTCCGCCACCGTGTTTCCAACGGGGCTGATACATCCCAGGCCCGTAACAACAACGCGGCGACGGGTCATCTCAGATCAAGCCTTTTTGCTTTGGGCGTAGTCAATGGCCGCTTTGACCGTGGTGATCTTCTCAGCGTCTTCGTCTGGAATTTCAATGCCAAATTCGTCTTCTAATGCCATCACCAGTTCTACGGTGTCTAGAGAGTCGGCACCCAAGTCAGCAACGAATGCCTTCTCTGGTGTAACTTGTGACTCTTCAACGCCGAGTTGTTCAGCAATGATTTTTTTGACACGTGCTTCGATATCGCTCATGGATGCCCTCTAAGGGTTGTAAAAAATAATATTTTATCAGGACATGTGCATGCCGCCATTGACATGCAATTCCTGACCCGTAACGTAACCAGCCCCAGGGCCGGCCAAATAGGACACTGCATGCGCAATATCCTCTGGTAAGCCTAGTTTACCCAATGGAATTTGGGCCATCAGGGCTTGGTGTTGTGCTTCTGGCAATGCGGCGGTCATGTCCGTGGCAATAAAGCCAGGGGCAACGCAATTGACTGTGATATTTCGACTTCCCAACTCGCGAGCCAAAGCCCGGGTCATGCCGGCCACGCCGGCCTTGGCAGCGGCGTAATTGGCCTGACCTGGGTTACCTGAGGCCCCCACCACACTGGTAATGCTGATGATTCGGCCATATCGCTGTTTCATCATGGGGCGAATAGCCGCTCGGCTCATGCGAAAAACAGCCCTTAAATTGGTATCCAAAACGGCATCCCAATCGTCGTCTTTCATGCGCATGGCCAAGGTATCGCGCGTAATGCCTGCATTGTTGACCAAGACATGGAGGCCGCCCTGTGACTTCACAATTTGATCGATGAGCGCCTCACCTGCTGCAGCGTCATTGACGTTCAAATTGGCACCTCGGCAGCCTGGATAAACAGACAAAGCAGCCGAAATACGCTCTGCACCATCGTCTGTGGTGGCTGTGCCAATGACTTGGAAGCCCTGTTTGGCCATGACCAAAGCAATGGCTGCGCCAATGCCCCTAGAAGCACCCGTGACCAATGCCACTTGCCCTTTGTTCTCTGTGTTTGAGTCGCTCATGCGAGAGCCCCTTTCACTTCGGCTAACGAGGCAGGATCGAACAAAGGCAATCCCGTCATGTCTGCATCAATTCGCTTCACCATACCTGCCAATACTTTGCCAGGCCCGCACTCGACCAAAGTGTTGATGCCACGCGACTTGATGGCCTGGACACATTCAACCCATCTCACGGGACCAAAGGCCTGCCGATAAAGCGCATCGCGAATGCGATCAAGATTGGTTTCAACCGAAACGTCAATGTTGTTGACGACCGGAATGAGCGGTGTTGCAAAAGTGGTGTTGGCCAGTTTTTCTTTCAATTTTTCAGCGGCGGGTTTCATCAAGCTGGAATGAAAAGGTGCTGACACAGGCAAGTTCAAGGCACGCTTGGCCCCCATGGCTTTAAGCACTTCGCAGGCCTTTTCGACAGCCGCTTTGCTGCCTGCAATGACGGTTTGACCCGGGTCATTGAAGTTCACCGCCTCAACGACCTCCCCGCTGTCGGCAGGGAAAGTGGCTTGTGCTTGTGCGCAGCCTTCAATGACTTTGACCGCTTCCATGCCCAAAACAGCAGCCATGGCACCAACGCCTACAGCCACTGCATCTTGCATGGCAGCAGCCCTAAATCTGACCAAGGGAGCGGCCTGCGCCAAACTTAAAACCCCCGAAGCAACCAAAGCCGAATACTCACCCAAGGAATGCCCTGCTACCGCAGCTGGCTGAGCACCGCCCTCCGCCAACCACGCGCGGTAGGCGGCAATGGCTGCAACCAACATCACGGGTTGTGTATTGGTGGTCAATGCCAAGGCTTCCTTGGGCCCATCATGAATCAGGGCAGATAAGTTTTCGCCCATGGCATCGGATGCCTCTTTCAGGGTCTCTAGCACCGCAGGGTGATCACCCCAAGCATCCAACATGCCCACAGATTGGGAGCCTTGGCCTGGGAAAACGATGGCAATTGCAGTCATGATTTCAGTTGCAAATTTTCAATATTTTAAAAGGACCGAGCCCCACGTGAAGCCGCCGCCAACGCCTTCAAGCATCAAGGTCTGCCCTTTGTGAATTTGGCCAGAGCGTATGCCATGATCTAGTGCCAATGGAATCGATGCGGCCGAGGTATTGCCATGCTGGTCTACAGTCACAATGACTTTTTCCATTGGCATTTTGAGTTTGCGCGCAGTGCTCTGCATGATGCGAATATTGGCTTGGTGAGGAATGAGCCAATCAATGTCCGATTCATTCAAACCAGCTTTGCTCAAGGATGCGCGAGCCGTCTCTTCGAGCACGCCAACCGCCAATTTAAACACCGCCTGACCATCCATTTTCAACACGGGATCGCCCAAAATAGCACCGCCTGAAACATGACCTGGCACGCAAAGAATGTCTGCATATTTGCCATCGGCGTGAATATCGGTGGCCAAAATACCAGGAGTGCTAGAGGCCTCCAGAACCACGGCGCCAGCGCCATCGCCAAACAAAACGCAAGTGGTACGGTCTTTGAAATCGAGTATGCGGCTGAAAACTTCGGCGCCGATGACCAGGGCTCGCTTGGCTGTGCCCGTTTTAATCATGGCATCTGCCACAGTCATGGCATAAATAAAGCCACTGCAAACAGCTTGCACATCAAAAACAGGACAGCCCACAATGCCAAGCTTATTTTGGAGCAAAGCAGCAGTGGATGGAAACACCATGTCTGGCGT
Source organism: Burkholderiales bacterium (assembly GCA_026400155.1). GTDB lineage: Bacteria > Pseudomonadota > Gammaproteobacteria > Burkholderiales > Burkholderiaceae_C > Limnohabitans_A. The sequence continues at coordinate 11,222 of JAPLPO010000186.1, read as the reverse complement.
TGAGGTGGCCACAATGATCAAATCGATATCTGAAGCTTGGCACCCAGCGGCTTGAATGGCGCGTTTGGCGGCTTCCGCGCCCAAATCACTGCTGCCAACGCCAGCATCTACAAAATGACGCGCTTGAATGCCCGTTCTTTCTACAATCCATTCGTCAGAGCTTTCAACGCCCTGAACGGCCAGTTCAGCAACAAGGTCAGCGTTGGTCAGTCTTCTTGGGGGCAAGTAGCTGCCAGTGCCAGAAATACGAGAGTAAATGGTCATTCGATAGCGGCCGAGTTGGCTGAATTGTCTGGGGCCCCCATTTGTGAATTCAACAAAGGGGCAGCGTGGGCAATTCGAGCTGCAACACGACTAAGCAGTTGATGTCTGGCAGCATCATACGCTCGGTTCAGAGCCGTTCCAAACGCCAGTTCGTCAGCCGAGCCATGACTTTTAAATACCAAGCCGCGCAAACCCAACAAAGCCGCACCGTTGTAACGACGGTGATCTACTCTATTTTTAAAGGAATTTAGAACCGGATAAGCAAAGATAGCAGCAATTTTAGTGAAGATACTGCGAGAAAACTCAGATTTCAAAAACCCGCCCATCATGGTTGCCAAGCCTTCGCTGGCCTTCAAAGCAACATTACCCACAAACCCATCGCACACCACAATATCGACTGTTCCTTTGAAAATATCATTTCCTTCAACATTGCCATAAAAGTTCAAATCGCCGGAGTTACCAGCAGATCGCAACAATTCGCCTGTTTTTTTGATAATTTCATTGCCTTTAATGGCTTCCTCGCCAATATTCAGCAGGCCCACGCTAGGGCTTTCGTTGTCTTGCAACACAGAGACCAGAGCGGAACCCATGACGGCAAACTGCAAAAGGTGCTCTGGTGAGCAATCGACATTGGCACCCAAGTCAAGCATGGTGGTGCCGCCGCCCTTGAAATTGGGCATTTGGCCTGCAATGGCCGGGCGATCAATGCCATCCATGGTTTTAAGGACGTAGCGGGCAATGGCCATCAATGCACCCGTGTTGCCAGCAGAAACTGCAGCATCGGCTTCGCCGGACTTCACCAATTCAATGGCAATGCGCATGGAAGAATCTTTTTTCTTGCGCAAGGCCACTTCCACAGGGTCATCCATCCCAACCACTTCAGTGGCCACAACCACCTCTGCCCGCTCATGGCGAAAAGAAGCCAAATCAGCAGCCCTTCCAACCAAACGCAAACGCGCATCAGGATGCGTTTCAAGAAAATGACGGCAAGCAGGCAATGTGACGCTTGGACCGTGATCACCCCCCATGCAATCGACAGCAAGGGTGAAAAATTCTTTGGAGGACATGGTTTCAATCACCAAAAATACAAAGGCCCGAGGCTACGTCAAAAGTAGCATCGGGCCCGTATTTCAAGCGTCAATTAGGCTTCTGATTTGTTCTTCAGAACTTGGCGGCCACGGTAGAAACCGTTGGGGCTGATGTGGTGACGCAAGTGCGTTTCGCCAGTGGTTGGCTCGACAGCGATACCAGGCACATTCAGCGCATTGTGTGAACGATGCATGCCACGCTTAGAAGGTGACTTTTTATTTTGTTGAACAGCCATGATGGCTCCTTGGATGCGTTGAAAGCAGCGTTGTTGAAGATCGGGGCGATCGGGGTGATCGCCCTTTTCAGCCCAAGCGCTATAAAGCGCAACGCAGCTTTGGGTTAAACAGGGAATGGACTCACACGCCTTGTAAGGCACAGAGCCGCTGATTATAGCCCAAAGTTTCAGACCAATCCAAGCCCTTAATTTGGTTTTTTCTTCAATTGTGCCAATGCTGCAAACGGGTTGGGTCGCGCATCCTGCGCCTCCTCAAAAGCTTCGTCCACAGCAGACATTGGCACCAAAGTGGGGCAAACATCGTGTTTGGGAACGAGTGGCGTACACATGATGAGTTCGTCTTCTATGAGCTCCCAAACATTCAATTCGGGGGTGAGGACCAACAAATCCTCTTCGGACGCCTCATCCTCGGCCTCGGCCGTGGCCTCATCTGCCACAAAGCGAAAAGACTGATCTGAGCTTACCAAAACAGTAACGGCACCCATGCACCTCTGGCATTGCATTGTCAAATGAAGCTCCGCCTTCAAGTGAAGCCAAATTTGCTCCCCGCCGCCCGAAACAGGCACCAACTCACCCTGAATCGCCCATGAAATTTGGGTTGACCCAGGCAAATCCGCATGGGAAACCGTGCCTAATTTGGCCTCCAGCTCGACCAATCGTGTAAATTGAGGCAGGTCTTGCAAGCCTTCTAAGCTGATTTCTTCCCTGGCAAAGGCCTTGACATTGAGGCGATTCAAATCAAAATTTTTGTGCATGCCTTCAGTGTAAGAGAATTGAGGGATGTCCAAAGACGCTCAACACCGCCATCCGCCCTATTCCGGTCGCCATGTGATCTTGGGTTCGACCTCGCGCTACCGAAAAGAATTGCTGTCTCGGCTGCAAATTCCGTTTGACACTGCCGCGCCCGATGTGGACGAAACTCCCCACCTCAATGAGTCACCCAAAGATCTGGCCATGCGATTGGCACTTGCCAAGGCTCGGGCAGTCGCGCTCAAGAATCCGGAAGCCGTGGTGATTGGCTCTGACCAAGTAGCCGATTTAGAAGGCGTGCCGCTGGGTAAACCAGGCAACCACGCCAATGCCACTCTGCAGTTGCAACGGATGCGAGGCAAAACCGTGATTTTTCAAACGGCTTTGTCAGTAGTTTGTTTGGCCACTGGTTTTGAGAAAACAGATTTGGCTGCAATCAAAGTGAAGTTTCGGCACTTAAGCGATTCAGAAATTGAGTCATACCTTCGCGCAGAAGAGCCCTACGACTGCGCAGGCAGCGCCAAGAGTGAAGGACTGGGAATAGCACTTTTGGAAAGCATAGAGAGCGATGATCCCACCGCCTTGATCGGCCTGCCGCTAATCAGAACCTGCCAAATGCTGAGAGAAGCAGGAGTGATCATCCTATGACCCATGCCAATAACAAAATGGGGCGTTTGTTTTTGGTCCCAGCCCCCCTTGACTTTGGTTGCGGCCAAGACGTTGACCTGCCACAAGTCATGCCAATGGGCACCATCACAGCGGCAGCCAACATCACGCACTGGATTTGTGAGAGCGCCAAAACCACCCGCGCCTACTTGAAGCGAATTGATGCCTGCTCGCCTCTGAAAGTTAGCATCCAAGCCCAGAACATCACCGAGTTGCCAAGGCAAGTTCATAAAAAAGGTGATCATCTGGGCGGCTTTGACGCCAAACCCTTGTTGACCTTGGCCTTGGCAGGGGAAGACATTGGGCTGGTGAGCGAAGCGGGCATGCCCGCCGTTGCCGACCCTGGCAGCTCTGTTGTTCGTGCCGCTCACGAACTTGGCATTCAAGTCATTGCATTGGTTGGACCTGTTTCGCTGTTGCTGGCATTGGCCAGCAGCGGCCTCAATGGACAAAATTTTGCGTTTGTAGGCTACTTGCCGCAAGAGCCCCAAGACCGGACAAGAAGAATCAAAGAATTAGAACAGCTGGCTCTCAAGACAGGACAAACTCAACTCTTCATTGAGACCCCTTACCGCAATGCAGCGCTGTGGGCGGCGCTGCTGCAAAGCTTGCAAGCCAGCAGTCGACTGGCCATCAGCAGCGGTCTCACCTTGCCAAGCGCCATCACTCAATGCAGAACCACACAGCAGTGGCGTCAGTTAAATTCAGGATCGATGCCTGAAGGTTTGAACAACCAAACGCCAGCCGTATTTGCCATTGGCGCTTGAACTTTTCCTCAAGCAATTTTCCTCAAGCAAGTAAGGGCGCTTTTCCGAAAGCTAAATTAGCGAATCACGGCGGTTGAGCGCATGGCTTTCCAAGCGCCTTCACCCATGGCTGCACCAAAGCGCTTGACCAGACGCTCTGCAACGTTGTCATGGCGTGAATAATCAACCAATTCTTGTGCTTTCACCACATCGCGTGCCACTTGATCGATGCTGCCAAAATCGTCTGCCAAACCCAACTCGACAGCTTGTTGGCCCGTCCAAAACAAGCCACTGAACATATCGGGGGTTTCTTTCAAGCGATCGCCACGGCCTTGCTTCACCACAGCAATGAACTGCGAGTGAATGTGGTTCAACATCGATTGCGCATGTTTTCTCTGGGCCTCAGTTTGAGGGCTGAATGGATCTAGAAATCCTTTATTTTCGCCCGCTGTCATGAGCCTTCTTTCAACACCCAGTTTGTCCATCAGACCAGTGAAGCCAAAGCCGTCCATGAGCACGCCAATGCTGCCAACAATGCTGGCCTTGTTGACATAAATTTTGTCGGTGGATGCAGCGATGTAATAAGCAGCAGATGCACAAGACTCTTCAACAACCGCATAGATTGGTTTTTGATGAAGCGCTTTCAAACGCACAATTTCATCACTGATGATGCCGGCCTGAACAGGGCTACCGCCTGGCGAATTGATGAGCAAGATCAAGGCCTGTGAACCCGTGTCCTCCATGGCCGCCCGCATAGAAGCCACCACACTTTCTGCGTTGGCATCTGCGCCATCGGCAATTTCACCTTTGATATTAACCAGTGCAGTATGGGGTGAGGAGATGGTGCTTGAAGTTTGGTTGTGAGCCAAAACCTGCCACATGACCACCACCCAAAAACACAACCAGCCCAATCGCAAACCGACTTTCCATCGCCTGGCGACTCGCTGCTCTTTCAAATTACCAGTGACCAAATCGGAGAGCACTTGGCGCTCCCAAGTTGACCCCGCATTTTGATGAGGGGCAGAGGCAGCAGAAGGCGCGGCGTTGCCGCTCGTCACATTGCGATCAGTTGTGGAAGATTCAGTATTTTCAGAACTCATGTGAAATCAAAAGGTTTAAGATTGAAGTCAGTATGCCAGTGAACGACACCGCCTTGTTCTGACAAGGTGATTGGGATCAATCCGCCATGGCAAGGGCCGCCTGCGCAAGCACCCGACTCTGGTCGATACAAGGCACCGTGTGTTGAGCAAATCAGGAATTGTCCGGTGGTGTCAAAAAAACGATTCGGTTGAAAATCCATTTCCATTGCAACATGACTGCAGCGGTTGAGATAGGCATGCACCGAACCCTTGAAGCGAATGGCAAATGCACGGCAAGTCTGCCCGCCATAAACGACATCAAAAGGCACCGCCAAGCCCCGGTCTGTCAAATCGCTTGAATTGCACAAAGGAATTGCTTCGCTCATGTCACACCTTCTTCAAACTGTGTTTGTCACCATCTTCGGATTTTAAAGACGCTTTGGCAGGGCCATTCTGTCAGGCGTTGTCATTTAACCAACTGCGCAAGTCACTGACAGAATGAGCAACGTAGCGGGGCTGCAAGGCATGAAACGCCGAAGGTTCATGGGCGCCATAACTCACACCCACACTGGCGCACCCTGCGTTCAAGGCCATTTGCAAATCGTGGGTGGTGTCGCCAATCATCAAGGTTCGCTCTGGCTCTACCCCCAATTCCCGCATGAGTTCCTGCAACATCAGGGGGCTGGGTTTGCCTGCGGTTTCATCCGCTGTTCTTGAAGCATCAAACATGCCCTTCAAGTCGACGTCATGCAAGGCTTCGTTCAAGCCTTTTCGGCTCTTGCCGGTTGCCACACTCAACCAGTGATGGCGCGCTTTCAACTCAGCCAGCATAGGCAATACGCCTTCAAACAGAATGATGTCGTTTTGATGGGCCATGTAATGATCGCGGTAACGCAGACCCAGTTCTGGATATTTCTCAACGGGCACATCTGGCGCAGCATGGGCCAGTGCTTGCATCAAACCCAAACCAATTACATAGGAGGCGGCTTCCCGCGAGGGCTCTTGCCCCCCCACATCCACGACGGCACGCTGAATACACCGTGTGATGATGGCCGTTGAGTCAAAAAGGGTGCCATCCCAATCGAAGGCGATCAGATCAAACTGACGGGGGCGTAGACTTGGATTTGACATGGTTCACGTAAAGTTGCAATTCAGGGGGTAGATTGGACTTGAGCTCGATACGCTTTCCCGTTGCAGGGTGCGTGAATTGAAGGCGCCATGCGTGCAAAAACATGCGCTTCAGGCCCTGTTTTTGAAGCGCTTTGTTCCATTCGAAATCGCCGTATTTGTCGTCTCCAGCGATGGGGTGTCCTTGCGAAGCCAGGTGCACTCTAATTTGATGGGTTCGCCCCGTCTTGATGGTGACCTCCAACAAAGTGCAAGTATCCCAACGCTCTGCCACTTTGACCAAGGTGATTGACCGCATGCCATCAGGGTCCTCATTGGACGTGACCCTGACTCGGCGCTCGCCATCCGGCAACAAGAATTTGTGCAGCGCGCTGTCGATGACCTTCAGTTTTTCTGGCCACTGACCTTGCACCAGGGCCAAATAGGTCTTACCCGTTTCGCGTTCCCTGAACTGATCTTGAACATGCTTCAGGGCGCTTCTTTTTTTGGCTACCAACAGAATGCCACTGGTTTCACGGTCCAGTCGGTGAACCAATTCAAGCAATTTTGCCAGCGGCCTGGCCTGCCGAAGTTGCTCGATCACGCCAAAACTAACCCCTGAGCCACCATGGACGGCAACACCAGCGGGCTTGTCGATGGCCATCAAAGCGTCGTCTTCTAGCAACAGCGGGAACTCTCGGCCCGGTGCAGGCCTGGCTGCTTTTTCTGCCACTTTGTCGGAAATTCTCACTGGAGGGAGTCGGACCACATCGCCCGATTCAATGCGAGTGTCAGCTGACGCTCGCCCCTTGTTGACTCTCACTTCACCACTTCGAATGATGCGGTAGACGTGGGTTTTGGGGACACCCTTCAGGTGGCGAATGAGGAAATTGTCTAAGCGCTGGCCGGCCGACTCCTCGTCAACCGTGAGCCATTTCACCTCCAAACCTGAATTTGTGGTGGAAGTGGTAGCCGTTTTTGTGGCTTCGGGCCCTATAATGCGATTCACCGGCGTTGTGCTGTAAGTGGTTGATTTGAATGGAAATGAATTCCTGATGACAGGAGTTTAGTTCACTCTCCACCAACAAGCGCCGTAAGTTCGATGCCGCCATGAGCGAAATCTGCAGACTGAAGGCCAGGGCCAACAGTGGCAGACCACCTTGTTGGTTGGACCGATGCTTTGAAACCCAGATATGAGCGTGTTGTTTGGATCTTTGCTGTCTTTCTTGCAGTGGCTTTTTGCGCCACTCGAGGCACCATTGCCTGCGCGCACCCACAGCCTCGACTCTTCCACGCGCCCCTATCCACATTCCTGCGACACATTTGCGCTCATGAATGTCGGATTCTTTTGGCAATTCCCTTCGTTTCGAACGTCAGTCTCGGCACCGTTGGCTCCTTGAGAGCTGGTTGTTAAACAGGTGATCCGGCCCCAACGCCACGCATGGCGGGGTGGGTATTGCTGACATATAAAGAAGGGACGCATCATGAAACGGATGCTGATCAATGCCACGCAGGCTGAAGAACGCCGCTTGGCCATCGTCGATGGACAAAAGCTCCTAGACTACGAAATTGAAATTGAAGGCCGCGAACAGCGCAAAGGCAACTGAGAGCTGGTTGTTAAACAGGTGATCCGGGCCCAACGCCACATTTGGCGGGGTTTGTTTTGCTGACACATTGAAAAGAAGGGACGCATCATGAAACGGATGCTGATCAATGCCACTCAGGCTGAAGAACGCAGCTTGGCCATCGTCGATGGACAAAAACTCCTCGATTACGAAATTGAAATTGAAGGTCGCGAGCAGCGCAAAGGCAACATCTACAAAGCAGTTGTTACGCGCGTAGAACCCTCACTCGAAGCCTGCTTCGTCGACTACGGTGAAGAGCGTCTCGGCTTCTTGCCCTTCAAAGAAATCTCCCGCCAATACTTTGCCGAAGGTGTTCCAGTTAGCCAAGCACGCATCAATGATGTCATTCGCGAAGGCCAAGAACTCCTGGTTCAAGTTGAAAAAGAAGAGCGTGGCAACAAGGGCGCAGCCCTCACCACCTTCATCAGCTTAGCCGGCCGTTATGTAGTCCTGATGCCCAACAACCCACGGGGTGGTGGTGTTAGCCGACGCATTGAAGGCGATGACCGTGCTGAGCTTAAAGAAGCCATGGACCAATTGGAATATCCCAAAGGAATGTCCATCATTGCCCGCACGGCAGGTATTGGTCGCAGTGCACCCGAATTGCAATGGGATTTGAACTACTTGCTCAAGCTGTGGTCTGCCATTGATGGCGCCACTCAAGGTGCCAAAGGCGCCTTCCTGATTTACCAAGAATCCAGTTTGGTCATTCGCGCCATTCGCGATTACTTCAACAGCGACATCGGCGACATCCTGATCGACACCGACGACATCTACGAACAAGCTCAGCAGTTCATGAGCCACGTGATGCCCGAGTTTGCGCCCCGCGTGAAGCGCTACCGCGACGATGCGCCTTTGTTCAGCCGATTCCAAATTGAGCATCAAATTGAATCGGCCTATGCACGCACAGTGCAGCTGCCCTCTGGCGGCGCCATTGTGATTGACCACACCGAAGCTTTGGTGTCAGTCGACGTTAACTCTGCGCGTGCCATCAAAGGCGGCGACATTGAAGAAACCGCCACCCGCACTAACCTTGAAGCCGCCGACGAAGTGGCACGCCAAATGCGTTTGCGCGATTTGGGCGGCCTGATCGTCATTGACTTCATTGACATGGAAGAATCACGCAATCGCCGTGATGTCGAAAACCGCTTGCGCGATGCTTTGCGTCAAGATCGCGCGCGCGTTCAGTTTGGCTCGATCAGCAAATTTGGTCTCTTGGAAATGAGCCGTCAGCGCTTGAAGCCTGCGCTTGCTGAAGGCTCTTCCATTCCCTGCCCTCGCTGCGGTGGTTCCGGCCACGTGCGCGACACCGAGAGCTCGGCTTTGCAAATTTTGCGAATCATCCAAGAAGAGTCCATGAAGGACAACACCGCCGCAGTGCATGCCCAAGTGCCTGTGGAAGTGGCTTCGTTCTTGTTGAACGAGAAGCGTCCTGAAATTGCCAAGATTGAATTGAAACAGCGCATCAACGTTCTGTTGGTCCCCAATAAATCCTTGGAAACGCCCCACTACAAGCTGGAGCGTTTGAAGCACGACGATCCCCGCTTGGACAACATTGA
>JAPLPO010000186.1:0-2031 GCA_026400155.1 Burkholderiales bacterium | reverse complement strand
CCATGGCTGAGGAAATTGAAGATCCAACCACGGTGACACGCCGTTCGCAAGAACCTACGAATCGACAAACACCTGTGATCAAGGGTGTTCTGCCAGATGCGCCAGCACCTGCTGCTGCGCCAAAACCTGAAGCCATCAAGCCAAGCAAAGCGGAATCGGCTCAACCAGTCGCAAAGTCAGAAAGCAGCGGCGGTTTCTTTGCTTGGTTGAAACGCTTGTTCGGCAGCGAACCTGCGCCTGAAGCCCAAGCTGAGCCCGCCAAAAATGTGGGTAAACGCGGCGACCGTACCAGCAAAGACGGAGATCGCACCGAACGCGGCGAGCGAAATGGCGATCGACGCCGTGGCGGCCGAGGCGGACGTCGTGGTGATCGCAATGAACGCGGCGAAGCGGGCAGCACAGAACGCACAGACAAAACCGAGCGCAACGACAACACCGAAACGCGAGCACCACGCGAAAACGGTGGCAACCGTCGCAACGATCGTTCTGGCCAACGTGGTGAGAGAGGCGAACGTGGCGAGCGCAGAGAAAATGCGAATGGCAACAACTCCGCAACGGATGCCCAAAATGTCAGCGCCGAGGGCTTGGAGACAAACTCGGCTGAGCAGCGCTCAGAAACTCGCACAGAGAGAGCGCCTCGCGGTGAGGGCCGACGCGAGCGTGGCGAAGGGCGCCGCGAACGCGGTGAGCGCCGCAGCTCGAATACTGAAAATCTGGCCCCTGCTCAAGGTGAGTTGAATGATAACAACGACAGCCAAGCCAATGCTCAAACAGAGGCTAGAGCGCAGGATGCCGAGCGTCAAGATGACAGCAATGGCACACCAGAACGCAGAGAGCGCCGCTCGCGCGACCGTTATGGCCGTGACCGCAGAGAACGCAATAACAATACTGACAACAACACAGATACAGCCGCTGGTGAAAACCAAGCAGCTGAAATCTCCGCCAATGCAGGTCAAACACAAGATGAAGCGCCCGTCACGCGCTCGTACTTTGACCGCGCTGCAAGTTCTGCATCACCTGCTTCATCGACTGCTTCATCGACTGCAAACTCTGGCTCTGAGACTGCACAGACCAGCAAATCGGCACAAGCAGCACCTTCATCTGTACCTGAATCAAAATCTGCAGCCAAGGCGCCCACAGCAGGCTTGCCCAAAGTTCAAGCCTTTGAGTTGCCTATTGCCAGTCTGATTCAAGTTGCAGAAGGCTCTGGTTTGCAGTGGGTCAATTCTGATCCAGAGAAAATTGCACAAGTTCAAGCGGCCATCGCTGCTGAACCCAAGCCTGTTCATGTGCCGCGCGAGAGGCCGCCTGCTGTGATTCTGGACGAAGGTCCTTTGGTTCTGGTGGAAACTCGCAAAGACTTAAGCGACATGAAACTGCCTTTCTAAGGCAGGACCCATAGCCATTGACACAAAAAAAGGACCTTCGGGTCCTTTTTTTCATTCCATTGCGGCTTTCTTCAACGCATTCACCGCAGCCTGCAAATCTTCCCTCTGCTCTGCCAGCTCAGCCAATGAGCGCCAAGCCTGCCTTCTCAAACCAGGGTCGCCTAAGACTGGGGCTGCTTGTGCCAGTAAAACTTGCGCCTTGCCCCAAAGTTGTCGTTTTTGGCATAAGCGACCCGCCAAATACTGCAAGAGGGGTTCGCGAGGGTTGGCTTTTTGAGCAGATTCGATCCATGCCAACCATTCACGCTCTTGCGTCGTGTCTTGTCCCGTCAAACTGCGATCCAACACTTGGGTTAATTTCAATTGCTGTGTCGCAGAAAGGTTTTGAGGAGTTGATAGCCATTTGTTCCAAATTGGGTTCAGCCAAGTTCTGGCGACCACTGGATCACCGCCCAAACTCAGCCAATGTTGCGCGGCTTGAATCGCCAAATCTGTCGATTGACGCTGCGGCTCACCCAAACGAGCCCAAAGTCGCTGCATTTGTCCCTGCTCATGCGTTTTGGCAATGAGGTCAAAAACCAGGCTGCGAATCATGCTTTCTGAAGCTTCAGTGGTGAAAGCGCGGTGCTTGATCAACAACAAG
>JAPLPO010000226.1 GCA_026400155.1 Burkholderiales bacterium | reverse complement strand
GGTATTTGCTGCCCATGATGCCGATACCGATACAAGCGCCAATCGCGCCCATGCCGATGATGAGACCAGATGCCAGTGCGACGTAACCGAGGACGTGTTCCATTTAATTGCTCCTATGGATGATGATGATGGAAAGGTTAAAAAAAACTAAATTTAGACACTCAATGAGCATCGTGCGCTTGACCGATGTAGACCAAAGTCAACATCATGAAAATGAAAGCTTGCAAAGCCACGATCAAGATATGGAAGATGGCCCAAATGGAGCCAGCTATCACGTGACCGATGGGCAGCAAGATGCCTGTCAATGACATAGCGGCCGCGCCACCCATCAAAGCGATCAACATGAAAATCAGTTCGCCGGCATACATGTTGCCGAACAGTCGCATGCCGTGAGACACGGTTTTGGCGACGAATTCAATCATTTGGAACACAAAATTGAAGGGCCACAAAATGGGGTGCGCACCGAAAGGCGCTGTGGTCAGCTCGTGAAACCAGCCGCCAAAACCCTTGATTTTGATGTTGTAGTAGATACAAATTAGCAAAACAGACACAGACATGCCCAGCGTGGTGGACAAGTCGGCCGTAGGCACAACGCGGAAATAATGGATGCTGCTGTCAAGACCCGTCATGACAAACAAGGAATGGAACAAGTCAACTGGCAAGAAGTCCATTGAGTTGAGCAAGAAAATCCAAACGAACACGGCCAAGGCCAAAGGCGAAACCAACTTGCGGCTTTGGGCGTTGTGAATGATGCCCTTGGCTTGTGAGTCGACCATTTCATACAAAATTTCGACAGCAGCCTGAAAGCGGCCGGGTACGCCTGAAGTGGCTTTGCTGGCAGCCTTCCAAAGCAAGAAGCTACCCACAACGCCTAGAAAAATACCCCAGAAAATAGAATCAATATTGAAAACCGAAAAGTCAATCACACCTGACATCTCTTTGTTTTGGAGATGCTTCAGGTGGTGGCCAATGTATTCACCGGCACTTGGAGCGTTTGAAGCTGACATTCTCTAGGCTCTTTATAAATAACGATAAGTTTTTAACTTAGTTCTCAATTTAGGTTTGTGGGTGAAACACTTTGCGCCAGGCAAACACCACCCAATAAACCTTCATCGTGACCACAAGGCCCACCAACATGGCAGGCCAACTCAAATCTTTGACTAACCAGATTGCCGCATAAAGCATGGCAATCGTGAGGCCAATCTTCACCATTTCCCACAACAAGAAACCAAAAACCGCAGTTCCTGAGTTCAAGGTGGTGGCTTTGCTGGTAAGGCCCCTCGCAAACAAAGCTGCAGGAATGACAACCGCCAAAGCACCATAAGCCGCCGACCATGCTGCCGATACCCGCCCCGTGAAGAACCAAGTAAGAGCCGCAACAGCCAAACCAACCACAAGCTGTGCCAGAACCACACGCCAAATGGAGAGCAGAGGTTGCTGAAGTCTTAGCTTTTGAGCTTCTTCAGCTGTCAGGGGCCTGATATTTTCAGCACCATTGACGTCACCATCGTCTTCAAAATCTTGTGGCGGTATTCTGACCATGTTTATTGACAACCAGGTTACAGATACCCTTAGTCCCGCAAAGCTAACGAGTATAAGTGAAAACCCACATAGTCGAAAAGGCTCACAATTGATCTGGTCATTATGTTGTCTGAATGCTTTGGAATGGGTCTCTCCCTATGTATGAAATTATCAAATTTGTTCATTTAGCCGCCGGTATTGTCTGGATGGGCGGCATGGCCCTCATGATCTGGGCCATTCGACCCGTGGCCATTGCACAGCTAGAGCCGCCCCTAAGACTGCCCCTTTTGGGCGGCATCTTGGCGCGTTTTTTCAAAATCGTGGGGCTTTGCATCGTTTTGTTGCTGGCCAGTGGCGGCCTGATGCTGATGGGCGTGGACATGCGACTTGCACCTAAGGGATGGCATGTCATGTTGGGCGTTGGCTTGCTCATGTGCCTGGTCTTTGGCCACTTGTACTTTGGCCCCTTTCGAAAAATGCAAGCCGCCCTTCAGGATGGCGATCTGCCCAAAGCGGGCGCCCAACTGGGCAAAATTCACCCGCTGGTCCTTTTTAACTTTGGCCTAGGCTGGATTGCCGTCGGTGCCGTAGTGATTTGGCGTTAAATTTGGGCCAGCCAAAGACCGATCCCATGAGCGCATCCACCACGCCCCCCATTCCAGGCGAGCCTCGAAAAGAGTCTCTGATTGAATACCCCTGCGACTTTCCCGTCAAAGTGATGGGTGCAAGGGTCGATGGTTTTGCAGAAACCATGGCGCAAATTGCCCAACAATTTGATCCCAACTTCAACCCCGCCACCATCGAGATGCGCCCCAGCAAAGCTGGCAATTATTTGAGCGTGACCCTCACCGTCAGAGCCACAAGCCGAGAGCAACTTGACAATCTTTATCGAGCACTCACCGGCCACCCCATGGTCAAAGTAGCCCTCTAAGCCCACCTTTATGCTGGTCAAACAACTCGGTCATGTTCTTTACACGGACACTTACCAAGCCATGCAAGACTTCACGGCCGTGCGCACCCCTGAAACTGGCGATGAGTTGTGGCTTTGCGAACACCCACCCGTTTTCACACAAGGTTTAGCGGGCTTGGCCAATCATGTTTTGAGCCCCGGCACGATTCCAGTGGTGGCCACCAACCGAGGCGGGCAAGTGACCTACCACGGGCCCGGACAAGTGATGGCTTACCCGCTGCTTAACTTGCAGCGTGCAGGCTACTTTGTCAAAGAATACGTTTACCGTTTAGAAGAGTCAGTGATTCGAACGTTGGCTCATTTTGGCGTCACGGGTCACCGTGTTGCCAATGCGCCCGGCATCTATGTGCGCTTGGCCGATCCCTTCGCTCACACCGCATTGACAGGCCCTGCTGCGCCCAACGACCCTTTCAAGGGCTTGGGGAAAATCAGCGCCTTGGGCATCAAAGTCTCAAGACACTGCACTTACCACGGCCTTGCCCTCAATGTGAAAATGGACCTGGAGCCCTTTCAGCGCATCAATCCTTGCGGCTATGCTGGTTTGCAATCGGTAGACCTTTTTACAATTGGCATCAACACATCTTGGGAAGAAGCCGCAGACGTCTTGGCGCACAAGCTCAGCGCCTTGCTGGCCCCCTGACACAGAAAGAATGCAATGACCAAAGAATCCATCTCAACAGGCCAGGTTGTGCGCGAGGCGCAATCACAAGAAAACTACGACCCCATGGCCAAGCAAAAAGCGGCTGCCAAGTTGTCGCGCATCCCTATCAAGGTCATGCCGGGCGAGGTTCTCAAAAAGCCTGACTGGATCCGCGTCAAAGCCGGTTCGCCCACCACCCGTTTTTACGAAATCAAGGACATCCTTCGCAAAAACAATTTGGTCACCGTTTGCGAAGAAGCCAGCTGCCCCAACATTGGCGAATGTTTTGGCAAAGGCACGGCCACCTTCATGATCATGGGCGACAAATGCACGCGGCGCTGCCCCTTTTGTGACGTCGGTCATGGCCGCCCCGATCCATTGGATGTGTATGAACCCGCCAACTTGGCGCGCACCATTGCCGACTTGAAGTTGAGCTATGTCGTCATCACCAGCGTCGATCGGGACGATTTGCGCGATGGCGGTGCAGGCCATTTTGTTGACTGCATTCGCGAAACGCGGGCACTTTCACCGAAGACGCAAATTGAGGTGTTAGTCCCTGATTTTCGGGGCCGTGACGATCGGGCACTGGAAATTTTGAAAGCTGCACCACCCGATGTGATGAACCACAATTTAGAAACCGTGCCGCGCTTGTACAAAGAAGTTCGACCTGGCTCTGACTATCAATTTTCTTTGCAGTTGTTGAAAAAGTTCAAAGCGCTTTTCCCGCATGTACCCACCAAAAGCGGTCTGATGGTGGGCTTGGGTGAAACAGACGACGAAATTTTGCAAGTCATGCGTGAAATGCGCGAGCACAACATTGAAATGCTCACCTTGGGTCAGTACCTGGCGCCTTCCAGCAGCCACTTGCCCGTGAAGCGATACGTTCACCCCGACACCTTCAAAATGTTTGAAGAGATGGCCTATGAAATGGGTTTCAAACATGCGGCAGTGGGTGCCATGGTGCGGTCTAGTTATCACGCCGATCAACAAGCGCACGGCGCGAGTTTGTCACGCTGATGCGTTCTAGCCTTCGCGCCACTTGGCTGGCCTTGGGCGCCATTGCACTGTGGGCCACATTGGCGCCCGCCGGTGTTCGCCTTTCGCATTTGCCACCCTTTTTAACAGCAGGCTGTGCGCTATTGATAGGCAGCTTGGTGGCGCTGCCATGGTCGGGGTTTCAATGGCGCCTGGCCATCGTGCCAGCCACAACACTGGCGCTTGGCATCTATGGTTTGTTTGGTTATCACTTTCTCTTATTTCTGGCATTTCAAACTGCACCCGCCGTTCAAGCCAACTTGGTGAACTACTTGTGGCCCTTGTTGATCGTGGTGCTGGCGCCCTTGTTTCACAAACACAGTCGGCTTCAACTTCGGCAAGTGCTAGCGGCCTTGGCAGGATTTTCTGGCGCGGTGTTGGTCATGACCAATGGCCAAGCCATCGATGCCGATTTCAATCTGGGTTATTTGGCTGCTCTGGCGTCTGCCTTCATTTGGGCCACCTACTCGCTCATGACGCAACGTGTGGCGGCCTTTCACACGGCAGCCATTGGTTACTTTGGTTTGGTGTCTGGCATTTTGGCTTTGATTTGCCACTTCACACTCGAAACGCATGTAGCGCTCAACTGGAGCGATGCGGGCTTGCTCATTTGGATGGGGCTGGGCCCCTTGGGTTTGGCTTTTTATTTGTGGGACGCCGCTCTGAAAAATGGCAACGCACAACAAATCGGACTGCTCAGTTTTTTAACGCCGCTGGGCTCTACCTTGTTGCTCCTCATTGACAGGCAAGAAGCGCTCACCAGTTTGGTAGCGTTGGCAGGTGTGCTGATTGTGGGTGGCGCTTGGTTGGGGCGAACAAACAGCAGCAAGCAGGCGGCCAACGATCCTCAGTTTGAAGTTAAGTCGGCCCAGAAGTAGTGCTTGGTTGAATCCGTGGTTAACTGAATCAGTCGGTGGTCGAATCAGGGATTCATCAAGCTATATGGATCTTCTGACGCCAGCACTTGCTGCGCAAACGCTGTGAGCTTGGCAGCGTCTGAGCGCAAAATTTGCTGCTTGACTTGCAACACTTGCGAGGGGTGCATGGAAAAACTTTTCAAGCCCATGCCCAAGAGCAAGCGGGTCATGCTCACATCCCCCGCCATCTCGCCACACACCGACACACACTTGCCTTGTGCTGCACCTTCTGCAATGGTGTCAGCCACCAGTCGAAGCACCGCGGGGTGCAGAGGGTCGTACAAATGGGCCACGCTTTCGTCAGCGCGGTCAATGGCCAGCGTGTACTGAATGAGGTCGTTGGTGCCAATTGACAAGAAATCAAAATATTTCAAGAACAACTTCAAGGACAAAGCAGCCGCTGGAATTTCAATCATGGCGCCCAATTGCACAGGGCCATTCGCCACACCACGCGCATCCAAATCGAGTTGCGCCTGCTTGACCAAGGCCAGGGTGTGGTGAATTTCGCTGGCATGCGCCAGCATGGGCACTAAGAGATTCACTTTGCCCAAAGCAGCGGCTCTCAAAATGGCGCGCAATTGGGTTAAGAACATTTCAGGATCGGCCAAGCTCCACCGAATGGCGCGCAAGCCAAGCGCCGGATTCAAGTGGGCGGCATCATGCCTGGCTTCATCCAAGGGCTTGTCTGCCCCCACATCGACCGTGCGAATGGTGACCGGCAAGCCTTGCATGCCCTCCACTGCGCGCCGGTATTGTTGAAACTGCTCTTCTTCATCTGGCAAATGACCTTGCCGGCCCATGAACAAAAATTCACTGCGAAAAAGCCCTACGCCAACGGCACCCACCTGCAAAGCACCTTTGGCATCTTCCGGCATTTCAATGTTGGCCAACAATTCAATTTTTTGGCCATCCAAGGTGACCGAGGGGGTATGGCGCAATCGGCTGAGGCGCTCGCGCTCTAAATCACCTTGTCGCTGCTTGAAGCCATACTCTGCCAAGATGATGGAGGAAGGATCGACAATGACCACGCCTGCATCGCCATCAATGATGACCCAATCGTCTTGCCGAATAAGTTGGCTGGCACTGCGCGCACCCACCACCGCAGGAATGTCTAAGCTCCTGGCCACAATGGCCGTGTGAGACGTTTTGCCGCCAACGTCCGTCACAAAGCCAGTGAACACACTTTGCTTGAATTGCAGCATGTCGGCGGGTGACAAGTCATGCGCTACCAACACCAAAGGCACATCCAATGTATCGCCCAACTGCAGCTCTTGTTGAGGCCTGGCTTGTGGCTTGATACGCACAACGGGAGAGTTACCGCCTTTTAAGAAATGCAGAATACGCTCTGTCACTTGCTCGAGGTCTGCCTTGCGCTCGCGCAAATAGGCATCTTCCATTTCGTCAAATTGGCGGCCAATGACTTCCATTTGACTGGTGAGGGCCCACTCTGCGTTGTACAGCCGCTTTTCAATCCACTGCTTCACTTCCAAGGACAAACTCTCGTCTTCTAGCAGCATCAGGTGAACATCGAGCAAGGCCCCCAACTCGGGCGGTGCTTCGGTTGTCAATTCGTTTTGAAGTCGCCTTAGCTCTTCAATGACGGCATCGCGAGCTTGTCGCAAACGAGCAATTTCTGCACCCACTTGATCGGGCTGTATGAAGTAGTGCGCCACATCCACACGGCTCGATGCCACCAGCACCGCCCGTCCAATGGCGATGCCTCTTGCAACTGCTAAGCCATGGATGCTGAACGTCATTCGCCCTCGCCAAATTTATCTGCGATCAAAGCCAATACTGCATCCAATGCCTCTTGGGCTTGAGCGCCATCGGTGTCGATCGTGACCTCACTGCCAATGCCTGCTGCCAACATCATCACGCCCATGATGCTTTTGGCATTGACTCGGCGCTCACCCTTGGCAATCCAAACTTCACAAGGGAAGCCACCGGCCAACTTGGTCAATTTGGCCGAGGCACGCGCGTGTAAACCGAGCTTATTGCTGATGATCGTGGTAGCTTGGAGCATGTCGGGGTCCTGATTGATTTTGAGGCGCTGTACAGCCTACCAGCATGATGCCTTGAGTGCCGCCAGCTTGCGCACGCGCAGCCAGAGCATCTAAGCTTTCATGGCGATAACAAACACTGCGAAGCAACATGGGCAAGTTCACGCCGGCGAGCAGGCGCGTCTCAATGCCGTCATTGAGTTTTTCTGCCACATTCGATGGGGTGGCGCCAAACACGTCGCTCAAAAGCAAGACTTCGGCCGTGTTGAGCCTTGCCATGGCCGCTTTGGCCAGCAACAGACTTTCTTCAGGGCTTGCGTTGGGCGCGATGTCCAAGGCTTGAACACCAGCGGCACATTCGGGAAAGACGTGCAATGCGCAATCTCGCAAGGCAGACGCCAGCGGAGCGTGAGCGACGATAAGAATTCCAATCATGCTGAATTATGGCGGTTTGCCCAATGAAAATAAACATAGGACAAAACAGCGCACAAACCAAATACTGAAAAGGCCGCTTGAAAGGCCAAAACAGGCGGCCACCCTAGCGACTTGAACAAATCAATGCCCAAGCCAATGCCCCACTGCACCACAAACACACCGACAAAAATAAGCAGGTTGTAGGCAGACAGTGCACGGCCGGCCAAGTGGGGCGGAAAGGCCATGCCCACCGTTGGCTGCGCCAGCGACACAAAGGTGCTGGTGATGCAAAACAAACTCAAAGCCAGCGCGGTGTTGTCGCCCAGTTGAGGGCCCGACACAATGACCCAAGCCAGCACCACGAAGCTGATGGGCTGACCCCATGAAATCACTTGATTGGCTGAAACGCCACGCTTTGCAAAATGGGGCGTGACCAAGCCCCAAGCCCAAAAAGTAGCCAACATGGCGACGTTGATGCCAAACAAACCCGTTGCCGCATCCATTGCCGTGTAGCCTCCCACCACGGTCATCCAAGGCCCCACCCAAAGGGTCTGTAATGCCACCAAGCCACCGTAGCAAAAAAAGCCAAGCGGTGCCATGCGCCAAAAATACGCGTTGCGCCAAATGGGGCCATAGCCCTCTTCAGTTTCAACGGCTTTGGTTGAGGAATCCTTTGATTCTGAGTCTGCTTCTGACTTCGTCCACACGGGCACCAGCACATAAATCATGACCATCGACAAAGCCACCAAAACGGCCATGCCTGCAAAAATGGCTCGCCATCCCACCATTGGCATGAGCCACTGGATGGGCAAAGTGGATGAGACCATGCCCAAAGAACCTGTCATGAGCATCCAAGAGTTGGCGCGCAACTGGGCGCCAGGGGACATCCATTTTCGATAGGCTGTCAAAGGCGCCATCAAGCAAGCGCTGACCCCCACACCACACAAAACGCGTGCCAGCCATAGGCCTGTGAAACTCTGGGCCATCGCAAAAGCGATGCAGCCCAAAACGGCAACCACCAGAAAAGACAATAAAACTTTTTTAGGGCCATGCTTGTCAAGCCATTTGCCCAAGGGAAGTTGCGTGGCTGAAAAGCCCAGAAAGTAGCCCCCCGCCAACAAGCCGAGGTCTTGCGCAGACAACGCCAACTCTTGGGTCAAGGTGGGCGACAAAGTGGCCGTGATGGCGCGAATCAAATTCGAAAAGAAATAAGCCAAGGCAAAGGCCAAAAAGACCCCCACCATTTGTCGGCGCTGCAAAATAGGGCTGGTCACTGGGTTCATGGTAATTTCAAACTTTCAATCAACTGCTCAGCGCTTGCGTCCATTTTGGGGACTTGGTTTTGATAAACCACGGCATGCACCAAACGAACCGACTCGCCCTCTAAATGTGAAAACCAAACGGCTTGAGCCTGAACGGCCTGGCCCTTGGCCGACGTGCCAACAGACTTGATGCGAAGTGTGCCGGGCAAGGCTGCCACGCGGTTGGGTGACCACGTCAAGTCTTGCGTCTGGGTGGCACGCATGTTTTGCAGGGTGGCCATGCGCCAACCTTTCAAAATTTCAACCCGATCGGCGGTGGCCGGTACTTGGGCTGTCATGACGGCCCAAACCGCGTCGTTGGCCTCACAACCTACCATCGACAAGTCGATGTCATGCCCAGCCATTTTGACGGATTGGGTGGTTTTGTCTGGCTTGCACGGCAGCTCAAACTTGAGGTTCGTCCCCTCCAATTGCACGGCTCGCCAATTTAAACTGGGCTGGCATGCTGTAAGGCCAGCGATGGTGAAAAAGACGGCTGCCGCATTCTTCAAAAAATAATTGCGCATGCTTTGATTATCAACGCCTGCATGTGAGTTTATTTTTCGCGACAATGAGGGTATGAATTCATTAGACGGCATTCGCATCCTCGATCTCTCCCGCGTGCTCGCGGGCCCATGGTGTACCCAGACATTGGCCGACCTCGGCGCAGATGTGATCAAAATAGAGCGCCCCGGTGCAGGCGACGACACCCGCAGCTGGGGGCCCCCTTTTCTAAAAGATGCTCAAGGTAAGGATACGCCTGAAGCGGCCTATTACTTAGGCACTAACAGAAACAAGCGCTCACTCACTTGCGATATTTCCAAAGCAGAAGGCCAAGCCCTGATGCGGGAATTGGTCGTGCACTGTGACGTCTTCATTGAAAATTTCAAGGTGGGCGACATGGCCCGCTATGGGCTTGATTACCCCAGTTTGAAAGCCCTCAACCCTCGACTTGTTTATTGCAGCGTCACAGGCTTTGGCCAAACTGGCCCTTACAGCGACCGAGCAGGTTATGACTATGCGGTCCAAGGCATTGGCGGTCTGATGAGCGTTACTGGCGAGCGCGACGATCTGGGCGGTGGTCCCCAAAAGGTGGGGGTTGCCGTGGCCGATTTGTTCACGGGCATGTATGCCACTGTGGGTATTTTGGCGGCTTTGCGACATGCCGAAAAAACAGGCGAGGGCCAATATGTCGACATGGCTTTGCTAGACACCCAAGTGGCCATGCTTGCCAATTTGGGGGCCAACTATTTGGTCAGTGGCAAAACCCCAGGACGCGCTGGCAATGCGCATCAGAACATCGTGCCCTATCAAGTCTTTGAGGTGATGCCTGCGCCAAATGCCCCACCAGGCTCGCGCGACCATCTGATTTTGGCGGTTGGCAATGATGGTCAATTTGCCAAGTTTTGCGAAGTGGCGGGTCACCCGGAGTTGGCCACTGATCCGCGTTTTGGCAAGAACACCGAGCGCGTCAAAAACAGAGCGGTGTTGGTGCCCTTGCTTGAAAAGATCATGATGACGCGGCCCAAAGCAGCGTGGTTGTCTGCGCTTGAGTTGGCCAAGGTGCCGTGTGGGGCGATCAACAGTTTGGCTGAAGTATTTGCAGATCCCCAAGTGACGGCTCGCAACATGGTGAGCACCTGGCAACACCCACATCAAAAAGATTTGCAACTCGTGGCCAGCCCCCTAAAGCTCAGCCTCACCCCCGTGCGACAAGACCATGTGCCGCCTCAATTGGGACAACACACCGCACAACTGCTGAACGAGGTGCTGGGTTATGGCCCTGCACAAATTGAACAACTTCAAAACAAAGGTGTGATCTGATGGCGCAGTTTTTATTGGTACACGGCGCATGGCATGGTGCTTGGTGCTGGCGACATGTCACTGAAGGACTCATTCGTGCAGGACACAGCGCTCATGCTGTGACGCTCACGGGATTGGGCGAGCGCTCGCACTTGCTGCACCGCGGGATTGATTTAGAAACGCACATTCAAGATGTGTTGCAAGCCCTTGACGCAGAAGAAATGCAAGACGCCATCTTGGTGGTGCACTCCTACGCGGGCATGCTGGGCACGGCCGTGGCCGATCGACGGGCCGATCGATTGAAACACTTGGTCTACTTAGATGCTGTGGTTCCCAAACCCGGCGAAAGTTGGAGCAGCACGCATGCCAGTGCCACCCAAAAGGCCCGCATTGATGCGGCGGCTGAAAGTATCAACCACAGTTTCCCGCCGCCCGATCCTGCTGTGTTTGGCCTTTCAGCCGAAGGCTATGAATGGGTTCAAAGGCAACAAACGCCGCACCCTGGCGGCACCTACCAACATGTGTTGAACTTTGATGCGGCCCGCGTTGCCAGCGTGCCGCGCACCTACATCAATTGCACTGTGCCGCCATTGGCCACCATTGATGCAGCCAGACGACGTGTGATGGACCCCCAATTTTGGGATGGTTTGTGGCTTCAAAATTCACGTGTGATTGAAATGAAAACGGGGCACGATCCGATGATCAGTGCCCCGACAGAATTGACAGCGCTGCTGTTGGCATGCGCTGAAGAATAGAAATTACTCTTTGCGGAAATTGTCGTGGCAGTTTTTGCACGTAGCAGCCGCAGGACCAAAGGCTGTTTTCAGAGCGTCGACATTGCCAACCTTGGCGGCAGCTGAAAGCTTTGTGAGTTCGGCTTGCATTTTGTCTGCGGCTTCTTTGTACTTGGCGCTGTCTTTCCAAATTTCAGGCTTGGCACGGGTATCGCCTTTGTCAGAGCCTTCAGGGAATGCGGCCCAAGGCAACTTGGACATGGCCGCTGCAATGTCTGCATTTTCTGCTGCGGCTTTGGCGTCATAAGGGGTCCTGCCTGCGGCCATGGCACCCACGCGGCCAAAGTGGGCCGCCATCACGGTGAGGCTGGCCTTGCGGTATTTGATGGCATCTTCGGGTTTGGCAAACTGTGCTGAAGCGGGTAGAGCAAGCAACAGCGCTAGCAAACCAGAGAAGAGAACGAATTGTTTTTTCATAGATATTCCCAATGGCGTTGAACTAGATTACAGTTTCTCATGATTTTTAAATCCTTGCTTACAAAACGTCAGGCGTTGAAAGTCTTTTCATGATTCAGGTACGTGTTTGGGATTGGCCAACTCGCCTTTTCCACTGGACTTTGGCCGCCCTGATCGTTGCTTTGGTGATCACAGGCAATATGGGCGGCAATGCCATGGTCTGGCACTTCAGATGTGGCTATGGCGTTTTGAGCCTGCTCATTTTTAGAATCATGTGGGGCTTTTGTGGCGGCCACTGGTCTCTCTGGCGTCAATTGACTTGCACGCCAAGCTTGGTCCGTCAGTATTTAACGCCTTCCGTATCGCACACCTCATCGCACACTTCTTTTCTTGGGCACAACCCTTTGGGTTCACTGTCGATCATTGCCATCCTTGGATTGCTAGGCTTGCAAGTAACGACCGGGCTCTTCAGTGACGACGAAATTGCCAACTCGGGACCCTTGGTTCGCTTTGTTTCAGAAAGCACTGTGAGTCTGGCCACACGCTGGCACAAAGGCTACGGCAAGACCATCATCCTTTCTCTGGTGGCCATTCACCTGTTGGCCATCCTCTGGTATTTCATCCAGAAAAAAGAAAATCTCACTCGTGCCATGTTGACAGGCAATAAAACAGCCGAGGCAACAGCACTCTCGTCCAAAGATGGCCCCGCCAATTGGTTGTTGGCTTTGGTCTGCCTGTTGGTCAGTTCTGGCTTGGTGTTTGCCCTGATCAATCTGGTTGCTTTGCCCATTTGATCTAAGCCAATTACCGCTAAACTTTCACTGTACTTTTTGCACAGCCTTAGCCCTTTTGTCGCCCTTGTCTTCTTCTCCACCATCCACCATGACATTGTTCGAGGCAACATCGGCTGAACACATGTTGGCTGTGCGCGAGATTTTTCTTGAGTACGCTCAATCACTCAGTGTCGATCTTTGCTTTCAAGATTTTGAGTCGGAGTTGGCGCAATTGCCGGGTGAATACGCAGCACCACGTGGCTCTCTGTTGTTGGCCATGGTGAATCAAGAAGTGGCGGGGTGCTGTGCACTGCGTCCCTTAGATTCTGCCGACTCGGCCAACGCGGCAGAAATGAAACGCTTGTATGTCCGGCCGGCTTTTCGACGCCTTGGCTTGGGGCGTCAATTGGCTGAGAGTATTTTGGATGCTGCGCGCCAATGCGACTACAGCTGCGTCTTGTTGGACACGCTGGATGAGATGGAAACAGCGCGCGCGCTTTACGAAGACCTTGGGTTTGAAGAGGTTGCACCCTACTATCACAACCCTCTGCCTGGTGCGCACTATCTCCGCGTGATGCTTTGACGTGCGACCAGGCTCAATGGCTGGTTAGGCCTTCGCTTGAGACAACATGGTGTCAGCATCGCTGACTTCAAATTTGCCGGGGCCTTCGATGTTCAAAGTAGCTACTTTGCCATCTTTAACCAACATGGAATAACGGTTGCTGCGCAAGCCCATGCCGCGTGCTGTGAGGTCCAAAGTCAGGCCTGTGGCCTTGGTAAAGTCTGCGCTGCCGTCGCCCATCATGCGAACTTTGCCTGTGCTTTGCAACTCACGGCCCCATGCACCCATCACAAACGCATCGTTCACACTGACACACCAAATTTCATCGACACCGGCGCCTTTCAAGGCATCAAATTGGGCGACATAACCAGGCACGTGCTTGGCTGAACATGTGGGTGTGAAAGCGCCTGGCAACGCAAACAAAGCAATGGTTTTGCCAGCGGAAGCTTTTGCAACATCCACTGGATTGGGGCCAATGCTGCAACCATTGCCTTCAACTTCGACGAACTCGGTCAATGTGACTGCGGGAATGGTGTCTCCGACTTTGATCATGGTGATTCCTTAAAAAAATGGCCTGATGAAACGAAAAAAAACGACCCACTATTGTGAGTCGTTT
Organism: Burkholderiales bacterium; assembly: GCA_026400155.1. Classification (GTDB taxonomy): domain Bacteria; phylum Pseudomonadota; class Gammaproteobacteria; order Burkholderiales; family Burkholderiaceae_C; genus Limnohabitans_A. The sequence goes on along the minus strand of JAPLPO010000226.1, from coordinate 1,273 downwards.
TTTGAAAGCTTGCTGAAATGAGCTGATAAAGCTTAGATCGAGACAGCCTTTTCAACCAAACGGGTGGCAACCCAGTTTTTGGTTTTGGAAATTGGCTTGCTTTCAGTGATTTCAATCACGTCGCCCACGCCATATTGTCCGTTTTCGTCATGTGCGTGGTACTTGCTTGATTTGGCAACAATCTTGCCATACAAAGCATGCTTCACACGACGCTCGACCAAAACCGTGACAGTTTTGGCGCGCTTGTCGCTGACCACCTTGCCGATCAAGGTGCGCTTGAGGGATGTTTTAGCTTCCGTCATGGTCACTCCTTATTTGGCGGCTTGCTTTTGGGCAAGGATGGTTTTGGCACGTGCGATGCTGCGGCGAGTTTCGCGCAGTTGGTTCGTGTTGCCGAGTTGCTGTGTGGCTTTTTGCATGCGCAAATTGAAATGGGCTCTTTGCAGATCCTTGATTTCTTTGGCCAAACCAGCTTCGTCTTGGGTGCGCAGTTCAGTGGTGTTCATTGTGATATCTCCTGAATTACTGGCCAATCATGCGTGCGACAAACGTCGTGCGCAAGGGCAGTTTGGCTGCGGCCAATTTAAACGCTTCGCGGGCCAATTGCTCTGGCACGCCAACGATTTCATACAACACCTTACCAGGCTGAATCTCAGCCACGTAGTACTCGGGGTTGCCCTTACCGTTACCCATGCGAACCTCTGCAGGTTTTGTAGAGATTGGCTTGTCGGGGAACACGCGAATCCAGATACGGCCGCCACGCTTCACGTGACGTGAAATTGCACGCCGTGCAGCTTCGATCTGACGGGCCGTTAAGCGGCCGCGGTCGGTGGACTTCAAACCGAAATCACCAAACGCAACCGTGTTGCCACGGGTTGCGACGCCGGTGTTGCGGCCTTTTTGTTCCTTACGGAACTTTCTGCGAGCGGGTTGCAGCATCTTTACTCTCCTTTGGCACCGTCAGCTGCTGCAGCTGGCGCGACTACTTTACGTACGCGCTTAACGGTGGGTTTGACATCACCACCCGCTTCGGCGGGCTTGTCGCTGCCGTCAACAGGTGCTGTGTTGGTGCCACCAGCGCGACGGGGCGCACCGCGTGCTGGCGGCCGGTCACCCGGGCGAGCATCACGACGCGGGCCGCGAGGGCGACGCTCTTCTTCTTGACGGGGCTCAACCAATGCAGGTGCATCGTTGCGACCCAAGGTATCACCCTTGTAGACCCAGACCTTCACGCCAATGACACCATAGGTGGTTTTGGCTTCAGACGTGCCGT
>JAPLPO010000212.1 GCA_026400155.1 Burkholderiales bacterium | reverse complement strand
TGGCGGCTAAGGTGGAAAAACGGGCGTTCCAGGGTGATCCCAAAAAGTCGATATAGCTGTCAATCCAGCCCATCTTGACCAAGGCCCAGCTGATGATGGAAAACTGAGAATCAAAAATCCACCAAAAAGCAATGGCTGAAAGAGCGGTAGGCACAATGTAGGGCAGCAAAATAACGGCCCTGAAAAACGATTTGAATGCTAGATTTTTGTTCAGTAACAAGGCAAGCCACAAGCCCAAGAAAAACTTAAGCGCACTGGCCACCGTGGTGTAGAACATGGTGTTAAACAACGCCAACTGGGTGACGCTGTCACTCAGAAGGAAGATGTAGTTTTCTAAACCGATCCACTGGCCACCACGGCCAATTTTGGTGTCGGTAAAGCCAAGCCAAACACCCAAGCCGAGAGGGTATGTCAGAAACAGCAGCAACAAAAGCGCTGCCGGCATCATAAAGATCAGGCCGAGCACATTGCGGCTGTTCTGAATTCTCTCGATCAAGGGTGTCATGGGTTCTTTTCAGTAAAGATCAAAGATCAAACTTTGTAGTAACGCTCAGCACGTTTTTGTGCGCGTTCTGCAGCCTCTTTCGGTGTTTTAGAACCGCTGGCCGCTTCTGCCACCATGTTGACCACAATGAAGTCGGCACCAGCGCCGGCTGAGGCATAACCCAGCTTGCCAGCATAGCCTGCAGGACGCATGTTTTTCACGCAATCGCGATAGGCGGTGTGCTTTGGATCGGAGGTCCAGATGGCAGACTTGGTGTAGAAGTCAAGAGGAGGCGCAATGTAACCACCGGCCGCTGTGAGCCATGGATCGAATTGCTCTTTTTCCATCATGAAGCGCAAGAACTCTTTGGCTGCATTGGGGAACTTGGTGTACTTCATGACCATTTGGTTGAAGAACAAGTGTGACTCGGTAGGCGTGCCAACAGGGCCAACGGGGTAAGCTGCGTGGTGAACATCAGAATTCAATGCGCGCACTTTTTCATCGGTGGATGTTTTGGTGGCGTAATAAATAGAGATGCCATTGTTGGTAACGCTGACTTGCCCATCCAAGAATGCTTTGTTGTTGTTGGGGTCGAGCCAAGACAATGTGCCAGGTGGGAATGTGGCGTACATCTCTTTGGCGTATTCCAAAGCCTTGATGGTTTCGGGACTGTCAATGACAACCTTGTTGTTGGCATCGACCAATTTACCGCCAAAGGCCCAAATGAGCCAGTTGCACCACAAGCCATCACCTGTTGCATTGCCTAGCGCAAAGCCACCAGGCGTACCTTTTTCTTTCAGGGCTTTGAGCATCTTCAAGAAGCCGTCTGTGTCTTTGGGGAATGTGTCAAAACCTGCAGCTTTGAGGTGACTTTGACGGTAGACCATCATGGCGCCAGCTGCACCCAGTGGCACACCAATCCATTTTTTGCCGTCGGGTTTCAAGTAGGCGTGGCATGAGGGGAAGAAGCCACCATATTTTTTGCCCAAGTACTCGCACAGATCTGTCACATCGAGCAATTTCTCTGGGTACAAATTGGCATCGTCGTTGGTCGACAAAATGATGTCAGGGCCCGCGCCCGTGTTGGCAGCCACGGCCGCTTTGGGGCGGACGTCTTCCCAACCTTCATTGTCAACACGAACTTCAATACCTGTGGCTGCCGTGAACTTTTTCACGTTGGCCATGTAAGCGTCAATGTCACCTTGCACAAATCGGCTCCAGCGCAAGACGCGAAGCTTGGCACCTTTTTCAGGCTTGAAGCTTAGATTTTGGGCTTGTGCAGCAGGGCTTACAGCCATGGCACCCATGCCCAGTGTGGTGGAGGCTGCCGCTACGCCGGCTGAGCTTTCCAGAAAATTCCGTCGATTGAGTTTTGCCATGAAATGTCTCCTTTTGAGTGGTTGAACGACGAGAGAAAAACTGTATTGAATGGGTTCAGAAATTAGGCGACCAAGCGCATGCCAGTGCCAGCATCAAAAACGTGTGAACGTGCCATATCGGGTTGCAAATGAATGGTGCTACCCAAATTAAACTCATGACGCTCACGGAACACGGCAGAAAACTCTACGCCTTCATGACGGCAAGCGACAAAGGTGTCCATGCCCGTGGGTTCCATGACGGCCACATGAGCGGAAATGCCGCCCCCGTTGACCAAGGTGAGGTGTTCTGGCCGAGTGCCAAAAACCACAGGCTGACCGTTTTGACCCTTAACAGGGTTG
>JAPLPO010000176.1 GCA_026400155.1 Burkholderiales bacterium | reverse complement strand
GCGCACCGTGACGGTGGTTTCTCCACCACTCAAAATGACACAAGGCTTTTGAAACGGACCGTTACCCTGCGCACTGGCCCGTGCAAGGGCCGCGTGAACTTTGCCCACCTCACGCGATTCACCCTCCATCTCATCGCTCAACACATAGGCTCGCAGGCCTTTGGATTCAGCCAAGCTGGCTGCAGCCAACAAAGATTGTTGAGGGGTTGCAATTAAATGCACCGTGCTGCGAGCAAACGCAGGGTCACCTGGTTTGGGTGATTCCCATTTGGAATCTTGAAGTGCCTTGAGGACACCGCTGGAAATTTCAATTTGGTAGCGCTGCAAAATTTGCAAGGCATCGGCACAGCTTGTGGCATCGGGCACGGTGGGGCCGCTGGCAATCACCGATGGATCATCGCCAGGTACATCACTGATGGCAAGCGTGACCACTTGCGCAGGCGCACAAGCGGCCGCCAAGCGCCCACCCTTGATGCGCGACAAATGTTTGCGAACGCAATTCATTTCACCAATGTTGGCACCGCTTTTGAGCAAGGCTTGATTGATGGCCTGCTTCTCCGCCAAGCTCAACCCCTCGGCTGGCAAAGTGAGCAAGGCAGAGCCTCCTCCCGAAATGAGGCAGAGCACCAAATCATTGGCGGTCAGGCCCTGGGTTAGAGACAAAATTTCTTCGGCAGCAGCCAGGCCAGCGGCATCGGGTACGGGGTGGGAGGCTTCCACAATTTTCAAACGCTCTGGCACACCTTCTGGCCTGACCGGCGTATGGCCATAGCGGGTAACCACCATGCCAGACAGGGGGGCATCGTGTGGCCACAAGGCCTCAACCGCGTGAGCCATGGCACCCGCTGCTTTGCCCGCGCCCAGCACCACCGTTCTGCCTTTGGGTAGCTTGGGCAAAAAGGCGGGGGTGTTGTGCAATGGCTGTGCCCTTTGAACAGCCTGATCAAACAATTGTCTGAGAAAGGCTCGGGGATTTTGATGGATATCGGTGTGCAGTTGAGGGTTGGCAGTCATGGCCTCAGAGTGTAGTGCCAGACATGGCCCCCAAGCAATTTCTTCGTGCAAAATGTCCCACCATGACCACCTTGCTCATCCACAACGCTCATACCATTGCCACGCTCAACGATTCTGGCGATGAGTTTCGAAATGCCTCTGTCTTTGTCAGAGACAACTGCATTGAGGCCATTGGCCCAGCCGACCAATTGCCCTCAACCGCCGATCGTGTGATCGATGCCCAGCACCACGTGGTTATTCCAGGCATGGTCAATACGCACCACCACATGTCGCAAAGTTTGACGCGTGCCATTCCAGGCGTGCAAAACGCCGAGCTTTTCAGTTGGCTCACGGGCCTCTATCCTATTTGGGCTGGCCTGCAACCCGACATGATTTACGCCAGCACCCAGACGGCCATGGCTGAATTGTTGCTGTCGGGCTGCACCACCAGCAGTGACCACCTTTACATCTACCCCAATGGCGTGAAGCTAGACGATTGCATTGCAGCGGCCCAAGAAATTGGCATGCGCTTTGTGGCTACGCGGGGCAGCATGAGCGTGGGTCAATCCAAGGGCGGCTTGCCGCCCGACCGCGTGGTGGAACAAGAAGATGCCATCTTGAAAGACACACAGCGTTTGATTGAGCGCTACCACGATGCGTCGCACGGCGCCATGACACAAGTTGCGGTTGCGCCCTGCTCGCCTTTCAGTGTGAGCCAAGACCTCATGCGTTTGTCGGCAGAGATGGCCCGGCACTATGGCGTGCGGCTGCACACCCACCTGGCAGAAAACGACCACGACATTGCCTACAGCTTGGAAAAATTCAATCGAACACCAACGCAATATGCAGAAGACCTAGGCTGGTTGGGGCACGATGTGTGGCATGCCCATTGTGTCAAATTGGACGACGAAGGTATCTCTTTGTTTGCTGCCACGCGCACCGGCATTGCCCATTGTCCTTGCAGCAACATGCGCTTGGCCAGCGGCATTGCGCCCATTCGAAAAATGATTCAAGCCGGTGTGCCTGTGGGCTTGGGGGTAGACGGCAGCGCCAGCAACGATGCTGCTCACATGGTGAACGAAGCGCGGCAAGCCATGTTGTTGGCGCGTCTCAGAAAATCGCTTGAAGCACCACAGATCAATTCAGAAGGCAAAACCATTTTTGGTTGCGACACAGCGCCCATGGAAATGACGGCAAGGGATGCGCTCAGGTTGGCCACCCGTGGGGGGGCCGAAGTTTTGGGCCGAAAAGACATTGGCCAACTGAGCGTAGGTTTCTGCGCCGACATGGCGCTGTTTGATTTGCGCAACTTGAGTTTTGCTGGTGGTGCCGTTCATGACGCAGTGGGCAGCCTCATGCTGTGCGCCAGTGCGCCGGCCGCCTACACCGTGGTCAATGGCCGTGTGGTGGTGAGCCAAGGTGAGCTGGTCAGTGTTGACCTTGGCAATGTGATTGAACGGCACAACAAGTTTGCCATTCAACTGGCGGCCGAGCACTGATTTTATTCAGTGCATTCCCTCAAGGCTCTACTTTGGCGCCAGCCAAATACCAACTGGCAACCCACTGTCTTTCTTCGGGTGTGATGCCTGTGGCATTGTTCATGGGCATCTGCTGCGTGACACTCACTTGTTGGTAAATATTGAGCGCATGAAGCTTGATGCTTTCAGGCGTGTCCAAACGTACATTTTTCATTTGAACTTGTTCGCCATGGCAACTCAGGCAGCGTTGATCCATGACCGATTTGACTTGCGCAAAAGTAGCCGGCGCTGCTTGCGCTTGGGGCGCAGCATTTTTGGCGCCCCAAGGGGCCATGGCCGCTATGACCGCCACAATGAGCACCACGCCCACAGCAGCAAAGGGCCAAGGATTGCGTGCACGACCTAAGTGGTAGCCGTGGCGTTGCACAAAGAACTGGCGAATCAATGCACCGGCAAACATCATCACAAACAAAATGAGCCAACGCTGCGGGTGCGTATACAAGAAGCTGTAATGGTTGCTCAGCATGGCAAAAATGACAGGCAAGGTGAAGTAAGTGTTGTGCACACTGCGCTGCTTGCCGCGCTTGCCGTGAATGGCCAAGGCCATGGCATCGTACTTTTCACCAGACGTCATGGCGGCCACCACTTTGCGTTGGCCAGGAATGATCCACACGAACACGTTGGCACTCATGGCCGTGGCAATCATGGCGCCCACCAACAAGAAAGCCGCCCTGCCCGCAAACAATTGACAAGCCAACCAAGAAGCAAAGGCCACCACACACAGCATGAGTGTGGCCACAATCAATTCACCGTTTTTGCGAAATCCAAACAAGCGGCAAATGGCGTCGTATAAAAACCAAAAAACCACAAAGAAGCTCAGGGCCGCTGTGATGGCCGCGGCCGGCGACCAGTCCATCAGTGATTTGTCAATGAGATAGGTGCTGGCATTCCACAAATACATCACCGTGAAGAGGGCGAAGCCACTGATCCAAGTGGAATAGCTTTCCCAATAAAACCAGTGCAACTTGGTGTGAATCTTCTTCGGCGCCACCATGTACTTTTGGGGGTTGTAAAAACCACCGCCATGGATGGCCCACATTGCGCCGTCTACCCCTTTTTCGAGCAAATCGGGGGAATTGGGCTTCAGAAGGTTGTTGTCTAGGAAAACAAAGTAAAAAGACGAGCCTATCCAAGCAATCGCGGTAATCACATGGACCCACCGCAGTAGCAAATTAACCCAATCTAGCAAATAGGCTTCCATCGAAAAGGCTCCAAACTGTTTACCGAAGTGTATACAATTTTTAAACTTGCAAAAGCTGGGCTGCCACAGCAACCGCAATCACCTCGGGCTCTTTGCCCTCAATGCCCGTAACACCGATGGGACAAGTCACTTGTTGGCATTCTTCTTCTGAAAAACCACGTTCAGCCAAGCGACGTTTGAAGCTGGCCCATTTGGTGGCGCTGCCTATCAGGCCAATGTAGGGCAAGTCCTGTTTCTGGCGTTGGCGCAATAAGCACGCCGCTACAACGTCCAAATCTTCGGCGTGGCTGAAACTCATAATGAGCACCCTGCTGTTGGGGGCTAAATCGGGCACGGCCGCATGCACCGGGTTGGAGTGCTCGCAAACCACCTGGGGGGCCACATCGCTAGGGAAAATTTCGTCCCGACTGTCAACCCACCTCACATGAAATGGCAAGGGCGCCAAAACCTTGACCAAGGCTTGCCCCACATGACCGCCACCAAACAAGGCCAAAGGCCGGAAACGGTGAGAGGCCTCAGCCGCCAAAATAGCTTGAAGGCGAGCTTCGTCTGCGGCTGTGACGCACTCCAACTTCAGAACCAACGCGCCGCCACAACATTGCCCCAGACTGGGGCCCAATGCAATTCGTTTTTCAATGGGCAAAGCAGGCAAATGGGCGGGATCTATTAAGTACTGACGCGCCTGCGCCAAAGCCTCAAACTCCAGGTGGCCACCGCCAATGGTGCCCAAGAAATCATCGGCAAATACTGCCATGACAGTGCCAGCGCCGCGGGGCACGGAGCCCTGCGCTTGCAGAACCGTGACCCAGATGGCCGGCTTTTGCGCCAGCTTTAATTTCAATGTTGAAGACCAATGCACCTGCTTTTGCTTTCAATTCAATGCTTTTCAAACCACACTGTACAGTGCCAAAATAGCATATGCTGTTTTGAAGACCGTCGACCCATGACTCATCGCTTTATTCATCACTGTACCGATCTTCTCAAACCCATTTTTTGGGGATCTTTCACTTGCGTGATGGCTTTATGGCTCGCGGGATGTACCACCACGGAGCTCAAACCCACACCACCTGCTCCTGCACCAGTAGCTCCTGCGCCACCAGCACCGCCACCGCCACCGGTCAAACCCCCAGCACCTGTCGTGCAACTGGAAGAACCCGCCAAGCCCAAGCTGCCAGTTTCAAATGCTCGCAACCCTCGCGAATACAGAGTGGATGCAGCCAAGCATCTCTACCAACTCAATGGCTCGCGCATTTTCAAGGGCCGCATGCCGCCCATGCTGTATGCCGTGGGCGTCTTGGATGTCGAAGTAGACAAGCAAGGACAAGTCACTCGCACTCAATGGGTGAGAGCACCCGGCCATGCCCCCGAAGTGATGCGAGAAATTGAAAAAACCGTGCGCCAAGCCGCGCCTTATCCGGTTCCTGCCCACTTGGGCAAGGTGGTTTACTCAGACGTTTGGCTGTGGCACAAAAGCGGCCACTTTCAACTCGACACCCTTACCGAGGGGCAAGACTGAAGCTGTTTAGACAGCCGCCTTGGCCTTTTCGCAAGTCATCAATATCTTTTCAGGCGTAGCGGGTGCACTCATGTGAACCACCGTTTTGTGGTCTGCACTTGCGCTCACAGCATCACGCAAGGCAAAGAACGTTGACAAGGCCAACATCAAAGGTGGCTCGCCCACAGCTTTGGAATAGAAAGGCGTGGGCTTCAAGTTGCTGCCATCAAACAGCGTGACCTTGAAGTGCTCTGGAATGTCGCCAGCCACCGGAATTTTGTAAGTGCTGGGGCCATGCGTCAGGAACTTGCCCTTCTTGTCCCAAATACACTCTTCCATGGTGAGCCAACCCATGCCCTGCACGTAGCCGCCTTCAATTTGGCCTTTGTCGATGGCCGGGTTGATGCTCTTGCCAGCATCGTGAACGATGTCGACAGCCTTGATCCAATACTCACCCGTGCGGGTGTCAATTTCGACTTCACTCACGGATGCGCCGTAGCAGTAGTAGTAGAACGCATGGCCTGTTAGGGTGGCAAAGTCGTACTTGATTTCGGGCGTCATGTAGAAGCCTGTGACAGACAAGCCCACGCGGTCCATCCAAGCTTGCTTGGCCACAGCGGTCCACGCAACTGACTTGCCGCCGCCATGCGCCATGTTGTTGGCAAAGCTCACTTCGGTGTCTTTGCAACCCAACATGTTGGCAGCCACAGGTGCCAAACGGGCACGCATTTGCGCTGTGGCGTTCATGATGGCTGCACCATTGATGTCGGCACCACTAGAAGCTGATGTCGCAGAAGCGTTTGGCACCTTCTGTGTGTCAGTGCCCGTCACGCGAACGTATTTGATATCGATGCCTAAACCATCGGCACACACCTGCGCCATCTTGGTGTTGAGGCCCTGCCCCATTTCGGTACCGCCATGGTTGCAACTGACCGAACCGTCCATGTAAATGTTGAGCAAGGCACCGCCCTGGTTCAACATGGTGGCCGTAAAACTGATGCCAAACTTCAAGGGCACCAAAGCCAAACCACGCTTGCGGCGCTTGTTGACTTTGTTGAATGAATTGACGCTGTCGCGGCGCTCACGGTACTTGGCTTCGGAAGCCACTTGGTCAATGACCTTGTCGCCAACCCAGTCGGCAATGGTCTGGCCGTATTGCGTCACCATGGTGGCAGGGTTGCCTGAAATTGCGGGATCTTTGTAAATGTTGAGCAAGCGCACATCCAAAGGATCTTTGCCAATGTCGTTGGCAATTTCTTCAATGACGGTCTCGATGCCAAACATACCCTGCGGGCCACCAAAGCCGCGGAACGCGGTGGCGCTTTGCGTGTTGGTTTTGCAGCGGTGGCTAATCAGTTTGAGGTTGGGAATGAAGTAGCAGTTGTCGATGTGCAAGCAAGCACGGTCGTTCACAGGGCCTGAGTAGTCGATGCTGTAACCACAGCGCGACATGAGCGTGATGTCGGCACCCAATATACGGCCTTCGTCGTCGTAGCCCACTTCGTAATCGATGCGGAAGTCGTGACGCTTGCCTGTGATCATCATGTCGTCGTCGCGGTTGACGCGCAGCTTCACGGGGCGTTGCAATTTGAATGCGGCTAAAGCAGCGCTCTGGCTGAAGATGCTGGCATTGCCTTCCTTGCCGCCAAAGCCACCGCCCATGCGGCGGCAAATGACTTCGACGTCATTGGTGCTGAGGTTCAATGCGGAGGCTGCTTCACGCTGATTGCCATCGGGGTGCTGCGTAGAGCAATACAAAGTGAGTTGACCATCTTCACGCGGCACGGCGTAAGTAATTTGGCCTTCCATGTAAAACTGTTCTTGCTGACCGGTTTCGGTGCTGCCCTTCACTTTGCGAGGTGCATTGGCAATGGCTTCAGACGCATTGCCACGTGTGATGCCTTTGGCAGGCATGACAAAACTTTGCGCTGCCATGGCTTCGTCAATGGTCAAAATGGGCTTGAGTTCTTTCACCAACACTTTGGCGTTGTGCGCAGCTTCGCGGGCGTACAACATATCGCGCGCCACCACCACCGCCACCGCTTGACCCAAAAACTCGACCTTGCCAACAGCCAAGAAAGGATCGTCGTGAACGATGGGGCCGCAGTTGTTTTCGCCAGGAATATCTTTGGCGGTGTAAACAGCCACCACGCCATGGGCTTTCAAAATGGCGTCGCGGTCAATGCCATCGCCAATCAGTTCACCATGAGCAACTGGTGATTTGATGATGGCGGCATACAAGGTACCCGCCAACTCAGGCATGTCGTCGGTAAACGTAGCGCCACCGGTGACGTGCAAATGCGCAGACTCATGAATGACATCGGTGCCTTGTTGCAAACCAGACACGGGCAATAAATTGTGCAAAGAAATAGGCGCGTTCATTTAAGCCACCTCCGCAGTTGTTTGGGTTTGTTGTTCAATGAAATCAATCACCAAGTTGCGAGCCACCAAAGAGCGGTAGGCCCATGTGGCGCGCAAACCATCGCGTGCCACAAAGCTGGCGGCTATGGCGGCATCCAGGTCTGATTCTTTGACATCGGCCGGTGCTTTGCCTTCCAACACCGCTTCCAACTTGGGCGCACGGCAAGGAGAAGGCGCCAAGCCGTTGTAGGCCAGCTTCACATTGCTCAGCTTGCCGCCCTTCAAGGTGTAAGTGATGGCGGCACAAGTGGCAGAAATGTCTTGTTCAAAACGCTTGCTGATTTTGTGCGCGCGGAACACTTGGCCCGCTTGCGGCTTGGGCAAAACCACGGCTTCAATGAACTCACCAGCTTGCAATACGTTTTGTTTTTGGCCCGTGTAAAACTTGTCCAAAGACACCGTGCGTTTTTTGTCGCCGCGGCGCAGCGTGAGCGTGGTGCCCAAGGCCATGAGGCAAGGCATGGAATCGCCAATGGGCGAACCATTGGCAATGTTGCCCGCCAAGGTGGCGGTAGAGCGAATGGGGGGTGAACCAAAACGGCGCAACACTTCGGCAAAGTCTGGATAGGCCTTGGCCACCAAGCCTTCCACTTCTGTGAGCGACACCACCGCACCAATGTGCCAAGCTTGCGGTGTGTCTTTCACTAGCTTGAGCTCGGTCACGTTGCCCAAATACACAATGTGATCGGGGCGTGAGAATTTTTTATTAACCTGCAAGCCCACTTCTGTGCTACCCGCCAGCAAAGTAGAGGTGGGGTGCTTGACCAAATAGTCGGCCACTTCGGCCAAGGTGGCAGGCGATACAAACTCATTGCCTTTGCGGGTGCGAACCACCGGCTGAACAATGATGTCACCCTCTAAGTTAACGGTGGGCGTAGAAGCTCGTTGAATTTCTTTGAGCAAAGGCACGTCGGCTGAATCGTCTAGCTTCAGAGCGGCCTTGTTGCTACAAGCTTTGGAAGCTGCATCCAAAATAGGGGCGTAACCTGTGCATCGGCAAAGGTTGCCACTGAGTGCATCGCTCACTTCTTGGCGCTTGGGGCTTTGGTTGACTTGCACCAAATTGACCAGACTCATCACAATACCGGGGGTGCAGAAACCGCACTGTGAGCCATGGCAATCGACCATGGCTTTTTGCACAGGGTGCAAACTGCCGTCAGGTTTTTTAAGGCTCTCAACTGTTTTTATTGACTTGCCATCGAGCGAAGGCAGCAATTGAATGCAACTGTTGACGGCCTTGTAATCGACGCCTTGGCCTTCGGCGTTCAAATCGCCCACCATGACCACACAAGCGCCGCAGTCGCCCTCCGCACATCCCTCCTTGGTGCCTGTGCGGTGCAATTTCTCGCGCAGGTAATCTAAAACGGTGGTGGTGCGGCGTACGCCTTGGGCTTCGACAATTTGGCCGTCAAGCACAAAACGCACAGTGTTGGTCACTTGGCTCATGAGGAGGGGTTTCGGTTAGGTTCAAAACAAAAGCTGATTTTATTGATTTACCAACCCTCAAGGGGTACTTCAGCTAGAAATAATTGCGAATTCAAGAGCCGCGGTAAGTGGCGTAGCTCCAAGGGCTGGCCAACAGCGGCACATGGTAGTGCTGGGTGACATCGGCCACCCCAAAGTCCAAACTCACCAAGTTCAAGAATGAAGGCTCTGGCAGCTTCACGCCCTTGGCCTTGAAATAACCCGCCACATCAAATACCAGTCGGTAAGTGCCCTTTTGCAGGCTGGCATTGTCATACAGGGGGCCGTCTGGGTTGCGCCCATCGGCATTCAATTTGAAACTTTTCACCAAGGTGGCAAATTGGCCCTCGGTGGTGTACAGGCTTACCTGCATGCCTGCTGCGGGACAACCATGCATGGTGTCCAAAACGTGTGTGCTCAAACCCATGGTTCATCTTTCCTTGAAATGGTCGACTGAAAGTGTATACACTTTTGGCTTTTGAAGCTATCATCATTCCGCATGGAAACCTCATCTACCCACGCCATTGTCAGCGCTTTGACCAAAGCCATTGTGGAGCACCGACTGATGCCTGGGTCCAAATTGGCTGAGCAAAAGCTGGCCACCCACTTTGGCGTGTCTCGGACCTTGGTCAGGCAAGCGCTTTTTCAGCTTTCTCAAAACCGACTGATTCGCATGGAGCCCGCCAGAGGCGCCTTTGTAGCAGCACCTTCTGCCGATGAAGCCAAGCAGGTGTTTGCCGTTCGCCGCATGCTCGAAGTTCAAATGACGCGTGAATTTGTGCGCGACATCACACCCGCCAAAATACGCGCCCTGAAGGCACACACTAAACAAGAAAAAGAAGCTGTAGCCCAAGAAGATGTGCATGGCCGAACAGAGTTGTTGGGCGATTTTCATGTGCGCATTGCTGAGCTCATGGGCAACCATGTGTTGGCGCAAAGCTTGGGCGAGCTCATTTCACGATGCGCCTTAATCACGCTCATGTACCAGTCTCGCAACGCTGCGCAGCATTCCGCTGATGAACACGATGCCATTGTGGAAGCCATGGCCAAGAAAGATGCCGACCTGGCAGCACGCCTCATGGAAGAGCATTTGATCTTTGTGGAAAGCAGTTTGAGCTTCAACAAAAAAATTCCAACCCACGATATTTCAATGGCCCTGTCATGAACAACTCTGTCTACGACACCACTGCTGCCTATCCTCGCGATTTAATAGGTTACGGCCGCAATCCACCTCACGCCCAGTGGCCCGGCCAAGCCCGCGTGGCGGTGCAATTTGTTTTGAACTACGAAGAAGGTGGCGAGAATTCTGTGTTGCACGGCGATGCTGGCTCTGAGCAATTCTTGTCTGAAATGTTCAACCCCGCCGCCTACCCCGATCGCCACATCAGCATGGAGGGCATTTATGAATATGGCTCGCGTGCCGGTGTGTGGCGTTTGCTGCGCGAATTTGAACAACGCAAACTTCCCCTCACAGTGTTTGGTGTGGCCACGGCCCTTCAAAAGCACCCCGATGTGTTGGCTGCGTTTCAAGAATTAGGCTATGACATTGCTTGCCATGGCTTGAAATGGATTCACTATCAAAACATCGATGAAGCCACCGAACGCGAACACATGGCAGAGGCGATGGCCATCTTGCAAAAGCTCAGCGGCGAAAGGCCCCTGGGTTGGTACACCGGCCGCGACAGCCCCCGCACGCGCCGCTTGGTGGCAGATTTTGGTGGCTTCGAATACGACTCCGACTACTATGGTGATGACCTGCCCTTTTGGATGAAGGTTGAAAAAAGCGATGGCCAAGTGGTACCGCAACTTATCG
>JAPLPO010000012.1 GCA_026400155.1 Burkholderiales bacterium | reverse complement strand
TGAAAGAGCATGCACAGCCACAATTAAGCAGAGAGCGCGCCACCAGTCAATGGCAACAATTGCGCCAAACATTTCAAGAAGCCAAGGCCTACAAAGACTTCATGCAGCTAATGGCTTGCGCCGTGGCTTACCAAGGCGGCGTGGCGGTGGCCATTACCTTGGCCGCCATCTATGCGGAACAAGTGATCGGCTTTCAACCGCAAGAAACCATGGTGCTGATTTTTGTTCTCAACATCGCCGCCTTTGTGGGGGCCTTGGTGTTTGGTTATGCGCAAGACAAAATCGGTCATAAATTGGCTTTGTCTTTAACCTTGCTAGGGTGGAGCATCACGTGCGTCATGGCGGCCCTCACCAGCAGCAAAGAAGTCTTTTGGTGGGCCGCTGCACTGGCCGGTGTTTGCATGGGCTCCAGTCAGTCAACCGGCAGAGCCATGGCGGGTATGTTGATTCCTGCCAATCGATTGGCCGAGTTCTTTGGCTTGTGGACCTTTGCCATTCGGCTGGCCAGCATTGTGGGGCCCTTGGGTTATGGCTTGATCACTTGGCTTACGGATGGCAACCAGCGTTTGGCCATTGCCAGCACCACCCTGTTGTTTGTGGTGGGTTGGCTCTTGTTGTTGCCTGTCAATGTGCAGCGCGGTCAGCTCAAAGCTTCTGGGCAATCGTGACCACAGTGACAAGCGTGAATACGCCCTTCAAGTATTTGCAGGCCTATCCAGAAGCATTGCAGCAGCAGGTGCAAAAAATCATCGAAGGCCCTGGCTTGGGTGCTTGGCTTCTCTCACGGCACTCAGAGCCGCATGGTGTTCGCACAGACTCTGCGCTGTATGCCTATGTGATCGACCTGAAAAATGAATTTCTAAGGCAAGCCGACCCTATCAACAAGGTGAGCTTTGACAGCAAGCTGCACATCATTCAACACGCGCTGGGTTTGCACACCACCACCTCGCGCATTCAAGGCAGCAAATTGAAGTCAAAGCGGGACATCAAAGTGGCGGCCTTGTTCAAGGACACCCCTTTGGCCTTTTTGCAAATGATTGCCGTGCATGAGTTGGCACATTTGAAAGTGCGTGAGCACGACAAAGCTTTTTACAAACTGTGCCACCACATGGCCCCCGACTACGCGCAATCTGAGTTTGAACTGCGTGTGTACCTCACGCATCTGGAGGCGGGTGGTGAGCGCTTGTGGGCTTCAGCTTAGTTTTTCAACTTAGTTCTTTGGCGCTTGGGGTTTGAAAGAGGTGACAGTGATGGGCTGGCAGGTTAAGCCAGCGACTTGCAGCCGACTGAAGTGCCTCCAATGAACCTGTGGTCCATAGCTGAATCTGGTTTGACACGTCGGTGGTTTCTGTGTGGCCCGTTACAGGAACAATGAGCCGTTTGGTTTGCTTGGCAACGGCTTCGCCGGTCGAAATGATGTTGACATCAGGCCCCACCAATTTGCGCAACATATCTTGCACAAACACATAGTGGGTACAGCCTAAAACCAAGGTGTCAATTTGGCCTGCCTCTAAGCCAAAGCTGCCCATGCATTGAACATGCTGAGCACACAAATCTTCCAGTGCCCGTGTGTCTTCCAAAGATTTTTCGGTTTGTTGCTCAATGGCAAGTGCCAAGCCTTTGCAGGCCTGCAGCACAAATTCACAAGTCTTGGGTTTTGCATCCGCCAAAACAGACTTCAGCAATTTTTCAAAGCGCGCACTGCTCAGGGTGCCTTGTGTGCCCATCACACCTACGCGAAGGGTTTGTGTTTGCGCCAGGGCGGGTTTGAGGGCGGGCTCTACGCCAATGAATGTCAAATTTGGAAATGTGGCGCGCAAGCTTTCGATGGCCACAGCCGTAGCCGTGTTGCATGCCACCACAACCGCTTTGACAGGTCCTTGCGCCAACAATTGTTGTGTGACGAAATGAGATCTTTCAATGACAAATTCGTCACTGCGTTCACCATAGGGCGCAAAGCCGCGGTCTGCCCAATACACAAAACGCTCTTGCGGCATTTCTGCACGCAAGGCTTGCAACACACTCAGGCCACCAATGCCGCTGTCAAAAACGCCAATGAAGCCTGACTTGTTAGGCTCAATTTGCGCCAACTTTGATGCCTTTGAACTCGCCCGTAGCAATGCGTTTTTGCCATTCTGCAGGGCCAGTGATGTGGGCGCTGGTACCACCAGAATCAACCGCTACCGTGACTGGCATGTCGACAACATCAAACTCGTAAATGGCTTCCATGCCAAGGTCGGCAAACCCAACCACTTTAGATTGCTTAATGGCTTTTGACACCAAGTAAGCTGCACCGCCCACCGCCATGAGATAGGCAGACTTGTGCTTCTGAATGGCTGTGATGGCCTCAGGTCCGCGTTCGGCTTTGCCGACCATGGCAATGAGGCCGGTTTGGGCCAGCATCATCTCGGTGAATTTGTCCATGCGCGTCGAGGTGGTGGGGCCTGCAGGGCCGACTGCTTCGCCCTTGATAGGATCGACTGGGCCAACGTAGTAAATGATGCGGTTGGTGAAATCAACTGGCAACTTTTCGCCTTTGGCCAGCATGTCTTGAATTCGCTTGTGGGCCGCATCGCGGCCAGTCAGCATCTTGCCGTTTAAAAGCAACGTTTGGCCGGGCTTCCAGCTGGCCACCTCAGCGGGCGTGAGGGCATTCAAATCAACGCGCTTGCTTTTTTCTGTATTCGGTGTCCAGCTCACATCAGGCCAGAGATCGAGAGAGGGCACGTCCAAGTAAACGGGGCCAGAGCCGTCCATCACGAAGTGTGCGTGTCGGGTTGCCGCACAGTTTGGAATCATGGCCACAGGTTTGCTGGCAGCGTGCGTGGGATACATCTTAATTTTGACATCGAGCACGGTGGTCAGACCGCCCAAGCCTTGCGCGCCAATGCCCAAGCCATTGACCTTGTCATAAATTTCCAAACGCATATTTTCAACTTGCGTGAGCTTCTCGCCCTTGCTTGACTTCTCGAGCAGTTGGTACATATCCAAGTCGTCCATCAAACTTTCTTTGGCCATGAGAACTGCTTTTTCTGCAGTACCCCCAATGCCAATGCCAAGCATGCCGGGAGGGCACCAGCCCGCACCCATGGTGGGCACTGTTTTCAAGACCCAATCGACAACGCTGTCGCTGGGGTTGAGCATGACCATTTTGGATTTGTTTTCGCTGCCACCACCTTTTGCCGCCACGGTAATGTCTAGTTTATTGCCAGGTACCAGTTGGGTGAAGATGACGGCAGGGGAATTGTCTCGTGTGTTTTTGCGAGCAAATTCAGGATCAGAAACGATCGATGCGCGCAACATATTGTCGGCATAGTTGTAGCCGCGGCGCACACCTTCGTTGATGGCATCTTCGAGGCCGCCTTTGAAGTTTTCGAACTTGATGTCCATGCCGACTTTTAAAAACACATTGACGATGCCGGTGTCTTGGCACATCGGGCGGTGTCCAACGGCACTCATTTTGCTGTTGGTCAAAATTTGAGCCAGGGCGTCTTTGGCCGCAGGACTTTGTTCGCGGTGATAGGCGCTTGCTAAATGCGAAATGAAATCGGCGGGATGGTAATAGCTGATGTACTGCAAGGAAGCTGCAATCGATTCAATCAGGTCTTCTTCTTTGATCAAAGTCGTCATGTCTTACTTTCAATGATTGTTGTGGTGTGACATCAGCTTGTCGGTGTAGGCAATGGCCAAAGCGCTGAGAAGGAAGGTGACGTGGATGATGGTTTGCCACATCAGAACTTGCTCGGTGTAGTTGGCTGCATTGATAAAAGTTTTGAGCAAATGAATGGAACTGATGCCGATGATGGCGGTGCCCAGCTTCACTTTCAAAACAGACGCATTCACATGGCTCAACCATTCTGGTTGATCGGGGTGGTTTTCTAAATTCATGCGTGACACAAAAGTTTCGTAGCCACCCACAATGACCATGATGAGCAGGTTTGAAATCATGACCACGTCAATGAGGGCCAAAACCACCAGCATGATGATGGTCTCGTTCAATTGCGTAATGGGAACATCAACTTTGTAGCCGATGCCAGAGATCAAGGCTTGAAGGGCGGTTTGACTGCCGAAGACGGCTTCCAACAAGTGCACCAATTCCACCCAAAAATGGAACACATAAACGCCTTGGGCCAAGATCAGTCCGAGGTACAAGGGAAGTTGCAACCAGCGGCTGGCAAAAATCAATTTGGGCAGGGGACGCATTGCCGCTGATTCAGGATGGGATGGGGGTTTCGAAGCCATGGGTATTCTTTGGAAGAGTTTGTCTGATTTTAAAGCCGTAGATTTGCCAAAATATGTCGGATTTAACAAGATATGAAAGAATACTGTCAGTCAGGGCTTTGTAAGAGCCAAGCACGACATTCAGCACCAGCAATTTGAATAAGACCCTAGGAGACAAACAATGAGCGCCACCGTTTATCAGCCCAGTGCTGATTTTGTTAAAAACGCCCACATTTCAGGCATGCCAGCCTACCAAGCCTTGTGCAAAGAAGCCGAAAACGACTATGAAGGCTACTGGGCCCGCTTGGCCAAAGAATTCATTTCTTGGAAAACGCCTTTCACCAAGGTTTTGGACGAGTCCAAAGCCCCTTTCTTCAAATGGTTTGAAGACGGTACGCTGAATGCCTCCTACAACTGCTTAGACCGCAACGTTGAAAAAGGCCTGGGCAACAAAACGGCCTTGATCTTTGAAGCCGACGGTGGCGAAGTGACGCGCATCACCTACAGCGAATTGCTGACCAAGACTTGCCAAATTGCCAACGGCCTCAAATCCATCGGCATTCAAAAGGGCGACCGCGTCGTTATTTACATTTCCATGTCCATCGATGGCGTGGCCGCCATGCAAGCCTGTGCCCGCATTGGCGCTACGCACTCTGTGGTGTTTGGTGGCTTCTCGGCGCAGTCATTGCGCGATCGAATTGAAGACACCGGCGCCAAAGCCGTGATCACAGCAGACCACCAAATTCGCGGTGGCAAACAGTTGCCCTTGAAATCCATTGTCGATGAAGCCATTGCCTTGGGTGGTTGCAACAGCATCCAAAACGTTCTGGTGGTCAAGCGCAGCGGCGCCGATGTGGCCATGAATGCAGGCCGAGACACTTGGATGCACGACTTGGTAGCCAAGCAAGCCACCACGTGTGAACCTGAGTGGGTGGGCGCTGAACACCCCTTGTTCTTGCTTTACACATCGGGTTCTACGGGCAAGCCAAAGGGTGTTCAACACTCCACGGGCGGCTATTTGTTGCACGCAGCACTCACCACCAAGTGGACCTTCGACTTGAAACAAGACGACGTGTTCTGGTGCACTGCCGACATTGGTTGGGTCACAGGACACACCTACATCACCTACGGCCCCTTGGCTTTGGGCGGCACTGAAATTGTTTTTGAGGGCGTGCCCACTTACCCAGACGCTGGCCGTTTCTGGAAAATGATTCAAGACCACAAGGTGTCTATTTTTTACACAGCACCTACCGCCATTCGTTCATTGATCAAAGCGGCAGAAGCCAACGATGCAGTTCATCCCAAGAGCTACAACTTGAGCAGCTTGCGCTTGCTCGGTTCTGTGGGCGAACCCATCAACCCAGCTGCTTGGGAGTGGTATCACAAGCATGTGGGTGGCGGCAATTGCCCCATTGTCGACACCTTCTGGCAAACCGAAACCGGTGGCCACATGATCACGCCTCTGCCAGGCGTGACGCCCATGGTGCCCGGTTCTTGCACCTTGCCTTTCCCCGGTATTCAAGCGGCCATCGTGGACGAAACAGGCAAGGACATGCCCAATGGCCAAGGCGGTATCTTGGTGGTCAAGCGCCCATGGCCTTCCATGATTCGCACCATCTGGGGTGACCCCGATCGCTTTGTAAAAAGTTACTACCCAGCCGACTTCCAAGGCAAGTACTACTTGGCCGGCGACGGTGCCATTCGCGATGCTGAATCTGGTTATTTCACCATCACGGGTCGCATTGACGACGTGTTGAATGTGTCGGGTCACCGCATGGGCACCATGGAAATTGAATCTGCCTTGGTCAGCTGCACCGAGTTGGTGGCCGAAGCCGCTGTGGTAGGTCGTCCGGACGAAACCACCGGCGAAGCTATTTGTGCGTTTGTAGTGCTAAAGCGGCCCTTGCCGACAGGCGACGAAGGCAAGGCCATTGCCAAACAATTGCGCGATCACATCGCCAAAGAAATTGGCCCCATTGCCAAGCCCAAAGACATTCGCTTTGGCGAAAACTTGCCCAAAACGCGCTCCGGCAAAATCATGCGCCGCTTGTTGCGCAGCTTGGCCAAGGGCGAGCAAATCACGCAAGACATCAGCACCTTGGAAAACCCAGCCATCTTGGGTCAACTCGGCCAAGCGTATTGACCCAATGGGACCACAAGCCTAGACCCTATCGTCTAAGGCTTGGGCCCCATCACCACCCCTTCACGGCGCGGATCTGCGCCGCCGAAGAAACCCTTGGGAGTCACTTCAATTGCCTGAAGCCCACTGGGCAAAGGCATTTCACGAACCTCATGGCCCCTGGCCTGAAGCGCCTTGACGGTGTTTTCTGGAAACCGCTTTTCTTCTAAAACAGTGGGGCCGTTGAGCGAACCAAAGTTGGGCAAATTGATAGCTTGCTGCGTGTTCAAGCCCCATTGCAATGTGCCAATGAGCAGCTTGCCGGTGTAATGAATGATGACGGCACCGCCAGGGCTGCCACCCGTCATTTTGAGATGGCCGGAGTCTTTTTCAAACACCAAGGTTGGCGACATAGAAGACCGCGGACGCTTACCACCTTCAACTCGGTTGGCAATGGGAACGCCTTTGGCATCGGTTGGTGCAAAGCTAAAGTCCGTGAGTTCGTTGTTCAGCAAGAACCCACCTTGGCGGCCTTGGCCTGTATTGACCATGAGCCTTGAGCCAAACACGGCTTCAATGGTGGTGGTCATGGCCACAGAGTTGCCATATCGGTCGATCACGCTGATGTGGCTGGTGCCGTATTCCTCTTGGTGAGGCATGGGTGAGTAGACTGATTGAAATTCGGCTGGATTGCCGGCTTGCGCCATCTTCATGCTTTGCTCGCCAATGAGGCGGCTGCGCTGCTGAAGATAGGTAGGGTGCAGCATGGTTTTCCAATTGCCCCCCGGCGCTTTCACAAAGTCGGGGTCGCCCACAAACTGCGCTCGGTCTGCAAATGCCAATCGAGCGGCCTCGGTGTAGAAGTGCAGCCATTCACTGCCGGGCAGACCTTCCTGCAGCGGCATGTTTCCGGCTGGGGTGTTGTTCAGGATGCCCAGTATTTGTCCAATGGCCAAAGCGCCCGAGCTTGGCGGAGGGAAGCCACAAATCTGAAAGCTTTTCCCAGTGGTTTGAACCACATGGTCAAAGCACAAAGGCTCGCGCTTTTTAACCTTGTAATTTGCCAAATCTTGCAGCGTCATGCTGCCAGGTCGGGTGGGATGCTGGCGAACTTTTTGAACCAAGGCTTGTGCCACAGCCCCTTGCTTCAAAGCTTGGGAACCTTGGACCGCAATGGTGCGCAGAACGGTTGCCAACTCTGGATTTTTGAGAACATAACCCACTGGGTGTGGCTTGCGCTGGGCATCATAGAAGTAGCTTGCCGCCAAGGCGTCATTGATCAAATCATTTTCGGCAAGCAAGGCTTGGTGCAATCGGGGGCTGATTTTGAAGCCTTGTTCCGCCAATTGAATGGCCGGTTGCATGAGTGTGGCCCAAGGTAACTTGCCATGTTCTTTGTGGGCTGTTTCAAGCACGCTCAAGGTGCCAGGCACACCCACGGAAAGACCGCTTAAGACACCCTCCATAAAGGGCAAAGGTTTGCCTTGAGCATCTAAAAAGAGTTTGTCTGTAGCGGCAGAAGGTGCAACTTCTCGACCATCATAGGCCTCTACTTTTTTGCCATCGTGGTGAAGCACAAAGGCGCCCCCACCAATGCCACTCGACTGGGGTTCAACCAAGGTCAAAACCATTTGAACGGCAATGGCCGCATCGATGGCAGAGCCGCCAGCTTTGAGCACTTGATAGCCAGCATCCGTGGCCAATGGGTTGGCCGCTGCCACAGAAAACCCTTGGGTGGCCCAACCCGGTTTTGCCTGATGGCTGACCTGATCTTTGGGTTGGTCTGGCGTGACGAGATGAAATGTGTTTTGCTTAGGTGCACAAGCACTCAGTGTGCCGCCCAAAACAGCAGCAGCAAGCATCAGCTTGCTGCGAGATTTTGGAAATTTCATAAGCGCCCTCCAAGAATTGGAAGGCAGAGTATGACTTATTTGGGGGCGAGTCGAATGGCGCCATCCAAGCGGATGACCTCACCATTGAGCATGTCATTTTCCAAGATGTGCTTCACCAACTTGGCGTAATCGTTGGGCGTTCCAAGGCGGCTAGGGAAGGGCACCGCAGCAGCCAGTGCATCTTGCACTTCTTGTGGCATGCCAAACACCATGGGGGTGCCAAAAATGCCAGGGGCAATGGTCATGTTGCGCACCCCGTTGCGTGCCAGGTCGCGCGCAATGGGCAGCGTCATGCCCACCACACCGCCCTTGGATGCCGAGTAAGCCGCTTGACCAATTTGCCCATCGTAAGCCGCCACAGAGGCCGTTGAAATCATGACGCCGCGTTCGCCTGTGGCTTCGGGTTCGTTTTTGCACATGGCTTCTGAAGCCAAGCGAATCATGTTGAAGCTACCGATCAAGTTGACGGTGATGGTTTTACTGAAAACGGCCAGCGAGTGAGCACCATTTTTACCCACTGTTTTTTCTGCAGGAGCAATGCCAGCACAGTTCACCAAGCCAACCAATTTGCCCAGCGACACCGCTTTGGCCACCACGGCTTGGCCGTCGGCCTCGTTGCTTACATCACACTTCACGAAAGCGCCGCCAATTTCTTTGGCAATGGCCTCGCCTTTTTCAGCCTGCATGTCTGCAATGACTACTCTGCCGCCATGTGCAGCCAACATGCGAGCAGTGCCTTCGCCCAGGCCCGATGCACCGCCAGTCACAATGAAGACCTTGTCTTTGATGTCCATGAATACCCCTTATTTGGTTGACGTAACGTCAATTATGCATGGGTGAATCAAATTAAAACTATCGGACTCATAATCAATACCAATCAGGGTTTTTACTATTAGGGTTTACTATTGGTCTCAATGAGTTTTCTCATTAAGCATTTTTCTTTAATCACCCTCAAGGTAACACCATGACTCTTATCAATACGCAAGTTCAGCCCTTTAAAACCCAAGCTTTCCACAACGGCAAGTTCATTGAAGTGTCAGACGCCAGCCTCAAAGGCAAATGGTCTGTGCTCATTTTCATGCCTGCCGCTTTCACCTTCAACTGCCCCACCGAAATTGAAGACGCGGCCGACAACTACCCTGCCTTCCAAAAGGCGGGTGCCGAGGTTTACATCGTCACCACCGACACGCACTTCTCACACAAAGTGTGGCACGAGACATCACCCGCGGTGGGCAAGGCCAAGTTCCCATTGGTGGGTGACCCGACACACACATTGACCAACGCATTTGGCGTGCACATCCCTGAAGAAGGTTTGGCATTGCGCGGTACCTTCATCATTAACCCCGAAGGCATCATCAAGACCATGGAAGTGCATTCCAACGAAATTGCACGTGACGTGTCTGAAACACTGCGCAAGTTGACAGCTGCGCAATACACAGCCGCAAACCCGGGTCAAGTTTGTCCCGCCAAGTGGAAAGAAGGCGCCAAGACATTGACACCTTCCTTGGATTTGGTCGGCAAGATCTAATTTTTAAAAACAAATCGGCGCATCGCGTCGGGAGAAAACCATGTTAGACGACACCCTCAAATCACAATTGCAAACTTACTTGGGCATGCTCAGAAGCCCCATCCGCTTGATTGCCACTTTGGACGAAAGCGAGACCGGCCTAGAGATGCGCAGTTTGCTTGAGACCATTGTGGGTTTGTCAGACAAGGTGAGCCTGGACACTTCAGGCACCGATGCGCGCAGCCCTTCTTTTCTCGTTGTGCGCGAGGGTGAGGCGCAAGGTGTTTGCTTTGCAGGATTGCCCCTGGGTCACGAGTTCACCTCCTTGGTATTGGCTCTGCTTTGGACGGGGGGTCACCCGCCCAAAGTAGAAGCCGATGTCATCGACGCTATCAAAGCCCTCGATGGCGATTTCAACTTCGAGGTCTACATGTCTTTGTCATGCCACAACTGTCCTGATGTGGTGCAGGCTTTGTCGCTCATGGCCATCTTCAATCCCAAAGTGAAAACGGTGGTCATTGAAGGCGGTGCGTTCCAACAAGAAGTGACTGAGCGCGAGATCATGGCAGTGCCCATGGTGTTCTTGAATGGCAAGGTGTTTGGCTCTGGCCGCATGTCTGTTGAAGAAATTGTGGCCAAAATCGATACCGGTGCAGCACATCGCGATGCCGCCAAGATCAACGCCAAAGAAGACTTTGATGTGTTGATTGTGGGCGGTGGTCCTGCTGGCGCTGCGGCAGCAGTGTATGCAGCCCGCAAAGGCATTCGAGTGGGCATTGCGGCTGAGCGTTTTGGCGGTCAGGTGAATGACACCATGGCTATTGAAAACTACATCTCTGTGTTGGAAACAGACGGCCCTAAATTTGGTGCAGCCATGGAAGCCCAAGTTCGTCACTACGGTGTTGACATCATGAATTTGCAAAAGGTAGCCAAAGTGATTCCGGCCACAGAGTCGGGCGGACTGATTCACGTGCAGATGGAAAACGGCGGCGTGTTGAATGCGCGCACCGTGATCTTGTCAACTGGTGCACGCTGGCGCAACGTCAATGTGCCAGGAGAGCAAACCTATAAAAACAAGGGTGTGGCTTATTGCCCTCACTGTGATGGTCCTTTGTTCAAAGGCAAGCGCACCGCGGTCATTGGCGGTGGAAACTCAGGCATTGAGGCGGCCATTGATTTGGCGGGCATCGTGGCCCACGTCACGGTCATTGAGTTTGCCGATCAACTCAAAGCCGATGCGGTGCTGGTGAACAAACTCAAAAGCTTGAACAACGTGACCATTCACACCAACGCCCAAACCACTGAAATTACGGGAGACGGCAGTGTGGTCAATGGCATTCGCTTCAAAGACCGCGCATCTGGCGAAGAACACCATGTGGCCTTAGAAGGTGTGTTTGTTCAGATTGGCTTGATACCCAACACCGAGTTTTTAAAGGACACCCTGGAGCTGTCTAAGTTTGGTGAAATTGTGGTGGATGCCAAGGGTCATACTAATGTGCCGGGTGTGTTTGCAGCTGGCGATTGCACCACGGTGCCATTCAAGCAAATTGTGATTGCTGCGGGTGATGGTGCGAAAGCGGCGCTCAGTGCGTTTGACCACCTTATTCGGACGCCGGTGGCGGCTTAAGTTCAGGCGCCTGCATTGAACTTTTGCGCACATAAGCCAAAGTCAAGGCCAACCATCCTAGAATAAAACTGGTACCGCCCCAAGGCACCAAGGCCTTGAAAGTTTGGATGTCGTGCCAGGCGCGCAGCAAAATGTTGATCGAGAAAAATAAACAGCCGATCACAAACAGGGCGCCTGCAAGCTGCAGGCGTTTTTCTTTTGGCCTTGAATGTCCGAGGATGCCAATCAAAATGAGGCCAATCGAATGAAATTGAAGTAAGTTCAGACTGGCTTGGACCATGAGGGGTGAAGTGCCGTTTAAACTGTTGCCATGCGAAGCGTAAGCAGACGCCATGACCGACAGGGCCGCCATGAATGCGCCCAGCGCAATGAATCCCGTTGGCCAGCGCTTGAGGGTGGTTTGTTGAAGGTGTTCCATGAAAACCAAAGTATTTCAAAATTAGATTCAACATTATGCAAGTGAAGTCGTGGCCCTTGAGGTCAAGCCCTGTTTGGCGAGATGTGCTCAGGATCAGTCTGTGTGTCATGAGTTTGATCGGTGTACTCGTTTTAACGGGTTGTGCCAGCGTTAAAGCGCCAGACACCCAAGTGATCAAAACCCCTGGTGCTGCGGAGACGCCTACGGCTGGATCAAGCACGGTTGCGCCTATCGCTGTGCCACCAGCACCACCCCCTTTGAAGGTACTAAATTTGGGCTTGGCTTTGGGCAGCGGCGCTGCCCGAGGATTTGCGCATGTGGGCGTTATTCAAGTTTTAGAAGAGGCGGGTATTCAACCCGACTTGGTGGTGGGCACTTCTGCAGGCAGCTTGGTTGCAGCCATGTACGCCAGTGGCAAAAACAGCACCCAATTGAGACGAGTGGCCGAGACCATGGAAGAGGCAGAAATTACAGACTGGATGATGCCCATTTTGAACCGAGGTGCCTTAAGAGGAGAGGCCTTGGCGCGGTATGTCAACAACCAAGTTGGCAATCGTTTGATTGAACAAATGAAGATACCCTTGGGCATTGTGGCCACCGATTTGCACAGCGGGGAGCCAGTGCTTTTTAGAAGAGGCAATACTGGCTCGGCTGTCAGAGCCTCCAGTGCCGTTCCAGCTGTTTTTCAACCCGTCAAAATTGGCAGTCGAGAATATGTCGATGGTGGCTTGGTCTCGCCGGTGCCTGTGAGGCAGGCGCGAGAGATGGGTGCCAATGTGGTCATTGCGGTTGATATCTCCACCGACCCTGAAGGCAGTCCTGCATCTGACACATTTCAAATCTTGATGCAGACCTTCAACATCATGGGTAAAAGCTTGAATACTGTTTTGTTGAAAGATGCCGACGTGGTGGTCAAGCCCGCGCTGATGGGTGTGAAGAGTGCCGACTTTGCGGCCAGACGCAAATCGATTGAAGCGGGCAGGGAAGCCATGCTCAAAGCTTTGCCAAGGCTGAAAGAAGTGCTCAGCGGCTATGCCTTGAAGCCATAAAGCCATGATCATCTTTGTTTGAACGAAAAAAAAGCCAGTTTTAAAAACCGGCTTTTTTGTCTGACCCAAGCCAGAAGAACTCTGGCCTAATTCAGGTTTGACGCATTAACGCTTTTTAGTAGCAGTCTTGGCAGTGGCAACTGCTGTGTTGGTCACAGCAGCCATGTTGGCTTCAGCCATGTCAGTGGCTTGTTTCACAGCTTTTTGAACGGACTCATAAGCGGTGTTAGCAGCGTTCACAGCGCTTTTCATCACGGCAACGGCTGTCTCAGTGCCAGCAGGTGCGTTAGAAGTAGCGGAGTCAACCAAGTTAGCAAACTGCTTTTGAGCAGCAGCTGTTTGGGCTTCCAAAGCTTTTGTGAATTCGTTAGAAGTGCCAGAAGCGATGTCATAGAGGTGACGGCTGTAAGCAGCTGTTTTCTCAGCCAAAGGCTGGAACAGTTTGGCTTGCAAAGCCATCAATTCTTGGGCGTCTTTC
>JAPLPO010000005.1 GCA_026400155.1 Burkholderiales bacterium | reverse complement strand
ACGCAAAACACCTATCAACTTGGGGCGCCTCGCAGTGTCATGGTGGGCTTGAACAAGTCTTTTGGTACTTGAGTTTGATTTGAAAGGAATGTCATGCGATCTTTGAAACATGTGTGGTTGGCATTGATGGCTTGCGGCCTGCTGGTGCTGGGCATGAGCACATCGTTATCTGCCAGCGCGCAAAACAAACCCGCCAAACATGCCAAGCGTATGCAACTGGCCACCGGGGCTGCATTGGCCCCCGATGGTCGCTTGTGGGTGGTGGGGCTGAATGAGCATGGCCAACTGTTCATGCAGTCTTCACCTGCTCAAGCCCTGGGGCAGTGGACAGCCCCTGTCATTTTGAATACCCAAAAAGACGAGATTGCAGCCGATGGGGAGTCGCGGACCAAAATGGCTTTTGGCCCAAATGGTTGGGCTGTTGTGACCTATACGCAACCTCTTACAAAGCCCTATACCGGCTTTGTCAGAATGCTTCGAAGCACGGATGGTGGGCAGACCTTCTCCGCGCCATTCACGGTTCACCAAGATCGACAAGAAATCACGCATCGCTTCGAATCGATTCTTTTTGATGCGCAAGGTCATTTGCACACACTCTGGATCGATAAGCGTGACATCCCTGCCAAAGGTGCTGGGCCGAAGTACATCGGTGCAGCCGTGTATGGCAACGTTTCCAAAGATGGCGGTGCCACATTCAGCGCTGATTACAAATTGGCAGACCATTCTTGTGAGTGCTGCCGTATTGCCATGAGCAACACGCCAGATGGCAAAGTGGCTGCGGTTTGGCGTCATGTATTTGGTGAGCAGACGCGTGACCACGGTTTTGCATTTTTGCCGGAGGCCTCTGCAAACGTGCAGTCCTCATCGAAAGGGCAAACCAAAAACCCTGTCAGAAGCACATTTGACGATTGGCAAATCAATGCATGTCCGCACCATGGACCCGGTCTGGCAGCATACCAAGGGCAATCTGGCAAAGATGCAGCTTCCAACACTTCCCAAACTAGATTTCACATGGTCTGGTTTGGGATTCGCAAACAAGACGGCCAAGATGTGGCGGGTGTGAGGTATGCACGTCTTGGTGCCCAAGGTGAACCGCTTTTAAACACCGTGAAGCCTTTGCCAGATGCACGAGCTGAGCATGCCGATGTCCTTTCTCACAAACAAAGAGTGGTAATCGTGTGGCGAGTCAGTGAGGGCAGTCAATCCACACTCAAAGCTTGGATTTCAGAAGACGCCGGCCAGAGTTTCAATCTGAAAGTATTGGGCAATGCACAAGGCCCCAATGACCATCCGCGCTTGGTTCAGCGCGCAGAAAAAATGCTTGTTGTGTGGCGCAATACCACGGAGATCAAAGTTTATGACCTCTCTCCTTAATCAACTGAAAGCTTGGCCTATGTTTCATTCAGATACAAATCGCCTGTTCCCAAAGCTCGCTAGCCTGGCTGTGACTTTGCCAATGTTGTTGGGTCAAGCATTGCATGCGCAAGATCACAAGCACAGCGATAGCGCTCAGAAGCACCAGCATCAGAAGCAGCATCAGAACCAGGCTTCTCGGACATTGAGCACAACCCATGCATTTCATGAAAAAAGCTGGCCGCAGTTGTTGAAAGAGGGGCCCCGGCCGGCTGCTTATTTGTTCACTACCACTTATTGCAGCACGTGCCCTGCAGCTTTTGAAGTTCTTCACCAAGCTGTGAAAGAAAAAGGCAAGCCCGTTCCCCTGATGGCCGTCATGATGGATGCCAGTGGCACCAAAGCCCTGAGGCATGCCAGCCACTTCAAGGGAATCACCAAGATGTATGCCTTTGAAGGCTTTGAGCCCGAGATTAGGCAGTCGATTGATCCTGCATGGCCCAACGTCACGCCATATGTTGTGATGATTGATGCCAAGGGAAATTTGCAAAAAGTGATTGGTCCACCAAGCCCAGAAATGCTCAAGCGTTGGCTCCCATGAAGGGCTATTCTGGCGTGACCTTCAAGTTCCACGATAGGTTCCAAATCGTGTGAAAATTGAGTCCATCAATTACAAGGATAGTGCACATGAAACGTCCAAATATCATTTTCATCGTGGCCGACGATTTGGGATTTGCCGATTTAGGTTGCTACGGCGGTCGTGATGCACATTTTGGCAAAGTGTCGCCCGTGCTAGACGAACTGGCAGCCAACGGCTTGAAGTTTGCCAACGGCTATGCCAATTCTCCCGTGTGCTCGCCCACCCGATTTGGGCTCATGACGGCCAGGTACCAGTATCGTTTGCGCGGCGCAGCGGAAGAGCCCATCAACAGCAAAGCCAGAACCAGCACCACCTTGGGATTGCCCCCCGACCACCCCACATTGCCCTCGCTGCTCAAAGAGCAGGGCTACCGGACAGCCTTGATTGGCAAGTGGCACTTGGGATATCCGCCAGCCTTTGGCCCTTTGAGGTCTGGCTACGATGAGTTTTTTGGCCCCATGGCAGGTGGTGTTGATTACTTCACGCATTGTGCTTCTACGGGAGCTCACGATTTGTGGGTAGGTGAAGAAGAGCAGCCGCATGAGGGCTATTTGACCGATTTGATCTCCAATCAATCGGTTGATTTTGTAAAGCGCATGGCGCAAGACACCACACAACCGTTCTTTTTGAGCATGCATTACACAGCGCCGCATTGGCCCTGGGAAACTCGAGAAGACCATGCGCTTGCGCAAACCATCAAGGACAATATCTTCCATTTACATGGTGGCAACATTCACACCTACCACCGCATGATTCACCACATGGACGAAGGCATTGGCTGGGTAGTGCAGGCGCTAAAAGAAACAGGGCAACTTGACAACACCTTGATTGTTTTCACCAGCGACAACGGCGGTGAAAGATTCAGTGACAACTGGCCTTTGGTGGGCGGCAAAATGGATCTCACAGAAGGTGGAATACGGGTGCCTTGGATTGCGCACTGGCCTGAAGGTATTGCGCCAGGAACCCTGACCTCTCAACATTGCATGACCATGGACTGGTCAGCCACCATGGTGGCGCTAGGAGGAGGGCAGGCACACATAGATTACCCCTTTGACGGGGTTTCGCTTTTGCCTTTGTTTCAAAATCCACAAGCGACGTTTGATCGGCCGTTGTTTTGGCGCATGAACCACAGGGGACAACGTGCTGTTCGGTTGGGAGATTGGAAGTACTTGTGCGTGGATGGCCATGACTACTTGTTCAACCTAGAAGAAGATGCGCGTGAGCGAGCGAATCTGGGCAAGCACATGCCAGACAAACTCAAGGCTTTGAAAACGCTTTGGGAAGACTGGAATGCCACAATGCCTCCCATTCCAGCCGATGCCACAGTCAGTTTGGGCTTCTCCAACAAAGACATGCCGCAGCGCTGAAGTTTCATGCTGCCTGCAGTTTCTGAATAGGCGCTTCCTTGATGGGCAAATTGATGAGGGCCGCCAAGGCTGACAAAGCAATGTCTGCCCACCACATCCAGTGGTAGTCGCCTTGTGCATTAAACACCAAGCCGCCTAAATAAGCGCCTAAAAATCCGCCTATTTGATGCGACAGCAGGGTCAGGCCAAACAAAGTGGCCAAGTAACGGATGCCAAACAGTTTGCCTACCAAGGCCGCGGTGGGTGGGACCGTGGCTAACCAGGTTAAGCCCAGGCCAACGGCAAATGCATAGAAAGTCCATTCTGTTTTAGGCGCAAGCAAGTACAAAGCAATGAGCACCGCGCGCGAACCATACATGACGGCCAAAACGTATTTGCTGCGGTACAAATTGACGCATGAGCCTGCAATCAAGCTGCCAACAATATTGGCCAAGCCAATGAGGGCCAATGACCAACTGGCAACGGTAGGGGACAGTCCGCACAAACCAACCTCGGTGGGCAAATGGGTGACTAAAAATGCAATGTGAAAGCCGCAGGTAAAAAACCCGAGGTGCAAAAGCAAGTAGCTGGGATTGCGCATCGCGTCAGAGACGGCTTTTTTCAAACCACCTTCCTGCGTGGTGGCCGCCGCAGTTGGCGCATGGGTGTCGCTGGTCAAACGGTTGAGCAAGGGAATTGCCAGCAGTGCCACGGCTGCCATAGACCACATGGTGCCCATCCAGCCCACCCATTGAATGAGTTTGCCTATGATGGGTGCGAAGACAAATTGTCCAAAAGAGCCACCGGCATTGATGATGCCTGATGCGGCACCGCGTGATGTCGCAGGCATGCGTTGTGCCGCAGCACCCAGTAAAACTGAAAAGCTACAAGCACCCGATCCTATGGCAGTCAGTAAACCCATGGTGAGAATGAGGCCCATTTGGCTGGTGACAAAAGGGGTGACTGCTGTACCCAACACCAAGATAAGCAAACCATACAACAAGACAGGTCGTGGCCCGTATTTGTCGGCAAAGGCACCGGCTATGGGTTGAACCGCCCCCCACACAAATTGACCAATGGCCATGGCCAAACTGATGCTCACAATGCCCAAGCCGGTATCGGTATTCAAGGGGCCCACATACAAACCCATGGATTGTCGAGTTCCCATGGTGATCATGAGGATGGAGGCTGCCATGAGCGTGGTGATCCAAACGCCTGGCTGATTCATGCTGGGAAAGAGTTTCATGCTTGGTTGATAAATTGAAGCAAGTCTGCTGAAAATTGATCGGGCATTTCAAAGTAGGGCAGTGCGCCACTTTGGTAAACCGTGAAGCGCCAGTTTGCGAATTGGGCATAACGCTGCTTGCCACGGTAATCGACAAAATCACCTCGGGTGCCATGGCTCATCCAAACCTTCTGCTTGAGCCTGTCGTAAATATCGGTGATGTCTGCGCTAAAAAGTTGCGCCGACAAAAAGCACAAAGGGGCATGCTGAGCGCCGGGCTGCTGTGTGGTCCAAACAGCATAACGGTACATCTCTTCGTCAATGTTTTTGGAGCCCCAGGTTTTGTTCAAAAAATACCGAATCACGCTAGGTCGAGTGAGCAAATTGAAAATGGCAAGCCCCCAGCCAGGTCCTTTGAGCAACTTCCAAAGCAAATTGAGTCCATAGGTTTTACCTTCTGGCGCTTGTCTGAGTTTCAAGCCTGTGAAGCCGGTGGGGCTGACCAAAGAAATAGTTTCAAAGTGGGCTGGTTGTTCAGCGGCAGCTCGGGCTAAAAATTCGCATGACAAAGAAACGGCCAAAGCATCGACTGCTTCGTGGCCGTGTACGACTTGAATGTGTCGAACCAAGTCATGTATGGCATCGGTCATGAGCCGGGGTGTGTACAAGCGGTCGGCACGTTCTGACATGCCGTAACCGGGCAGATCGATGGCGTAGACAGCTCGGTGTTGGCTTAAAAATTCGAAAATGGGGCGAACTTCGGCAGCGCTGGCAGCCGCATTGATGGTGTGCACCAAAATAATTGGGCGACCTTGCCCCTTCACGTAGGCACAAAGGTGACCTGTGCCACTGGCGATGGTTTGGAGTTGCCCGTTTAAAGCAGGTGTCAATGTGCTCTTTCAATGCCAGAAAAAATGATTTTCGCACAATGTGCGGCACAGAGAGCAGATTGATTTAGAAGGCCAGACCCCCTGGAACGATCTAGAAAAAAGGGCGCCAATACACCCATGTGTAGTTGACGCCTTGAGAGTGAGCTTACTTTTTGGCGCCGTCTTTGGCGGCCTCTTTCGCTACTTTTTCAGCTTTTTTGCCATCCGTTTTGGCTTCTGGCTTGACTTCAGTTTTAGCCGCTGCTTTGGCATCTGCTTTGACATCAGTTTTTGCTTCAGCCTTCACAGTTTTAGCAGCGGGAGCCGCGGCAGTTGTTGCGGCAGGTGCTGCGACTGGCGTAGTGGCGAAAGCTGCTGCTGAGAATGCGCCAATGATCAAGGTAGCGAGAAGTTTAGTCATGATGTTTCCTTCATGTTGTTTGAAAACTCCACCGATCGGGAGTGTTCATTCAACGGCAAGGAGGACGCACTTGTTGACCGAAATATTTAATTATTTGTGTCAACTTAAGGGCAACATTCACGTTGATGTTGCCCATTGGGTTTGCTCATTTCAATCTAATTTGACGCCAGCACTTTTCACAAGCTTGACCCAAAACTTGGAATCTTCATTGAGAAAAGCAGCAAACTGTTCTGGTGATTTTGAGACATCCACATCGGTACCTTCACGCGCCAATGCCGCCTTGACAGAAGCTTGCGACATGGCAAATTGAGCTGCGTCAAAAATCTTTTTCACAACCGCAGGAGGTGTTCCGTTGGGCAAGAAAATGCCATACCAAAACTCAATGGCGTAGTCGGGAAAACCTGCTTCAGCAGAGCCTGGTATGCCTGGAACCAAACTAGATTTTTCTTTGGTGCTCACGCCCAATCCCTTGAGTCGACCTGCTTGAATCATGGGCAACACTGAAGGGGGAGTGCCAAAGGTCAGTTGTGTATCGCCAGCCACTACCGATTGAACAGCAGGTGCCCCACCTCTGAAAGGAATGTGAGTCATTTCGATGCCTGCAATTTGAGCAAACAAGGCGGCGCCCAAATGGGGTGCAGAGCCGTTGCCCGACGTGGCGTAGTTGATGCTGCCAGGGGCTTTCTTGGCTTTGGCCACCAGCTCGGTCAAGCTGTTCAAGCCTGCATTGGGGTTGGCTGCAACCACCAAAGGCGATGTGGTGATCTTGGTCACTGGGAACAAGTCTTTGGGTGTGTAACCCAGCTTGGCATTGAGGGCAGGATTGACTGAGATACTGCTTGGGCTGGCAATCAAAACGGTGTAGCCATCGGGTGCTGCTTTAGACACAAATTCGGCGGCAATGCTTGAGCCTGCACCCGCTTTGTTTTCCACAATAATGGCTTGTCCCAAAGACTTGCCCATGGCATCGCTGATGTTTCGTGCAACATAGTCTGCGGCACCGCCGGGTGCAAAACCGACCACCACTTTGACAGGCTTGTTGGGGTAGTTGGCAGGAGTCTGGGCTTGTGCCAGAGTGCCAAAGCCCAAAGCGGTTGTGCACAAAAGAGATAAAAGGTAATGGTTTTTCATGATGAGATCACTTTCAAAACAATTTTTCCAACGTGAGCGTTGCTTTCCATTCGCGCTTTGGCAGCTTCCAAGTCCTTGAATTCAAAAACTGAATCTAAGCATGGGCGAATTCTGCCATCTGCAAAGCTTGGCAGGATGTCTTTGATGAATCCCAAAACGGGCTCTGCACGTTGATCGGGTGAACGCATTTTGTTGGAGACACCAAACAGGGTGAGTCTCTTGGCATGCAGGGCTTCAATGTCCAAAGGTGCGTGCAACACGCCGTCAACATAACCCACAGTACCCAAGCGCCCTTGGAAAGAAAGGCACTTGAGGCTTTCTTCAAAGACAGAACCACCGACGGTGTTCACGATCAACTGAACGCCTTTGCCTTCGGTTGTGCGCATGACCTCAGCGTGGAAGTCGGGTGATCTTGAGCAAATGCCGATGCTTGAGCTTGTCTGCAGACCCTGAAGTGCCAATGACTTTAGCGCCAAGTGCTTTACCCATTTGCAAGGATGCAACGCCGACGCCAGAGGAGACGCCATTGATGAGCATCCAATCGTTTGTTTTGAGCTTGCCTTGTTGCACCAACAGGTCATAGGTCACCAAGAATGTGATTGGAATGCTTGCGGCTTGTTCCCATGAAAGAGAGTCTGGGATGGCCATCATTTCTTGGATGTTCATGAGTGCATATTCGGAGAAACTTGCACCGCAACGCGCCATCACCCGATCGCCCACTTTGAAGGACGACATAGAGGTGACTTTGTCGCCAACAGCCACAATTTCGCCTGCAGCTTCCATGCCGATGGCTTTGGCGCCTTGGCTGCCATGAAGTCCGTGACCTTTGATGAACTCACCTCGGTTCAATCCGGCTGCATGAACTTTGACCAAGGCTTGAGTGGGCCCTGCGACAGACATGGGAACGTCGCGCAGTTCGATAGGGTTTGGCACATCCTCGATGTGCATCCAGTAAGATTTCATGATCAGATGCCTTTGAAAATAGGTTTGCGTTTTTCCATGAAGGCTTTTCGGCCTTCGGCGTAATCGGCAGATTCAAAACAATTGCGAATGAGCTGTTGACAAAGCGCCATGTCCAATTCTGGGGATGGTTTCAGAATTTCTTGGGTGATGGCTTTGGCAGCTGCGATGGTGATTGGCGCATTGGCGGCCAAAGCCGATGTGTATTCGGCCAAAAGCTCTGGCAATTTTTCTGTTTCGCACACTCGATTGACCAAGCCCAACTGAAGGGCCTCTTGGGCATCTAAGCGTCTGGCCGTGAAAAACAGATCTTTGGCTGCGCCCGGACCGATCAAATCCACCAAATTCTTCATGGCGGAATATCGATAGCCCAGGCCAAGTTTGGCTGCAGGCACTGAAAAAACAGCATCACTGGCCGCAATGCGCATGTCGCAGCTGATGGCTACATTGACACCGCCGCCGATGCAATAGCCGCGGATACAAGCCAGCGTGGGTTTTGGAAAATTGTAAATACTCATGAGGGCTGTTTCGGCCATGTGCTCGTAGCGTGTGACGGCCTCTTTAGCCGCCCTCATGTCTTCAAACTGAGAAATGTCTGCGCCTGACACAAAGGCTTTTTCGCCAGCCCCTGAAAAAACAACCAAGCGCACGCGCATGTCTTGTTCTGCTTGCGATAAAAGCACGGGCACAGCCTCCCACATGTCGACCGACAAGGCATTGTGCCGTGCCACATTTTTGAATCGAATGTGCAAGGTAGTTTGGTCTAACCATGTTTCAACACGGTCAGTGGGGGACTGATAGACAATGTCGCTCATCAATAAACTCCTGTCGATTTGAGGCGCGGTAAGTCTTCAGCTTGCACGCCAATTTCTTTCAGTATCTCTTCGGTGTGCTCACCTCGCCGTGGTGCGGCGCGAGCAATGCTGCTCGGTGTGCGTTCAAGCTGCACGGGCTGCCCAACCATGCGCTGAGGTCCTTGGTGGAGTGACACCACATCTTTAACCATGTTCAGGTGTTTGATTTGAGGTTCTTCAAACACTTGGGCCATGCTGTTG
>JAPLPO010000216.1 GCA_026400155.1 Burkholderiales bacterium | reverse complement strand
CCCACTGAAGGTGCACTGCAAAAAGCAGGATCAACAAAATAGCCAACCAAAAATTGGGCAAAGCCAGCCCCAATTGGCTGAGTGTCATGACCCCCACATCGCCACTGGTATTTTGTTTGGAAGCCGCATACAAACCCAGACACAAGGCCATGAGAATGGTGATGGCCATGGCCATGATGGCCAAAGGCAGGGTGACGTGCAGGCGCTCCATCATGAGAGCTGCTGTGGGGGTGTCGTATGAAATGCTGATACCCGATTGGCCTTGAAGCAAGCCACCCACCCAATCCACATACCGCGAGAACGCAGGCTGGTTGAGGCCCAATTTTTCTTCCAGGGCGGCCAAAGATTCTGGAGTAGCCGTTTCGCCCAAAATCACTTGCGCCGCATTGCCTGGCAACCATTCGAGCACGGCAAACACCACCACCGAGGTCACTGCCAAAGTAGCGAAAAAACTGAAGAAACGCTGGAACACGAACGAAGACACGCGTTATCCTTGAGTTTTCAGGGATGGCGTCCCTGCAGCCATGTTGGCGCCAGAGGTCGTGGGCATTGATAAAAGGCGATTAAATGACATCTCAGAAGATTGTAAACACCCGGTTGAGCGAAAGAGCCAATCCGCACTACGGAAGCATTGCCGACATTGCGGGATTGCACGTGGGCCACTTTACTTCCGGCCAGCGCTTAACTGGATGCTCGGTGGTGTTGGCGCCGCAAGGTGCCGTGGGCGGTGTTGATGTCAGGGGCGCCGCTCCGGGTACCCGAGAAACCGATTTACTCGATCCTGCCAATTTGGTGGACAAAGTGCATGCGGTGTTGTTGTCGGGTGGCAGTGCTTTTGGCTTGGATGCCGCCAGCGGTGTGATGCGTTGGCTGGACGAACGCAACTTAGGATTTCAAACCGGCCATGGCTGTGTGCCCATCGTGCCCGCCGCGGTGTTGTTTGACTTGCCGCTGGTGCGGGATGGCGACAACCCCAAAATCAGGCCCGACGCCGCTGCCGGCTATGCGGCTTGCGACGATGCGCTGTATCAAAAACCCATGTCGGCCAGTGCCATGCGCTCGGTGGTGCCGCCCCTGTCGGGCAATGTGGGCGCTGGCGCAGGTGCCGTGGTGGGCAAGTTGTTTGGCTTGCCACGCGCCATGAAAGGCGGCATTGGCCATGCCTTGGTGAAGGTGGGGCCATGGCAAGTGGGCGCCATGGTGGCTTGCAACGCCGTGGGCGATGTGATCGATCCAGCCACAGGTGAGGTCTTGGCAGGCGCCCGCACGGCCGACGGCACGCGCTTGCTCAATTCGCAGCAAGCTTTGTTGGCAGGTCAAAGCTCGGCCATTCCCATGGCGGGTACCAACACCACCATTGGCGTAGTGGCCACCAATGCCACGCTCAACAAAGCGCAGGCCAAGCGTTTGGCCATGAGTGCGCACGATGGGTTGGCCAGAAGCATTCGGCCAGCGCACACCACCTTGGATGGCGATACTTTGTTTGCCATGGCCACCTGTGTGGAAACCGCAACACCCGATATGCTGCTGCTCACCGTGATGGCGGCAGAAGCCACAGCGCAGGCCACTGTGAACGCTATCTTGTTTGCCAATGGCGTGCACAGCCTGAAAGGCTATTTGCCTTCGGCCATGGAACTCAATCCTTAAGCTTCAGGCCGCTTTATTCCACAGTAAATGTGAGGCCAGCGTGCGATTGCAGTCGCGCAATGAGCGCGTTGCCCATGGCTGAAGCGGGTGTCCAAAAACCGCCCTGGGTTGCGCTGGCATCTTTCAACAAGCATATGGCTGCCTCGGCGATCATTTTGGAAGTGCTGCCATAGCCTGGGTCGCGGTCGCCTTTGACACCCACCTTCACAGATTGGCCTTGCTCATTGCTGGCAATGAACAGCACGTCGTAGCTACCCGATTCGCGCTCGGCTTTGGAGGGGCCTTCACCGGGTTTGAGTTTGTCTTCGCTCATGCTCTTGTCTTGTGCAATGGCGTTAGCAATGGCTTCGCCTTTTTCGCCTGGGCCAGTGACGATCATTTCGTCGTACACAAAATTGGCGCCCCACACATGCTTGAGTAAAAAGTTGGAGCGGTGCACATTGCGGGTGTTGATGGTGGCCATGATGAAGGGTGCCACCCAGACGCCCATCACTTCGTCTAGCATGGGTTTGTGGCCTGTGGGTTGGCGCGGGCCTTCAAAGCCGGGTGTGAGTGAGAAGGGGTTTTTGAGCAAGTCAATCACGCCAGGCTGCGTGGCCGCGGCGGCCATGGTGGCTTTGAAGCTGGCTGCAGTCCCACCCGAGAAGGTGCCCTTCATTTTGCGCACACGGCCGCGCACGCGCGGTGCTGGTTGGCCAAAACGTTTTGTCATTTCTTCTTGCGCCATGAACACGCCCAAGTCGAAAGGGCTAGAGTCAAAGCCACACGAGAAGACCAAGCGTGCGCCGCTTTTTTCGGCAGTGCTTTGGTGCTGATCAATCATGTGGCGCATCCATGCGGGCTCACCACACAAGTCAACGTAGTCAACGCCCGATTCGGCGCAAGCTTTGACCATCTCGTTGCCATACAGCTGGTAGGGCCCCACTGCTGAAATGACCAAGCGGGTTTTGGACATCAAAGACTTCAGAGAAGCTTCGTCGCTGCTTTCAATGACCACCAAGGGGGTGGAAGCAGGCGCGCCAATTTCATCTCTCACAGCCTTTAGCTTCTCAAGGCTGCGGCCACCCATGGCCCAAGTGAGGCCAGTGTCTGAGCGGGTGAGTAAATACTCTGCAATGAGGCGGCCTGTAAAGCCAGTGGCGCCGTGCACCACGATGTCGAATTCTTTGGTCATTGTTTCAATCGTTCCAAGGGTTGAGGACATCTAGTCCTAAGTTTTCAAAATCTTTGCT
>JAPLPO010000164.1 GCA_026400155.1 Burkholderiales bacterium | reverse complement strand
CGACGTTAGGCCGAAAGCCTTCGCGGTCAAGCATAATCAAATCCCAAATTTTTAAACTGTGTCCATTATGCACGGACGGTTCTGTGCAACATTAGGACTCACCCTGAGTACGCTTGGAAATAGCCCATGAAAGCCAGTCAATTTTTAATTTCCACCCTCAAAGAAGCGCCAGCAGATGCGGAGGTGGTGAGCCACCAACTCATGATGCGTGCCGGCATGATCAAACGCTTGGGTGCAGGCATTTACAACTACATGCCCATGGGATTGCGCGTCATTCGCAAAGTGGAAGCGATCGTGCGCGAGGAAATGAACCGCGCTGGCGCCATTGAAATGACCATGCCTGTGGTTCAACCCGCTGAGCTGTGGCAAGAGACCGGACGCTTTGAAAAGATGGGCCCAGAGCTTTTGCGCATCAAGGACCGTCATGGCCGTGATTTTGTGGTGCAGCCCACCAGCGAAGAAGTGATTACCGATGTGGCGCGCCAAGAACTTCGCAGCTACAAGCAGTTGCCCAAGAACTTCTACCAAATCCAAACCAAGTTCCGGGATGAACGACGTCCCCGTTTTGGTTTGATGCGCGGCCGTGAGTTCATCATGAAAGACGCTTACAGCTTTGACCGCGACCAAGTGTCTGCCAAGCAAAGCTACAAAATCATGGCCGATGCCTATCGCCAAATCTTTGACCGTTTTGGTCTGAGCTACCGCGCCGTGGCCGCTGACAGCGGTGCCATTGGCGGCGATTTGAGCGAAGAATTCCAAGTGATTGCAGCTACCGGCGAAGACGCCATTGTGTATTGCCCCAACAGCGATTACGCGGCCAACATGGAAAAGGCCGAGGCACTGGCGCCTGCACAAGCACGTCCTGCTGCTTCCAAACCCCAAACACTCACGCCCACGCCAGGCAAGAGCACTTGCGAAGATGTGGCGGCGCTACTGAATGTGCCCTTGTCCACCACTGTCAAGTCTTTGGTCTTGGCCACAGACGAAACGGATGAGCAAGGCAGCATCAAAGCCTCCAAAGTTTGGTTGCTGTTGTTGCGCGGTGACCACGACATGAACGAAGTCAAAGTGAGCAAATTGCCTGGCTTGAATGCAGGCTTCCGCTTTGCCACCTTGGCCGAAATTGACGAGCACTTTGGCTGCAAGCCAGGCTATTTGGGCCCATTGAATTTAAAGAAGCCCCTGAATGTGGTGGCTGACCGTGATGTGGCTGTCATGGCCGATTGGATTTGCGGTGCCAACCAACCCGACCACCACATCACGGGTGTGAACTGGGGCCGCGATTTGCCAGAACCCATGATGGTGGCTGACTTGCGCAATGTGGTGGCCGGCGACGCCTCACCCGATGGCAAAGGCGTCTTGGCCATCGAGCGCGGCATTGAAGTGGGTCATGTGTTCTATTTGGGTACCAAATACAGCCAAGCCATGAACGCCACGTTCTTAGACGAAAACGGCAAACCTCAATTCTTGGAAATGGGCTGCTACGGCATTGGCGTGACTCGCTTGCCCGCGGCAGCCATTGAGCAAAACCACGACGCCAAAGGCATCATTTGGCCCGATGCCATTGCGCCATTCACGGTGGTCATTTGCCCCATTGGCGCCGATCGCAGCCCCGAAGTGAAGGCCGCTTCAGAAAAGCTGTATGCCGATCTGATGGCGGCGGGGGTCGATGTGTTGCTGGACGACCGTGGCGAGCGTCCGGGTGCCATGTTTGCAGACTGGGAGCTAATTGGGGTGCCGCACCGCGTGACCTTGGGCGACCGAGGCCTCAAAGAAGGCAAGGTGGAATACCAACACCGCCGCGACGATGCCGCCACGGCTGTCGCACCTGCCGACATAGCGGCCTTTGTTTTGGCCAAACTCGGCAAGTGAGCTGGCTTCGTTTGTTTAGCTTGCTTCGCTTGCTCAGCTTGGCCAGGGCCCATTGAAAGCAGGGCACATGAATTTGCACAAACGCAAATTTTTACGCCAGTGGGGTTTGACCATGCTGGTTTTGCCCTGCATGCCATCTGCGCGGGCTGGCAATCAAGCTGAAGAAGCGCTGTCTGATTCGGTGCGCACGGCACTCAGTCAGGCCGTGGCGCAAAGTGGTCCCCCCGTGCCGGTTCTTCACACCGAACTGGAAAAAAATCAGTTCAACGACTGGCTGGCCAAAGCCTCACTTCGATTGAGTCAGTGGATGAAACATCCTGACGATCGACAGGAGTTTCTTCACACCCTTTGGTATGAAGCGCGGCGTGCAGGCTTGTCTTTGTCTTTGGTTTTGGGCCTGATTGAAGTCGAAAGCGCCTTTAGGAAATACGCCATCTCCAGTGCAGGTGCACGAGGATATATGCAGGTGATGCCATTTTGGACGCGCAGCATTGGCGATGGCAACGAGAGCACTTTGTTTCACACCCAAACACAACTGCGATTTGGGTGTGTCATCTTGCGCTACATGATGGAGCGCGAAAAAGGCAACTTGTTTTTGGCGCTGGGTCGTTACAACGGCAGTCGAGGACAGGCTGCATACCCCAACGCTGTTTTGGCAGCACAAAAAAAATGGCTTCAGTCGGTGGACTGAAACCATTTTGGGGCAAGCTCTAAAGCAGACGCGGGGGTTCAAGCCCCGTGTCAGATTATTCTTTGGGTGTGGTGCCCAGCACT
>JAPLPO010000069.1 GCA_026400155.1 Burkholderiales bacterium | reverse complement strand
TCATTGAGCCAACAGTCTTCACGCGAAAACGCTGGCACCACCAGCTTGGGCGCTTTGTTGCGTGCCAAGTTGGACAACAACGACGCAGCCGAATGATCTGCTGAAGACTAAAGCCTCTTGCCTGGCCTCTCAAAGGGGTTGGGCAGAGGCTTTTTCTATGCCTCTCGCACATTTCTCACATGACACGCTCCGACCTCGTTGAAGCATTGGCTGCTCGCTTTGAGCAACTGACTCACCGTGACGCCGAATTCGCTGTCAAAACGGTGTTGGATGCCATGAGCGAAGCTTTGGTCAAAGGCCATCGCATCGAAATTCGTGGATTCGGCAGCTTCACCATCAATCGCCGGCCACCCCGCCTAGGGCGCAACCCCCGGTCCGGCGAAAGCGTGCAAATTCCAGAAAAACGCGTGCCCCATTTCAAACCTGGCAAAGCTTTGCGCGAGGCTGTCGACCAAGGGTCCTTGGACGTATTGCATGGCAATTCTGAATGAGCCTGCGCAAGCACCGACAGAATAATTAGGCCCCTATCAGGGCCTTTTTTGTTTCTTCGCTTGGCATCGCCTTAGAATGACAGGGCTGTCTGAGGCTATTCATGAAACAATTTCTCAAGCTGCTTCAGTGGACGCTGAATGCCGCTGTCTTTTTTACCTTGTTTGCCTTCGCGCTGAACAACCAGCACGAGGCCAAGGTTTACTTTTTCTTTGGCACCCAATGGCGCTCACCCATGGTCCTGATTGTGCTCGCTGCGTTTGCGCTGGGCATGGTGGTGGGTGTTCTGGGCATGGTTCCTCGATGGTGGCGCCAGAGGCAAGAGGCCAAATCGGCCCAAAATAGCCCAACAGCCCCTTCAAGCACCGAACAGACGGAAGCCTCACATGGAACTTGATCTGATTTGGATTTTGGTGGGTCTGCCAGTAGCGTTTGGATTGGGTTGGCTGGCCTCTCGCCTTGATTTAAGGCAATTGCGAATCGACAACCGGCAAGCCCCTCGGGCCTATTTCAAAGGCCTTAATTTTTTATTGAACGAGCAACAAGACAAGGCCATTGACGCCTTCATTGAAGCTGTTCAAAACGACCCCGATACCTCCGAGTTGCACTTTGCATTAGGTAATTTATTTCGCCGACGTGGCGAATACGAGCGCGCTGTTCGGGTCCACGAACATTTGCTGTCGCGTGGCGACCTCAGCGCAGCCGATCGTCAGCGCGCACAAAATGCATTGGCCAAAGATTTCGTCAAAGCCGGTTTGTTAGACCGCGCGGAAGACGCCTTGCGCAAACTCGAAGGCACGGCCTTCGAAGGCCAAGCACGCTTGGCGCGCTTGGCCATTTATGAACGGTCTCGCGAATGGCCGCAAGCTCGAGAAG
Source organism: Burkholderiales bacterium (assembly GCA_026400155.1). Lineage (GTDB taxonomy): Bacteria > Pseudomonadota > Gammaproteobacteria > Burkholderiales > Burkholderiaceae_C > Limnohabitans_A. The sequence goes on along the minus strand of JAPLPO010000069.1, from coordinate 6,364 downwards.
TAGCCACACAACTCGAACAATCGGGCGAGGTGAGCTTCGCGGTTCGCAAGGCTCACTACCTGTGCGAACAAGCCAGAGAACTCAATGCGCAAGGCAATGTAACTGGCGCTTTGCAATGCCTTCAAAATGCTTTGACAGAAGCCCCCGATGCACCACGCCCTCGCCTCTTGCTGGGACAACTGCAACTCAACCAAGGCCAAGCGCTTCAAGCCTGCGCCACTTTGAGTCAACTGTTTGAGTCAGCTTCTGTGGCAGCCCCTTTGGCCGCCGCCAGCTTGGTTCGTGCAGCTCAAGCTGCCGACCAAGTTCCCTCAGCCTTGTCATTGCTCCAACAGCACTACGCTCAAAGCCCCTGCATCGATGTGATGGACGCCATCGTGGCATTGGAAAAAACGGGCTCAAATTCAGACAAACTCACCCGTCAGAGATACATCGAGCACCTTCAAAAGCAACCCTCTTTGATTGCAGCTTCTCGCTGGTTAGCCGGCGCCGATTTGGGTACCGAGGCCACAAGTGCACCTCTGCAAAAGGCACTCGAACAAGCGGCTCGTCCGCTGGCACGCTATCGCTGTGCAGCCTGTGGCTTCGAGGCCAAAGAGCATTTCTGGCACTGCCCTGGCTGCCAAGCGTGGGACAGCTACCCACCACGCCGTGTCGAAGAACTCTAAAGCGCTTTCAAGTCATTGCTTGCGCTCACCTTGAATTGCAGAATGCCCCTCTGCCCTTCAATCCGGAGTTGAATCAGGTTTGCATCACCGTTGGGGTGATGCCAAACCAAGGAATTCAACATGTTCAAAAAAATCTTAATGGCAACGGCATTGCTGTTTTCACTCAGCAGCTTTGCCGCTGTAGATGTCAACAAAGCCAATGCGGCCGATCTGGATGGCATTAAGGGCATTGGCCCCTCTCTATCGGGCAAAATTTTGAAGGAGCGCAACAAAGGCAACTTCAAAGACTGGCCCGACCTCATGCACCGTGTCAGCGGCATGGGCGACAAAAGTTCGGCCAAGCTGTCAGCGCAAGGCTTGACTGTCAACGGTTCTGCCTACCAAGGCGGCACGTCTAGTGAACCTTCAACAACAAAGCCAGCAGACAAGCCTAAAGCGGGCAAGTCTTAAGTGAAGCGGCTTGCTTTGAGTTTCAGCTTGTTCAAGCTTGAGGCAAGCCAAACCCACCGCCACCCGGCGTGTGAATTTCAAACACATCGCCCGGTGCCATCTCCACTTGGCCAATGTGTTTCAGCACCTCCACACGACCATCGGTCCGCATGACCTGGTTGATACCAGGAGCTCCAGATTGACCTCCCGCCATGCCAATGCCGCCTTGCCATTTGCCTTGACCACCCGAGCCCTCGCGCAATGCATAACTCTCCAAACGCACAGGGAATCGGAATTCCAAAATTTCTGGATCGGTCAGGCGTGAGTTGGTCATGTGGGTTTGAACCACCGAGGTGCCATGAAAGCCCGAGGTCATTTGCCCCTGCTCGTTCACCATCACACCGGCGCCACTGCCACCCGAAATGGTTTCGTAATACTGGTACTTGGCATTGCCAAAAGTGAAGTTGTTCATGGTGGGTTGGCTGCCCGCCATCACACCCAATGCGCCAAACAGCGCGTTGGTGATGCAGCTCGATGTTTCTACATTGCCCGCCACCACTGAGGCCGGGAAATTGGGGTTGAGCATGCAACCCTCTGGAATGATCACCTTCAAAGGTTTCAGACAACCCGCATTCAAGGGTATGTCGTCGTTCACCAAACTTCTGAACACATACAAAACCGCAGCCATGCACACCGCAGTGGGCGCATTGAAGTTGTTGGTCTGCTGAGCACTGGTGCCCGTGAAGTCAATTTCGGCACTGCGGTTTTGGGCATCCACGCGCACGGCCACTTGAATTTGCGAGCCATTGTCTAGGAGCAATGTGAAACTGCCATTTTTCAAGCGTGTGATCACGCGTCGTACAGATTCTTCTGCATTGTCTTGCACATGGCGCATGTAGGCCTGCACCAAATCCAAACCAAACTCGGTCACCATTTTGTGCAGCTCTTGCACACCCTTTTCATTGGCTGCCAACTGAGCGCGCAAGTCAGCCATGTTTTGCTGCGGATTGCGGCTGGGATATTGGCCACTGGACAGCAGCGCCAGCATGTCTTGCTCTTGCAGCACGCCTTCAGACACCAACTTGACGTTGTTGATTTGCACACCTTCTTCTTGAATGGTGGTGGAAAAAGGCGGCATAGAGCCTGGCGTGGTGCCGCCAATATCGGCATGGTGGCCCCGCGAGCCCACATAAAACTCCGGTTGAGTGGCACCCTCTAAAAACACAGGCGTGATAACTGTCACATCGGGCAAGTGCGTGCCGCCGTGATAGGGGTCATTGAGCACAAACACATCACCGCGGTGCATCTTGCCTGCGTTTTCGCGAATGACGGTTTTGATGCTTTCACCCATGCTGCCCAAGTGCACAGGCATGTGGGGCGCATTGGCAATGAGGTGTCCCTCTGCACTGAACAAGGCACAAGAAAAATCAAGACGCGGTGGCATTTTTTTCAGCGATGATGGCGGGGCCGGCAACCACATCGCCAATGCGCAAATCTTCGCGCACAAACAAACCAGCATCCCACCAACGCGACTCGCCATCTGAACCCGCAGAGTAAATGCGAACGCTAGCGCGCTGAGGCACATCACGCAAAGGATTGACTGCTTGTGGCATTTCAACCGCTGCGTCACCTTGGATCACAGCTTCTACAGAAACAGCCTCCACCATGAGCGCTTTGCCAGTCATTAAAAATGCAAATCTTTGGCGGTAAGCCTGCTCAAAACGCGCTGTGATTTCCTCAAGGCTGCCCATGCCAACCACCAAGGCAGAATCACTGCCTTCGTAGCGGACATGCACTCGCTCGTGCAATTGAATCACATCGCCTAAAGCTTGCTTGGCCAAAGCAGTTCTTGCAGCATCTGCCAAACTTATGAGAGGCGCCAACAAGGAAGGCATGGCCTCCAGGGTGAGGCGCAATTCAACGGCTTGTTCGCGAATCAAGCTTTGATCGGCCAAGCCCATGCCATACGCCGACAACACGCCTGCCAAAGGGTGCACGAAGACTTGCTTCATGCCCAGCGCATCGGCCACCAAGCAAGCGTGCTGACCACCCGCGCCACCAAAGCACTGCAAGGTATAACGCGTAACATCGTAGCCGCGAGCTACTGAAATTTTCTTGATGGCATTGGCCATCTGCTGAACCGCGATGCGCAAGAATCCATCCGCAATGGCTTCAGCAGGCCTGTTCATTTGATTGGACAAATGAGCAAAACGTTCTGCCACTGCCTGCTTGTCCAAAGGTTGATTGCCTTCGGAGCCAAACACCGCGGGAAAGAAATCGGGTTGCAGCTTGCCCACCAACACATTGGCATCGGTTACGGCCAAAGGGCCACCGCGCCTGTAACTGGCAGGGCCAGGATTGGCACCAGCGCTTTGCGGTCCTACGCGCAATCGCGCACCGTCAAATTGCAACAAGGAACCGCCACCCGCAGCCACCGTGTGGATGCTCATCATGGGCGCGCGCATGCGAATGCCTGCCACTTGCGTTTCAAACTCACGCTCAAACTGCCCAGCGTAATGCGACACATCGGTCGAAGTACCGCCCATGTCAAAGCCAATCACTTTGTCGTGCCCAGCGCCTTGCGCAGTGCGCGCCATGCCAACAATTCCGCCTGCGGGACCACTCAAAATAGCATCTTTGCCAGCAAAGGCATGCGCATCCGTAAGGCCACCCGAAGACTGCATGAACATCAATTTGACGCCCGGCATTTCACTGGCCACTTGATCGACATAGCGACGCAAGATGGGCGACAAATAGGCATCCACCACTGTGGTGTCACCACGGCTGACAAACTTCATCAACGGACTGGTTTGATGCGAGGTGCTAATTTGGGTAAAGCCAATCTCACGCGCCAAGTTGGCAGCCACGACTTCATGCGTTTGATATCGATAAGCATGCATGAATACAATGGCCACGCTGCAAATACCGGCATCAAATTGGGCCTGCAACTGAGCGCGCAATGCATCGGCATTCAAAGGCTCAACAACCTCACCTTGCGCCGACATGCGCTCCTGTGCTTCGATCACTTCGCTGTACAAAAGTTCGGGCAAGACAATGTGTCGGTCAAACAAGCGGGGGCGATTTTGGTAAGCAATGCGCAGTGCATCTCTAAATCCGCGCGTTGTGACCAACCTGCGACGGCGGCATCTTTGTACTGATCAGGATTTTCTGACAAGAGTTTGTGTGTGACCAGCTGACCATCAGGCCGTTTGCCAACGATGTCCGTGAAAGTGCCTCCTCGGTCAATCCAAAATTGCCAAGATGTTTGATCTGCGTTAGGTACAAGAGGAAGCGATTGCATTTTGTGTTGAATGATGCGAATAGAAACATGGTTTCTACTATGATTGATCCAAATTTGACTTAAGGTCAAACAACCCCGCAAGGATATACGTGTTTAAAAATGTCATGGCCTATCGCATTGGGCCCAACTGGAACGCCACCGTACCAGAAATTGAAACCGCTTTTTCAGCCAACCGATTTATCGAATGCACACCTGGTCAAGACAAATCCGTGGGCTGGACCGAGCCAAGAGGCGTTGACAATGGCCCATTGATCGAATCTATCGGCGGTCAGTGGATTGCCAAATTGCTGATTGAAACCAAGGCGGTCCCCTCCTCTGTTGTCAAACGCAAAGCTGAATTGCAGGCGCAAGATATCCAAGCCAAGACAGGCCGCAAGCCTGGCAAAAAAGAAACTCGCGAAATGCGCGAAGACATTTTGCACAGTCTGCTGCCCCAAGCCTTTGCCAAGCAAGCTTCTGTCATGGTCTGGATCAACCCCCAAGATCGAATTTTGGCCATTGACGCGGCCAGCACAGGCAAAGCCGATGAGGTCATCACGCAGTTGGTTCGCGCCTTGCCAGGCCTGGACTTGAACTTGCTGCAAACCGCCACATCCCCCCAAACCGGGATGGCAGCCTGGCTGTTGGCCACCAACACTGACGATCTGCCTAGATCTTTGAGCATTGAAAAAGAATGTGTTTTGAAGTCGGGCGCAGAAGACCAACCCATGGTGAAGTACACACGGCATACGCTCAGCACCGAGGAAGTGCGCAAACATGTGCGCGAGGGCAAACTACCTACCCAGTTGGCCCTCAGCTGGGAGGGCAAAGCCAGCTTCGTTTTGACCGAGAGCTTGCAGCTTAAAAAAGTGACCTTTCTTGATGGCACCCAAGCAGAGGCTGGCAGCACTGAAGGTGAAGACAAATTTGATGCCAATGTGGTTTTAAGCACGGGCATGCTTGGCCCCTTGCTCAAAGATGTGATTGATGCACTGGGTGGCGAAAACGTCTTTGCTGAGTCTGCAAGTGACGAAGAGGGCCCGCCCTTTTAAGATAAGCAAGACAAATCAGAAAGGGAGAACCACATGCTTTCCGTCATTGCCATTTGCATGGGTGCTTGTCTAGGCGCTTTGGCCCGATGGCAACTAGGTTTGTGGCTCAATCCAAGCACTCCCGAGGTTGGCATTTTTCCTTGGGGCACTTTGGCTGCCAACCTCATTGGCGGCTATTTGATTGGTCTTTGCGTGGGCATCTTTCAAAACATCCCCCAACTCGATCCTGAGTGGCGCCTTTTCTGCATCACTGGCTTTTTAGGGGCTCTCACCACCTTTTCCACCTTTTCAATGGAAATCGTTGGCATGCTTCAGCAAGGGCGCTTGTTTTTGGCTATGGGTACTGCCAGTTTACATTTGATGGGATCGCTGGTTTTGACCTATTTTGGGCTTTACACCGTCAAATTGATCTGTATCAGTTCGGCGTCCTAAACGAATCCGCCCACCTAAGGGAAAGTACTTAAAAAGAAGGTGCTGGCAGCGTGATCTACTGGAGGATAAATTCACCCTCAGGAGTTACGAATGCAGGTTCAAATGAAGGTCAACGGCAAATCAGTTTCCGTTGACGCAGCCCCCAATACATTGCTCGTGAATGCACTGCGCGAGCACCTCAAACTCACCGGCACCCACGTGGGTTGCGATACCGCCCAATGCGGTGCTTGTACCGTTCATGTCAACGGCCGCGCCGTGAAGTCATGCAACATGCTCACCGCCCAAGCCCAAGGCGCTGAAGTGACCACCATTGAAGGCTTGGCGCATGCCGATGGCACCATGCACCCCATGCAAGCCGCCTTCAAAGAATGCCACGGTTTGCAATGCGGTTTTTGCACCACTGGCATGGTCATGAGCGCGGTTGACATTGCCAACCGCCACCCCAAGGCCAGCGAATTAGAAATTCGCGAATTGCTCGAAGGCAATCTGTGCCGTTGCACCGG
>JAPLPO010000007.1 GCA_026400155.1 Burkholderiales bacterium | reverse complement strand
TGTGGAAATTGTTGCCTCAATCAACAATGCTTTTTTCTAGAACCCATAGAGGACGGAAAGTTTCAATGTGGGGTCTACAACTCCCTATTTCGGAAATTTTCAAATTGCGGCGCATTTCCAATTTCAAATGAAGATATTCAAAGATATGAGTGCCCGGGCTATGTGTTGCAAGCAAATCCGGTTATCAAAATCAAAAGCGTCAATCAGATCAATGCCTGATTTGTCTCATTGAACACAATAAGACATGCGAAATGAGACATGCGAAATCTACATTCAAGCAGTGGCAGATTTCTTGAAGAACATCTCTTTTAAAATACTTCTGCGAATTTGTTTGTTGGTCAATCCCTCAGGCGCCCAAAACCAGTGTGCTGATTTCATGGCTTCACAAGCTGCCACAAATCGTTTCATAACCTCTTCAAATTCTGCATCACTGTAGTTCAAACTAAAAATCAAACGACCCGTACCCACCCAACTCAAGGCCAAACCCTGAGCGCGCAAATAATACTGAAGCATCCAGTTGTATCTGCTTGCATCGGTGTAATACAGACTCCAAACACTGGACATATTGGCCGCTCGCAAAGGAAGGCCTTTATCGATCATGACTTGATTGAACTTTTCTCGCCTTAAGTTCCAAGTCTGGTCAAGCTCAGTGTAAACGTCAGAATACCCTGGCGTTTCAATTTTTTCCAAGAAGACCGACATAGCACCCATGACATACGGGTGGGCATTGAAGGTTCCTCTGGCAAAACAAATGTCTGCGGGTCTTTCAGATCTGTATCTTTTCATCAAGTCTGCTCGGCCGCACACCACACCAACTGGATAGCCTCCGCCCAATGTTTTGCCATAGGTCACCATGTCTGCCTGCACACCAAAATATTCTTGAGCGCCGCCTTTTGCCAGCCTGAAACCCAAGAAAACCTCGTCAAAAATGAGCACAATGTTTCGTTCTGTACAAACTTGCCGTATTTGTTTTAACCAGTCGGTGTAGGCCGCTTTGTCATAGGAAGCTTTGCGACTGCTATCGACCAGGGAGGAGTCACCAGGCGCGCCTTGGTTCAAATGCAGCGCTTGTAAAGGGTTAATGAGGACGCAAGCAATGTCCTTCCTTGTGCGCAGTACTTTCAGGGAGTTTTCGTGCATATCGCGCAATGTGTATGTTTCGCGAGGTGGCATCGGATTTCCCGGCCCAGGCTGAACATCCTCCCACCAACCATGGTAAGCACCACAAAATCGGACCAAATTTTTGCGACCCGTGTGGTATCTGGCCAAGCGAACGGCTTGCATGACAGCTTCTGTACCAGACATGTGAAACGAAACTTGGTCTAGTCCGGAAATTTCTTTGAGTCTTTTGACGTTATAGGCTACACACGGATGGTAAGCACCCAGTGTTGCACCAACATCTTGCACTCTTTCTGAGCCTTCCTTCATACAAGCTTTGTAAAAGTCTGCACCAAAAACATTGACACCATATGAACCGGTTAGGTCATAAAACTTTTGACCATCTTGATCTGTCACAAATACGCCATCTGCTGACTGTATAAATGCACCAACTTTCAAGTGTTGGCGAACCAACGGACTGAATTGGAAAGGAACGCGATAAGCGCCAGTGAATTGCAAATCAGAAATGATTTCTCGTGCTTGAGCTGTCATTTCAATGCTTTTGGCATGGCGTGTTTGCAATTCATTTGCCAATTGATAAAAAGCTGCGCGTCTCGTGCTTACAACCGATTCAGGCGCGCCATCGCATGAAAAGAATTGATCTTCGTTAAATTCGTAACCAGGCAGAAACGAGACAACTCGTTTTGCCATTCTGGAATGACCGGTCAATGATGGATGTTTGGCACGCGACAGTTCCAATCTGCGCTTAACGTAGGGAATTGAAATGGCAAGGGCACCAAGAGACAATGCTAGTTGAACAGACACGTTGAATCCGAAGATGAGTGGTTGAAGACTTCTTTTTATTGAAAATTCGTGACAGGAAAATGAAAATGAAACAATTAATTCAAAGAATCACCACACAAGAGGACTTGAACTTTTTGTTAACCAATCGAATTCCTAGAATTACTTTGACGCGCTTCATTGGATGGTGGAGTCAGATCAAGAACCCCATCATTCGGGATATCTCAATTGGAATTTGGAAACTCTTTTCGGACCTAGATCTGAGTGAAGCACGAAAGACAAAGTTTGACAGCATGCACGACTGTTTCATTCGGGAACTCAAACCTGGAGCTCGCTCGATTGACATGCGAACGCATGTTCTGAGCAGCCCATGCGATGCCATTGTGGGTGAATGCGGCAATATTGACCATACCCAAGTTTTTCAGGCAAAAGGATTTCCTTACAGCCTCTCAAGTTTGATGGGTTTCACGCCACGCACCGGCGAATTGGTTGAATCACTCAAAAATGGGACTTATGTCACGCTCAGATTGACATCCAGCATGTACCACCGGTTCCATGCGCCAGCCGATGCAACGCTCACGCATGTCACTCACATTGCGGGCGACACTTGGAACGTCAATCCCATTGCTTTAAAACGCGTAGAACAACTATTTTGTAAAAACGAAAGAGCCGTTCTCAATTTCAAATTAGACGATGGCACCCCCATGATCATGGTGCCCGTGGCTGCTATTTTGGTAGCCAGCCTGCAATTGCATGCTGTGAATTTACTTTTTCATGTTGACTACAGCGGCCCCAATGAAATTCCTTGCGCCATTCAAACCTACAAAGGGCAAGAATTGGGCTGGTTCCAACATGGCTCCACCATTTTGGTATTTTTGCCCAAGGGCTACCAATTGGCTGAAGACATTGCCACTGGCCAGCGCATTAAGATGGGTCAAGCATTGATGGAGAAAATTGCGTGATTAACACCCAATCTTTGTCGCGCGCTGTCGCCATGATGGCCATCATGGTCAGTGCTTGTGCACCCATGAACGAAGTACCCACCATTGCCAATGAAAAAATCAACATCAGTATTTTGGCCTTCAATGATTTGCATGGAAATCTTGAACCACCCATTATCAGCGTTCGAGAAAAAATCAATGGCGAGCTGAAGGATGTGCCAGCGGGTGGCCTTGCTTACCTGGCAGCAGCTATTCAGCATTATAAAAAACGCAATCCCCTTCACGCAGTGGTCTCTGCGGGTGACATGATTGGCGCTACACCTCTCATTTCCGCCCTCTTTTTAGACGAACCCACCATCGAAGCAGTCAATGCGATTGGTATTGATTTCAATGCGGTTGGTAACCACGAATTTGACAAAGGTACTGCCGAATTACAACGTATGCGCAATGGCGGTTGTGAGAAGCACACACGGACAGAACCTTGTCAAATCAATCGCAATTTTCCAGGTGCCAACTTTGAGTTTTTGGCAGCCAACGTCAAACAATCCAATCAAACCACCCTGTTTCCCGCTTTCGGTGTCAAAACCTTCCGACAAGGTAAACATGAAATCAAAGTTGGCTTTGTTGGTTTGACACTCAAAGCAACACCGACCATGGTGACCCCTGAAGGTATCAAGGGTCTTCGGTTTGAAGATGAAGCTGAAACTGCCAATGCACTGGTAGCGCCCCTGAAAGCTCAAGGCGTATCGGCCTTGGTTTTGGTAGTTCATGAGGGTGGCATTGTTCAGGGCGGTCACAATGACGCCACTTGTTCGGGCTTGTCTGGCGACATTGTGCCTATTTTGAACAAACTTGATCCAGCATTTGACGTGGTTGTATCAGGTCATACACACCGGGCCTATGCCTGTGATTACAGCCGCATCAACCCTTCAAAGCCATTTTTGCTGACCAGTGCAGGTCAATATGGGACTTTTTTAACTCACATTGAGTTGGGCATCGATCCTGTCTCCAAAAAAGTAGCCCATAAACATGCGCACAACGCAGTCATTCAAAGTGAAGCATTTAAAAATAGCGCAGGCATCAACATTGAGCCCAACCCTGCTTTGCCTTTTTATGGCAAAGAAACCAAGGTTGAAAAAATCATCAGCGATTACCGATTGGCATCCGAAGTTCAAGTCATGAAAGTGATTGGTCACTTACCCAATGCCATGACACGCATGCAGACTCGTTCTGGAGAATCGGTGCTCGGCAACCTCATTGCAGATGCGCAATGGGCTTCTACGTCCGGTGAAAATAGGGGTCGATCAGACTTCGCGCTCATGAATCCTGGCGGTGTTCGTGCTGATCTGATCATTCAACCTGGCGGCGGCACTGTGAATTTTGGACAGTTGTTCAAAATTCAACCGTTTGGCAACACGCTGGTGGTCAAGCGAATGACGGGGCAACAAATCAAGGAATTACTAGAGCACCAGTACCTGAACCTCGCACGGCCTAGGGTGTTGTTTCCCTCCCAAAATTTCAATTATGTCGTCGACTTAAAGCAAGCCATGGGGCAACGCATTCAAATCATGAGCATCCGAAATGAAAATGTTGAACTCACAAGGACTTACCACGTCACAATGAACAGTTTTCTAGCCAGTGGCGGTGATGGATTTTTTCAGTTCAGCCGCGCGCAAACTGTTTCAGGGGGTGAGCTGGACATTGACGCACTGGTTCAATACATACAGTCCAATCCTGGCTTGACATCGCCCACCACCAATCGAATTCGGTTGTTGTGAATTAGCACACATGACAACTGGTAACACAGTTGTCACACTCCCAAATTAAGCTTCTCCGTTGATCAACCAACGGTTAAGCCCCATGCGCCATTGGCAGCAAACACAAAGAAAAAAAGCTCGGATCGAGATCATTCCCATGATCGATGTGATGATGTTTTTATTGGTTTTCTTCGTGCTCATCAGTGTCAACGTGATTCCTTCTCTTGGCATTAAGACACAACAGCCCAATTCATCACAAGTTCAACAACTCAAGACCAAAGATGTTCAAGTGGTTGTTACCTTGGGCAAAGAGAATGTCATACAAGTGGACGGCAAAGATGTTGCGCTAGAAAACCTCACCACTGCAGTCAAAAACAAAGCTGGGCAAGCAGACCAAATTGCAATCATCGTCAACAGCGACAAAGGCGCAGAAGTGCAAACTTTGGTTGACGTAATGGACGAAATCAAGAAATCGGGAATAGGCAAGGTTTCTTTGGCAGCACGAGAGCGAAAATGACCCTGAACTTGGACGCCATCAACCAAGAACGGCACACACTGTCTGCCCTCTTTTCCATTTGCTTGGTTGCATTGGTTTTTTCCATGGCGCAGTCTTTCAAAGGTCCTGCTGAGTTGGTGGCACAAGAAGTCATGGAGTTGACCACGACTTTGATTGAACCCCTGTTTGAAAAGCCAAAGCCACCGGAAGCTCGTCCAGAACCAAAACCGAAAAATATTCTACCTGCGCCCATTCCTACGCCTGCACCCCGTCAAGAATTGAAACAAGAAGTGATGGCACCCGCAGAAACAACGCGTGCAGCACCTCCTCAAACCGCAGCACCTGTTGCGCAAACTGCGCCTGTAGCACCATCGGCGCCTGTGGCGCCGGTAGCGCAAGCCACGCCTGAAATCCCTAAGCCTGTAGCGCCTCAAGTACCGCCATCTTTGAGCTTGGAAAACAATTACATCGCCAGTGTCAGAACCACATTGAACGCCAACAAACGCTACCCAACCGGCAGAGAAGCCAGTTTGCAAAGGCCTGCAGGCAAAGTCAAGATTGCTTTTGTTCTAGCGCGCAACGGCAGCTTGGTAGAGGCTTCCGTCGAGGAGTCCAGCAACTCCATTATTTTGGACAACGCAGCCTTGGCCACTGTGAGGCGCACCAACTATGCACCATGGCCAGACGGCACTTGGCCTTCGCAGTCACAGCACAAATTTACGGTGTCTCTCGATTTTGTTCCTCTCAATTAATTTTTTATCTCAGGAGTATTTATGAAAAAATTGAAACCAACCCGCCTTGCCCTGCTGATCAGCTTGGCTTTTTCCGCCCCCCTTTTGATGGCTCAGCAAGCCACCGATGTGGGCAAAATCAATGTAGAAGGTCAGCCTGGCGCCACTGACACCGGCTTGATTGCACAAGAAGACTCTCCCAAATCTAGAAGCGCCGTGAACCGTGCCTTTTTGGACAAAATAAACCCCTCCGCAAATGCATTCCAAGCGATTGACTTGCTGCCAGGTGTGAACACTTTCAGCTACGATGCCACCGGCTTATTCGGCGGCGGTATTCGAGTTCGCGGGTTTGCAGGCGATCAGATGGGCCTCACCATCAATGGCGCACCAGTCAATGACTCAGGCAACTTTGCGGTTTACCCACAAGAATACACAGACTCTGAGAACTTGTGCGAAGTGTTTTTAACCCAAGGCTCTACTGATACCGATGCACCTCATGTTGGCGCATCAGGCGGCAACTTGGGCATGGTCACATGCGCTCCAAAAGACCAATTTGGCATGCGTGCTGCAATGTCTTTTGGCCAGTTGAAGTATCAGCGCACATTTGCTCGCCTTGATACCGGTAAATTTGGCCCAAGCGGTGCCAAAGCATTTGTCTCCTACTCCAAAACATCGGCCAACAAGTTCAAAGGTCCAGGTGGTGCAGACCGCGAACACATTGACATCGCAGCTGAAGTCAGACCCTCTGCTGATGTATTTTTGAGTGCCACTTTGCTTTATAACAACGCCATCAACAACAACATCCGTTCATTGAATAATTCTCAAATTGCTCAATACGGCCGCAACTTTGATTTCAGCGACGTGGCCCCCCAGCACCTGACACCCGTTGCTGGAACCGCTCAAACTGAAGCCTCACCTGCTGACGGCTTCTACAAATTCAACATCAACCCATTTCGCAACTATTTGTTCACAAGCAAAGCTGAATTCAAAGTCAATAAGGACTTGACCGTGAGCGCAGAGCCTTACTTCTGGTACGGCTATGGTACCGGCGGAAGCCAACTTCAACTTTTGACTGAAGGTGGTACAGGCACAATGGCCACCCGCGCCAAAGACATCAATGGCGATGGCGACACGCTCGATAGAGTGATGACCTACGGTAGCAGCTTGACTGAAACCAATCGTCCTGGCGTCACCTTCAAAGCGAACTACCGCATTGAAAATCACAACATCAATGTGGGCTACTGGACAGAGCGTGCCGTTCATCGTCAAACAGGCCCTCGCGTGACATTCGACAACGCCGGCAACCCATCTAACTTGTGGCTTGACAACACTGCTGCATATTTGTTGCGCACAGACGGCAGCCCCTACCAAGCACGCGATTGGAAAACAATTAGCACTGGCACCTCCCTTTATGTGCAAGACAGCATTTCTTTGATGCAAGACAAAATGTCTGTGCAACTGGGCTTGCGCAACTCTGCCATTGACCGTGACTTCACCAACTATGCCAACGCTGGAACATTTGGCGCGGGTCGCGCCGATCTTGATTACCAAATAAAGCGCAAATACAGCAAGGTGTTGCCAAGCTTAGGCGCTAAATTCAACTTAGACCCAGCGAGCTCAATTTTCTTCAACGTTGCTGAAAATTTCCGCGCCCCCTCCAACTTCGTACTTTCAAACCTCTTAACAGGCGGCACGGTGGTCAATGGTTCACTCACCGGTGCCACCATGCGCAATCCTGTGGTCGGCATCGAGACGTCTACCAATTTCGACATCGGCTATCGCTTGCAGAACAAAGACACCACTTTCTCAGGCTCTTTGTTCATGGTTAATTTCAAGGATCGCATTGCCTCTTCTTGGGATCCAGTTAGCTTGACCTCACTGGATTACAACGTTGGCAAAGTGACCATGAAGGGCGCAGAAGTTGAAATGGGTCAGAAAATCAATCCCAATTTCTCTGTCTACGGCTCATTGACTTTCACACAAAGCCAGATGAAAGACGACATCAAAGTCAACGCCACATTGACCGAGGCCACTGCAGGCAAGCAAATGCCCGAC
>JAPLPO010000075.1 GCA_026400155.1 Burkholderiales bacterium | reverse complement strand
TGGCAAGGTGTTTGATTGTGTGCGACAAAGGGGCGACTTGGGCACGGCATAGGCACGGCACGATGCTGACATTGCTTAGACTTTGATGGTCTGACTGTTCGCTATGGTTTGGCAAGGTCCCAAACTTTATTCAAAAGTTCTAACAATTGAACCCAATCGTTTGCTATAATTTTTGGCTCAGGCTCTTTAGCTCAGTCGGTTAGAGCGATGGAATCATAATCCACAGGTCCGCGGTTCGAATCCGTGAAGAGCCACCAAACTTAGCCCCCCGTGCATGCACAGGGGGCTTTTTTCATGACCTTGTCGTGATCACCAGGAAGGTCTGCATGCACGCTGACAATCGCCGCGGTATTTTGGCCATGAGTTTGGCCATGGCGCTTTTCATTGCCAACGATGCATTGGTCAAACAGGTCAGCGCCACGTTGCCTGGTCCCCAACTCATTTTCATTCGCGGCCTCATGGCCACCACGCTGGTGCTCATCATGGCCCAGGCCATGGGTCATCTGAAAAACTGGCGCCTCATGCTGAACACCAAGCTTTGGCTTCGAAGCGCTGTCGATGCCGCAGCCTCCCTCACCTACCTCACCGCGGTGTTTCACCTGCCGCTTGGCAATGCTACGGCCATCAATCTGGCATCGCCTTTGTTCATCACGGTGTTTGCCATATTTTTCTTCAAAGAGCGCGTCACTGTTGTGCGAGGTGGGCTTATTTTGTTGGGTTTTAGCGGCGTACTCTTGGTGGTGCAACCTAGCTCCGAGGGTTTTAACATTTACGCTTGGATAGCCGTGGTGGCCACCTTGTTGCATGCCACACGCGACACGCTCACTCGGGGCATTGGCCTGCACGTGCCCGCACTTCTCATTAGCTTGTCCACGGCCGTGTCTGTGGCCTTGGCTGCTGGCAGCATTACATTGACGCAAAGTTGGACGCCCGTTGACAACCAATCGCTGGCTTTGCTGTTTTGCGCCTCGGTTTTTCTGTCTATGGCCTATTACTTTTTGATTGTGGCCATGCGATCTGGCGAGATGAGTTTGGTGGCGCCATTCCGCTACAGCGGCTTGTTGTTTGCACTGCTCATTGGCTATGTGGTGTGGGATGAAGTGCCCAATGCGCTTGCCTGGGCTGGTATTTTTCTATTGGTCATTTCGGGCTTGCTCATTCTTCGATCAGAGCGCTCTAAGGCGCCACACTGATTCCAAATTCTCACAACATAACATCACTGAATGGGTCAAAATAACAATGCCATTCAAACTCACAAAAAAATTGAAGGAGACAACATGAATCAAATAAAAGTAGCCCGCAGATCCGTCTTACAAAAATCTGCAACAAGCCTTGCCTTCACCCTACTATGTGGACTCAGCTTCAACAGCTGGGCTCAAACGACCAACGCTGCAGCCAACTGGCCCAACAAAACCGTCAAGTTCATTGTTCCTTTTGCCGCTGGTGGTGCCAACGATTTGCTGGCCCGAGCAGCTGCTGAAGGCGCCTCCAAGGTATTGGGCCAGCCAGTGGTCATTGACAACAGGCCAGGCGCAGGCGGTACGCTGGGCACCATGCTGGGCATTAAAAGTGCGCCCGATGGCTACACATTTTTAATCAGTGCTGCGGGTGTTATTTCCAACACCATGATCAAAAAGTCTGCGCCCTACAAAGACAATGAGTTGGTGCCAGTGGTCATGATTGGTTTGGCCCCTTCCATCATCGTCACATCGTCCAAATCTAAGCACAACAATTTGAAAGAGTTCATAGAGTTTGCCAAGCAAGGCCAAGGCGCACACTTCGCCACAGCGGGCACTGGCAGCACCCCTCACTTTGTGTCCGAAATGATGAACATGCACTACGGCACCAAGCTCATTCCAGTCCCTTACAAGAGTGGCTCTGAAGGCTCAACCGCAGTCATGAGCGGGCAAGTAGAGGG
This sequence comes from Burkholderiales bacterium, assembly GCA_026400155.1. GTDB lineage: Bacteria > Pseudomonadota > Gammaproteobacteria > Burkholderiales > Burkholderiaceae_C > Limnohabitans_A. The sequence continues at coordinate 208 of JAPLPO010000075.1, read as the reverse complement.
CACATCTGAAGCCAGCATCGTGTCGCTGCCGCACACTCAAGCTGGGGGCAAGTTCAGGGCTTTGGCCACCACCTGGACCAAGCGTATGTCTGCTGCGCCCGACCTGCCAACCACAGCCGAGCTGGGTTTTCCTGAAATTCAGATTGCACATTGGGCAGGCATTCATGCACCCGTCGGCGTGCCGCCAGAAATCATGGACAAGCTGGCT
>JAPLPO010000204.1 GCA_026400155.1 Burkholderiales bacterium | reverse complement strand
ACGCTGGTGCAGAAAATGTCGGCCAAGTCGTGGCGCACGTGGCGCTTGTCGGTCACGCGGGTGAGGCCACCCGTACCTGGCAACACGCCAAGCAAAGGCACTTCGGGCAATGACACTGATGAGGAACGGTCATCCACCAAAACGATATCGTCACAGGCCAAAGCCAATTCGTAACCACCGCCAGCGCAGGCGCCGTTCAATGCGGCCACAAATTTCAAGCCAGAGTATTTGCTGGGGTCTTCAATGCCGTTGCGTGTTTCGTTGGTGAACTTACAGAAGTTAACTTTCCAGCCGTGTGTGGAAACGCCCAACATGAAAATGTTGGCACCGGAGCAGAACACGCGGTCTTTCAAACTGGTGACCACCACCGATCGCATTTCCGGGTGCTCAAAGCGAATGCGCTGCAAAGCATCGTGCAATTCAATGTCAACACCCAAGTCGTAGGAGTTCAGCTTGAGTTTGTAACCAGGGCGAATGCCGGCGTTTTCGTCGATGTTGATCGACAAGGTGGCCACGGCACCGTCAAAGGCCAAGCTGATGTGCTTGTAGTTTTCTGGGGTGGTTTGGTAATTGACGATGGGCGCTGCAGTCATGCGAGTCTCCGAAATGGGGGGCTAGATCGATGACATGCAGTTTAGTGCATTAAATCCAGGCACTCAACATGCAATTTAATGCAAATATTAAGTATTTACCCTATGTTTTGAGAATTATCTATGGATGCTACTCAACCCATTGAATGACTTTGCGTACTTCGGTTTTCAAGCGCACAAAACTCTCTTGCGCGTCTTGCGCGCTGGTGTCGATGCTGATGTCAGCTTTGGAATAAAACGCTGAACGTCCTTCCAAAATGCGCTTCAAATCTTCCATCGCCTCGGGGCTGGCCGCCATCGGGCGCAAGTCTCCTTGCGCCGCCACCCGTGCCATGTGATCGTTGGCGCTGGCTTGCAACCACACGGTGGTGCAATGGGTGAGCAACAAATTGAAATTGGCTGATTCCGACACCAAACCGCCCGGTGTGGCAATGACCACCTCAGGGTAAATTTGAATGGCTTCTTCTAGTGCACGGCGCTCATAGCGGCGGTAAGCGTTGGCACCATAAAGATTGTGAATTTCACTGATTTGGCAGCCTGCAAATTTTTCAATTTCACGACTGAGCTCTATGAATGTGAAACCCAAATCATCTGCCAAACGCTGGCCCAGCGTGGTTTTGCCTGCACCGCGCAAACCAATGAGGGCAATGCGAGTGCGGCGCGCTTTGGCATCGCCACTCTCGCCAAACATTTCGTTCAGCTGCACCCGTGCACGTCGCAAGTCAGCCTCCGTTCTTTTGCTGAGCAATTCACGAATCAGCAACCATTCGGGTGAGCTGGTACTGATATCACCCAACAACTCTGCCAACGAACATTGCAAAGCATGCGAGACCTGCAACAACACCAACACAGACACATTGCCTGTGCCGTACTCCAAATTGGCCAAATGCCTTTCCGAAACCTCGGCCGCCAAGGCCACTGCCTTGCGCGTCATGCCTTTGCGAGAACGCAAGTTGCGCACACGCTCGCCCAGCGACATGAGAAAGGGGCTGCGCAGGGGCTCTAAAGAGCCGCCCACTTCAACAAATGCGGTCGATGATTCGGTCACCGAAGTCTCCAAAGGCAATGGGTTGGAAAGCTTGAATTCAAGAAAACAAAGGGAAAACCCTAGATTTCGAATGCAGACAAAACATGCACTTTACTGCATACTCACCCGCAAGCAAGATAGTGCATTTATACCGCGAGTTGCGTCAAAGCCCAAGCGTTTTAGTGCAGACCCCTCAAATTTTTGACCCAGATCACGGAGATCGCCATGGCTCTGCCCTCAGCCCCACCCGCACAATTCAACTTCGCACAGTTTTTGATTGCGGCCAACAACAGTCGCAAAGACAAGATCGCACTCATCGACGATGCGGGCACCCTCACCTACGGCGAGATGGGCGATCAAATCAGAGCATGTGCCGCTGGCCTGCGCAATTTGGGACTGAAGCGCGAAGAGCGCGTTCTCTTGTTGATGCATGACAGCACAGATTGGGTGGTGTCATTTTTGGGAGCACTTTATGCAGGTGTGGTGCCCGTTGCAGTCAACACCCTGTTAACGGCAGAAGACTATGCCTTCATGATCATCAACAGCCGTGCACAAGCGGCCTTGGTCTCATCAGCTTTATTAGGCACTTTGACTACTGCTATGGCCCAAGGCACCAAGAGCATCAAGCAAGTGGTGGTATCGCGGCACGAGGGCGATTTGCCAGCACCTCAAATGCATTTCAAAGATTGGTTGGCTTCTGCTTCAGGTCCTAGTCTGCCCGCCGAAACTCATGCCGACGAACCGGCCTTCTGGTTGTTTTCTTCAGGCTCAACCGGCAACCCCAAAGGCACCGTGCACACCCAGGGCAATTTGTATTGGACGGCGCAGTTGTACGGCAAAGGTGTGTTGGCATTGACGTCCAAGGACGTGGTGTTCTCTGCCGCCAAATTGTTCTTTGCTTACGGTTTGGGCAACTCACTCACTTTCCCGTTGAGCGTGGGCGCCAGCGTGGTGTTGATGGCCGAACGCCCCACACCTCAGGCCGCTTTCAAACGCATGGTTGAGCACAAGCCCACCGTGTTCTATGGCGCGCCCACAGGTTACGGCGGTATGTTGGCAAGTCCTGACTTACCTACCAAAGACAAAGTGGCCTTGCGCCTTTGTTCCTCGGCGGGCGAAGCTTTGCCCGCGGACATTGGCGAGCGCTGGACCACTCGCTTTGGCTGCGAAATCATTGACGGCATTGGCTCCACAGAAATGTTGCACGTATTTTTGTCCAACACGCCGGGCGACGTGCGCTATGGCACTACGGGCAAACCTGTGCCCGGCTACGAAGTGCAATTGAGAGGGGAAGAAGGCCAGATTCTCTCGGGCCGCGACGAAATTGGCGACCTGTATATCAAGGGCCCCTCAGCCGCCTTGATGTACTGGAACAACCGGGAAAAAACACGCGACACCTTTCAAGGCGAATGGACCAAAAGCGGCGACAAATATTCACGCGATGCAGACGGCTACTACACCTACGCGGGACGCAATGACGACATGCTTAAGGTGAGTGGCATTTATGTCTCGCCCTTCGAAGTGGAATCGACCTTGGTGCAACACCCCGCCATTTTGGAAGCTGCCGTGATTGGCAAAGTAGATGCAGATGGTTTGACCAAAACCAAAGCCTTCATTGTCTTGAAGGCTGGTCAAAGCTTGAAGGAAGAAGATGTGAAGGCCTTTGTGAAGGAGCGTTTGGCGCCTTACAAATACCCACGCTTTGTAGAGTTCATCACCGAACTTCCCAAAACTGCCACCGGCAAAATTCAACGTTTCCGTTTGCGCGATTTGGAAAACAAAAAGGCTTGAAACAGTTCAGGTGTTTTTAGACACCGTGATGGTGGGGAACTTGGCAGAAAAGTCTTTGGCCTTGGCCGCAATTTTGATGGCCACTTGGCGCGCCACCGATTTGTAAATGCCCGCCACTTCGCCATCAGGATCGGCCACCACCGTGGGCTTGCCGTTGTCGGCTTGCAAACGAATTTGCATGTTCAAGGGCAAAGCGCCCAAGTAGTCCATCTGGTAGTTCTCGGCCATTTTCTTGCCGCCATCGGCGCCAAAGATGTGCTCAATGTGGCCACAGTTGGTACACACGTGAACTGCCATGTTTTCCACAATGCCCAAAATGGGCACGCCCACTTTTTCAAACATCTTGATGCCCTTTTTGGCATCTAGCAAAGCGATGTCTTGCGGCGTGGTCACAATCACAGCGCCTGTCATGGGCACGCGTTGGCTGAGTGTGAGTTGAATGTCACCGGTGCCGGGCGGCATGTCGATGATCAAATAGTCCAAATCTTTCCAATTGGTTTGGCGCAGCAGCTGCTCGAGCGCCTGCGTGGCCATGGGGCCGCGCCAAATCATGGCTTCGTCTTGGTTCACCAAGAAACCAATCGACATCACTTGAACACCATAGTTTTCCATGGGCTCCATGGTTTTGCCGTCTTCGCTTTCGGGGCGGCCTTCAATGCCCATCATCATGGGTTGGCTGGGGCCATAAATGTCGGCATCGAGCAAACCCACACTGGCGCCTTCTGCAGCCAGCGCCAGCGCCAAGTTGACTGCGGTGGTGCTTTTGCCCACGCCGCCTTTGCCTGAGGCCACGGCCACAATGTTTTTCACTTGGGGCAACAAGGCCACGCCGCGCTGGGCTGCATGCGCCACAATTTTGGTGGTGACATTGGCCGACACATTGGTCACGCCGGGCACTTGTTTGGCCGCAGCAATGAGGGCATTGCGCAAACCAGGAATCTGGCTCTTGGCTGGATAACCCAACTCAACATCAAAGGCCACATTGCCGCCATCGACCACCAGGTTTTTCAGGGCCTTGGTGGAGACAAAATCTTTGCCAGTGTTGGGGTCGATGACCGATTCGAGGGCTTTTTGGAGTTGTTCTGGGGTCGACATGTGAAACTTTCTGCGAATGGCCAGAAGTTTAGCGACATCGGGGGGCCGAAGCCCATAAAATCGAGGATTCCCCTACAAACTGCCGCCTCATGTCTGCCTCGACTGTTTCGAACCTCCCTGCTGCCAAGCGACAACTATTTGTCACGACCGCTTTGCCCTATGCCAATGGCAATTTCCACATCGGTCACATCATGGAGTACATCCAGGCCGACACTTGGGTTCGTGCGCAGCGCATGCAAGGTCACGAGGTGCATTTTGTGTGTGCCGACGACGCGCACGGCGCCCCCATCATGATTGCCGCCGAAAAAGCAGGCATCACGCCTCAGCAATTTGTGGCCAACATTGCGGCCGGCCGCAAGCCCTACCTCGATGGTTTTCACATCGGCTTTGACAACTGGCATTCCACCGACGGCCCAGAAAACCACGAGCTGGCCCAACAAATTTACCGCGACCTCAAAGCCGCCGGCTTCATTGCCACCAAAACCATCGAGCAATTCTTTGACCCTGAAAAGTCAATGTTCTTGCCAGACCGCTTCATCAAAGGCGAATGCCCCAAATGCGGCGCCAAAGACCAATATGGCGACAGCTGTGAATCCTGTGGTGCGGTGTACTCTCCCACCGAAGTTAAAAACCCTTACTCGGCTTTGTCAGGTGCCACGCCAGTACTGAAACAATCCGAGCACTACTTTTTCAAATTGTCAGACCCACGCTGCGTCGAGTTCTTAGAAAAATGGACACACGACACAGGCCGCTTGCAGCCCGAAGTGCTAAACAAAATCAAAGAATGGTTTGCCAAAGACGAGGAAGGTCAAGGCGGCTTGGGCGACTGGGACATCAGCCGCGACGCCCCTTATTTCGGCATTGAAATTCCCGATGCGCCCGGCAAATATTTCTACGTTTGGCTCGATGCGCCCATTGGCTACTTGGCATCGCTCAAAAACTATTTGGGCAAGATCGGTGTGGACTACAACGCCTACATCAACAACCCCAAGGTTGAGCAGTACCACTTTATTGGCAAAGACATCACGTATTTCGCATGAACCCCGAGTGGTTGCGCTACTACATTGCCGCCAAACTCAATGGCCGCAACGAAGACGTCGACTTCAACCCCGAAGACTTCATGGCCCGCGTCAACTCCGACTTGGTGGGCAAGTACATCAACATTGCATCGCGCGCAGCAGGCTTCATTGCCAAACGCTTGGGCGGCAAACTGGGCGTTGTTTCAGCCGATGGTGAAGCTTTGCTCAAGCAATTGCACGAAGGCGTGGCGCCCGTCGCGAAGCTTTACGATGAACGCGATTTCGCCAAAGCTTTGCGCGAAATCATGTTGCTGGCCGACCGCGTGAACGAATACGTCGATCAAAACAAACCTTGGGAATTGGCCAAGCAAGAAGGCATGGACGCACGCTTGCACGACGTTTGCACCACCTGCATCGAAGCCTTCCGCTTGCTCAGTCTCATGTTGAAACCTGTGCTGCCCTCATTGGCCAGCAACGTCGAGAAATTCTTGAACATCGACGCCATGAACTTCACAGATGTGAAGGCTTCGCTGGGAGCTGGTCATGCCATCAACGACTACAAACACTTGATGCAACGCGTCGATGTGGCCATGCTCGATGCATTGTTCGAAGCGCCCGAGCCCATCGTAGAAGTTACGCCTTTGCCTGGTGGCGAAGCCATTGCCCCCACCATCTCCATCGACGACTTTGCCAAGATCGATTTGCGCATTGCACAAATTGTGCAGTGCGAAGCCGTTGAAGGCTCCACCAAACTCTTGCGCCTCACCTTGGATGTGGGCGAAGGCCAACACCGCAATGTGTTCAGTGGCATTGCCAGTGTCTACAAGCCCGAAGACTTGGTAGGCAAGCTTACCGTCATGGTGGCCAATTTGGCGCCTCGCAAAATGAAGTTTGGCGTGTCTGAAGGCATGGTGCTGGCCGCCAGCCATGCGGATGAAAAAGCCGAGCCCGGTATTTATGTGTTGCATCCATGGCCGGGCGCAAAACCCGGCATGCGAATTCACTGACCTAGGTCATTCAACAAGTTAGGCACTAGGTCTTTCCCAGAGCTACACTGAGGCATGGCCTTTTTCTTTCGCCCCAAGCTTGTCGACTCTTTGAAGGGTTACACGCGCGAACAGTTAGGCTCAGACATCGCAGCAGGCTTCACCGTTGGTGTGGTTGCTTTGCCATTGGCCATGGCCTTTGCCATCGCCTCAGGCCTCAAACCCGAGGCGGGCTTGTTCACCGCCATCATTGCAGGCTTCATCATTTCTGCACTGGGCGGTAGCAGAGTTCAAATTGGTGGCCCGGCCGGCGCCTTCATTGTCATTGTGTATGGCATCTTGGAACGCTACGGCTTGGCCAACCTCATTCTTGCCACCGCGGCTTCTGGGGTCTTGCTCTTTGTCATGGGCTTGCTCAAATTGGGCAGCCTCATCCGCTTCATTCCTGTGGCGGTGATCATTGGTTTTACCAATGGCATTGCCGTGTTGATCATGTTGTCGCAAGTGAAAGATTTTTTGGGGCTTCAGGTCAACAACATGCCTGCCGATTTTTTTGGCATTTTGCGAACCTTGCATGAAGCGCTTCCCAGCTTTCAAGCCCCCGCACTGGTACTGGCATGTGGCTCATTGGCCCTGATTGTGGTTTGGCAGCGGCTGTTTTCGGCCCCACAAGGCCAAGCCCCCGTGAAGGGACCAAGACGCATTTTGCAAGTGGTGCCTGGCTCCATCGTGGCCCTCATTGCAGCCACCTTGATCGCATCCTTGCTGCAACTGCCAGTTGAAACCATCGGCAGCAAATTTGGCGGCATTCCGTCTGAGTTGCCCAGTTTTGTCTGGCCTGAGTTCAGCTTGACCAACCTGCAGCACTTGAGCATGCCTATCTTCACCTTGACACTGCTGGGTGCCATCGAGTCCTTGCTGTGCGCCCGCATTGCAGATGGCCTCATTGGCGACAAGCACAACCCCAACCAAGAACTCATGGCCCAAGGCGTGGCCAATTTTGTCACTCCCTTTTT
>JAPLPO010000082.1 GCA_026400155.1 Burkholderiales bacterium | reverse complement strand
TTTGCTCACCTACAAGTGGCGGGTAGCCGCTGCCTTGTTGTTCATGGTGGGCGCCAAATTGGCCAATGTCAGCGTGCCACTTTTGCTGAAAAACTTGGTAGATGCCATGAGCTTCAAGCCCAACGACCCCGCCCAAATTTTGGTGGTGCCAGTGGCTTTGTTGGTGGGCTATGGCGCGCTCCGCTTGATGACTTCAGCGTTCACCGAACTGCGTGAACTGGTGTTTGCCAAAGCCACGCAAGGCGCGGCGCGCACCATTGCCCTCGAAACATTCCAACATTTGCATGCCTTGAGTTTGCGTTTTCATTTGGCACGCCAAACGGGCGGTATGACGCGCGACATTGAGCGGGGTGTGCGCGGCATTGAATCGCTCATTTCTTATTCACTTTACAGCATTGTGCCCACCTTGATTGAGGTGGCGCTGGTGCTCACCATTTTGGCTGTGAAGTTTGACGCTTGGTTTGCGTGGATCACACTGGCCGCTCTGAGTTTTTATATCTTTTTCACGGTGCACATCACCGAGTGGCGCACACATTTTAGAAAACAAGCCAATGAATTTGATTCTGCGGCGCACACCAAAGCCATTGACTCACTTCTCAATTACGAAACAGTCAAGTACTTTGGCAATGAGGCATATGAAGCCAATCGGTACGACGAAAGTTTGGAGCGCTTGCGCAAAGCACGCTTGAAATCACAAACCTCTTTGTCCTTGCTCAATACGGGACAGCAGTTGATCATTGCGGCGGCTTTGGTGGCCATGTTGTGGCGCGCCACGCAGGGTGTGGTTGAAGGCCGCATGACCTTGGGCGACTTGGTCATGATCAACGCCTTCATGATTCAACTCTACATCCCGCTGAATTTTTTAGGAGTGCTGTACCGCGAGATCAAGCAAAGCCTCACAGACCTGGACAAAATGTTTGTGCTCATGGACCGTGAGCGTGAAGTGGCCGATGTACCCAACGCGCCCGATTTGAATTGCCAGCAAGGCGCGCATTTGAAGTTTGAATCGGTGTCCTTTGCTTATGAGCCAGACAGGCCCATTTTGCACAACATCAGCTTTGAAATACCCGCTGGCAAAACAGTGGCTGTGGTGGGCCCTTCTGGCTCTGGTAAATCGACGCTCGCGCGTTTGATGTTTCGCTTCTACGACGTGCAGCAAGGCCGTATCACCATCAATGGGCAAGACATTCGCCAGGTCACACAGCACAGCGTGCGCAAAGCCTTGGGCATCGTGCCGCAAGACACCGTGTTGTTCAATGACACCGTGGCTTACAACATTGGCTATGGCCGCACAGGCTCAACCCAAGAAGAAATTGAAACAGCCGCCAAAGCGGCACGCATTCACGATTTCATCGCCTCCACCCCCAAAGGCTACGCCACCTCCGTGGGTGAACGCGGTTTGAAACTTTCGGGCGGAGAAAAGCAGCGCGTGGCCATTGCCCGTACCTTGCTCAAAAACCCGCCCATTTTGGTCTTTGACGAAGCTACCTCGGCACTCGACTCCGCCAACGAACGCGCTATTCAAGCCGAGCTGGCCAGTGCCGCTCAAAACAAAACAACCTTGGTCATTGCGCACCGCCTGTCTACTGTGGTGGATGCCCACGAAATTTTGGTCATGGAGGCTGGCCACATCATTGAGCGGGGTAACCATGCCCAGTTGCTGCAACTGAATGGGCGGTATGCCCAAATGTGGTCCTTGCAGCAAAACACCGAGTCGACGGAATCATCCAGCCTTCATTGAATTGCAATCTATCAAATAGGGCTTGCTTGATGCCAATAAAGGCGTAGGATGCGTCAGTGAAAGTTTGCCATTTAAAGGCGCAATAAAAGGCGCATAAATTTAATAATTTTATGAATTTTCATTGGCAATTTTGGTAATTTAATGACGCAAAAAAACAAGAAAATAATCTCGCAATATGATCATCCGGATCAGTTCCTTCCTTTGCTTCCAGCAGAGCATGTCGCTGGGCCACTTTATGAGAAAGCCAGCCAACTGATCAAGCAGGCAACCCACCTGAGCGCCATGCCTACTTCCGGCAAAAGAGCCCTGCGTCCCTTACTGCGTAAGATGAATTCTTACTACACCAACAAAATGGAAGGGCAGCACACTCGCCCCTCCGAAATTGATCAGGCTTTGGCGCAAGAATTTAGCCAAAACTCAGACATTGCTAAAAAGCAACGCTTGGCTTTGGCGCACATTGAAGCTGAGGTCTTGTGCGAGAAGTGGGCAGAGCAGCAATTGAGCAAAGAACTTGACCCGCTAGCCTATTTATACCAACTCGAAACTGTGAAGCAAATTCATGGGCACTTGTTTTCACATGCTTCTGATGTAGATTTAAAGCAATCTGATGGCTCGGTCATGAAGCCTGGTTTTTTCAGAACTCAAAAAGTC
>JAPLPO010000077.1 GCA_026400155.1 Burkholderiales bacterium | reverse complement strand
CTTTGCCGCACATTCTGATGCGCTTCTACACCGTGCCCTCGGTTCGTGAAGCGCGTGAGTCTGTGGCTTGGTCTTTGTTCTTCATTTCGCTGCTGTACTTCACTGCGCCTGCCTTGGCGGTGTTGGTGAAGTTCGACATCTACACGCTGTTGGTTGGTACGCCGATGGATCAGCTACCGGGATGGATTGCGCGCTGGAATGCGGTGGACCCCACACTGATGGCCGTGGCTGACATCAACAAAGATGGCATCTTGCAGTTAGCAGAAATCCGCTTGGGCGGTGACATTGTGGTGTTGGCGACCCCTGAAATTGGCGGCTTGCCGTTTGTGATTTCTGGTTTGGTTGCTGCAGGTGGTTTGGCCGCGGCTTTGTCCACTGCCGATGGCTTGTTGCTGACCATTGCCAATGCGATGTCTCACGACTTGTACTACAAAATCATTGATCCCAACGCCTCGGCCAACCGTCGCGTGGCGATCTCCAAAGTGATTTTGGTGTTCGTTGCCTTGGCTGCTGCTTATGTCGCATCCTTGAAGATGGCTGACATTCTGTTCTTGGTGTCTGCGGCCTTCTCGTTTGCTGCTGCAGCCTTCTTCCCAGCGTTGACCCTCGGCATCTTCTGGAAGCGTGCCAACAAGTGGGGCGCTTCTCTGGGCATGATGGCTGGCCTGGGCATTTCGTTCTATTACATGACCAAGACACATCCTTGGATGTACGGCTTGTTCCACAATGGTAGCTTGACGCCTGAAATTCTGAAGGCCAACACATGGTGGGACATTGCACCGATCTCTGCTGGTATCTTCGGTGTGCCGCTGGGTTTTGCAGTGATCATCATTGTGTCTTTGATCACCAAAGAACCTTCTAAAGAAGTTCAGGAGCTCGTTGAAAACGTTCGCTTCCCAAGCTTTGACGGTACCACTTCACAAGGTACAGCCATGCACTAAGGGTCAGATGTTTGCAAGCTCAAACTTGCAAACTTGAGTCCTCAAAACAAAACCCCCGATTGCGATGTGCAATCGGGGGTTTTGTTTGTGTGACGCTTCAATGAATCAATGATTCAAGCCACTTCAAAGAATCGCATCACCACCCGATCAGGGTACCTTGCGCCGGTGCCAATGAACATGCGCTCGCTGATCCAACGGAGAGCAGGGGACGAGGTTTCAAAGCGCGGCACGCAACGAAAGTAAACCGATTCAGGGTTGACTACTTCGCCTTTGATCAGCTTGGCCATGACCTCGGGGGCGGCGGTGCGAATGGCGCTGTTTTGTACATAGATCAAGTCGCCTGCATCGGTTTCCAATGCATAGCGTGCATCGAGCTCTGCCATTCGCTCGTTCACAATGAGTTGAAAATCTGCTCCGCCAGGCAACACCCTGGCGGTCCATCCATTGCCAGTTGCAGTGCCAGCCAAAATAGGAATCACCCGTCTTGTGCCATGAAGTGTTAAACCCACTTCAATGGGCTTGGCAACTTCCACCGATAGATCGGCAAAGAATTTGAGTTCGGGTGTTGGTAGGTGTGACATAAAACCAATGTGATTTTGAAAAATAGCGGGGGCAAGCTTCTTTCCGCAATAATAGTCCATCCATGACTTCTGCTTCAAAACCCTTGCTCACTTCAAACGAACTGAGAAAACTCGCAACCCATGCGCCAATTCACTGCACCTGCGCTTTGAAAATATGTCGGGGCTGGGAGAGTGTGGGGGATGATCGCTGGCCTGCTGAACAGATGGTATCAGCAGGCACGCTCAGAGTCGAAGTGCCTGAAGGTCAACTCGAGTTGAGCTTTGAAGAATTTCATCCCGAAGGCACTCGCTACGATTCGCCCGATGCGCCCATTGCGCTGGCCTATTTCCCCTACAATCGTTGCGATGTTTACGCCTGCAAGGCCTGCCAATGCGCCGTTCTTAAGTACACCGAATACGGCGGCTACTATGTCGATCACCGCGTTCGATTGGTAGATGCAGGTAAGGTAATTGACCCATTGACTGAAAAGTGAGAACCATCTTGAAAACAACTCTACGCTCTTTGATTGCACTTGGACTGTGTAGCTTCGCAATCTCTTCTGCTTTGGCGCAAAACGATTTTGCACAATCCGCTGCCAAAGAACCTGGTGCCAAAGTCACAGCCTCAGGTTTGGTGTTTCGGTCTTTGCAAGATGGCCAAGGCATCAGCCCCATGGCCACAGACAAAGTCAGAGTGCACTACCGCGGCACTTTTCCTGACGGTAAGGAGTTTGACAGTTCGTACAAGCGCAATCAAACCATTGAATTTCCTTTGAATGGTGTGATTCCATGCTGGACCGAAGGTGTGCAACTCATGAAGGTGGGTGGTAAGGCCAAACTCACCTGCCCACCCGCCATTGCCTATGGCTCGCGTGGTGCCGGTGGTGTGATTCCGCCCAATGCCACACTGCAATTTGAAGTTGAACTGGTTGCCGTTGCCGGAAAATAACTTGAGCTTCTTGGCGGTAATTCACTTTAAATGAGTAGCCTCAAGCTCTGAGCTGTTTGCTGCAACAAGGGTAGCCACTCGTTGGCTAAATTAGGTGCATCTGAACTTGCACCCGAGCGAACCAAATTGAGTGCAGCAATGGTCTCACCCCGTTCATTGCGCAGGGGCACCGCCAGTGCATCAACCCCTATCTCGTGCTCTTGCTCGGCATAGCCATAATCTTGTTTGGCAATTCGTTTTAGTTTTTGCCGAAACACTTTGGCTTGGGTCACTGTGTGTGCTGTGAGGCGGCTCAAAGTGTTTTCTTCTAGCCAAGCATCGAGCGCCTCGCTGGATAAATTCGCCAATAAAACTTGCCCTGTTGAGGTGGCATGTGCGGGCAACCTAGTGCCCACGTGCAGGCCATAAGCCAAGACCATTGAATTGGCTTTGGCATTTGAGTCGGCGGCTTGCCAGATGCCGCGAGCCACAATCATGACGGCATCTTTTTGCAAAACGGCCACGGAGCACGACAAACGAGTGGCCGCACTCAACTGATGCAGGCTAGGCTGCACAGAGCGCGGCAATCTGGCCCCAGACAAATAGCTGCCAGTGAAGCCAAGCACCTTGGCAGAAAGCCAGTAGTACTGACCGTCTGTTTCTAAGTAGCCCAAGTGGGCCAAGGTGAGCAAGTGCCTTCTGGCCGTGGCACGGCTGAGGCCTGTGCGCTCTGCGGTCAGGGTGGCATTGAGGCGCTGCCGGTCTGTGTCAAAACACTCTAAAACCGCCATGCCTCGAGCAATGCCTTCAATCCAATCGGAGGGGTTAATGTTCTGGGGCTCCATCAATTGCGCGATAATCGTGCACGTATTCTACTCATCGTGCAGAGCTGACAATCTTGGCTTGCGTTAAATTTTGCAAGACTTAAGCTTAGACAAGAATCAATCAAGGAAAAATACGATGCGAACTCAAGTGGTCATTGTGGGTGCCGGTCCTTCGGGCTTGTTGCTGGGGCAGCTTTTGTACAAAGCGGGTGTAGATGCTGTCATTGTGGAGCGGCAAAGCCCCGAGTATGTTTTGGCTCGAATTCGCGCCGGTGTTCTAGAGCAAGTCACTTTGGATGTTTTGGCGCAAGCAGGCGTTGACCAACGTTTGAACAAAGAAGGCTTGGTTCACACCGGGTTTGACTTGTTGTTCAAGGGTGAACGGCACCGGATTGATTTGGAGGCGCTAACGGGTGGACAGAAGGTGATGGTTTATGGCCAGACCGAAGTGACCAAAGACTTGATGGAAGCGCGTCAGGCAGCAGGTTTGACCACCATCTATGAAGCCAATCATGTGAGCATTCACGATTTCGACACAGACCACCCCAGTGTCTCTTACGAAAAAGACGGTCAGCGCATCACGCTCTCATGCGATTTCATTGCAGGTTGTGACGGTTTTCATGGCGTTTGCCGAGCCAGCGTACCCAGCAAATCAATTCAAGAATTTGAAAAAGTCTATCCCTTTGGTTGGTTGGGTGTGCTGTCTGACACGCCCCCAGTGCACCATGAACTTATCTATGCCAACAGCCATCGAGGTTTTGCACTGTGCTCACAGCGCAGCACCGTCCGCAGCCGTTATTACTTGCAAGTGCCCTTAACCGACAAGGTAGAGCAGTGGTCTGACGATGCCTTCTGGCAAGAGTTGCGCCTTCGACTCGACCCCGAAGCCAGCGCGCAATTGGTGACAGGCCCCAGCATTGAAAAAAGCATTGCACCTCTGCGCAGTTTTGTCACAGAGCCTATGCGCTTTGGCACCTTGTTCTTGGCAGGCGATGCAGCGCACATCGTGCCGCCCACAGGCGCCAAAGGCTTGAACTTGGCGGCCACCGATGTGAAGTATTTATCGGATGCACTCATCGAAGCCTGCGTTGAAAAATCGCACGCCGGCATCTATCACTACTCCACCCGTTGTTTGGCGCGCATCTGGCGTGCAGAGCGGTTCTCATGGTGGTTCACCAGCTTGATGCACCGCTTTCCCGATCAGGGCGAGATGGGGCAGCGCTTCCAGGAAGCAGAACTCAACTACCTCATCAACAGCGAAGCAGGCTCACGCACCATGGCTGAAAACTATGTGGGCTTGCCACTTAATTTTGGTGAGTGAGCTTCTGAAGTTCAGTCGGCTTTGGCGCCAGAGCTTTTCACCACGGCAGCCCACTTAGGCACTTCAGCCCTTAAGAAATTGCTGAACTCAAGGGTGTTGTTGGGCGCGCTGGCCATGCCCAATTGTGCAAACCGTTCAACGACTTCGGCCGAGGCCATGGCGCGATTGAGGGCCGCATTGAGTTTGACAACCACATCATTGGGTGTGCCTGCTGGCGCAAAAAATCCAAACCAGGTGTAGTCGTCAAATTCTTTGTAGCCAAACTCAGTGATGGACGGCACATCGGGCAACAAGGGCGAGCGGGTGGCACTGGTCACTGCAATGGCTTTGAGCTTGCCCGATTTGATCATGGGCACCGCAGGCGGCATGGAGGTCGATGCAATTTGGGTATGACCTGCCACCACCGCATTGACGGCTGCAGCGGGCTGATAGGGCACATGCACAATATCAACTTTGGCCGCCATTTTCAGGCGCTCCATTGAGAGGTGGGTGGTGGTTCCAATGCCGGACGATGCGTAACTGAAGGGCGATTTCTTGGCAGCTTCCACCAGCTCTGGCAAAGTTTTGGCAGCCACGCTGGGATTGACCGTGAAGATGTTGGGCGTTTTAGGACCCAGCGCAACAGGCACAAAGTCTTTCAGGGCGTCGTAGCCCGCATCGGCATAGAGCGAGGGATTGACAGCAAAGGCCACGCTGTGAACCAAGATGGTGTAGCCATCGGGAGCTGATCTTTTCACTTGACCGCTTGCAATGTTGCCACCAGCGCCGCCTCTATTCTCCACAACAAAATTGCCTCCCGTGAGTTCATTGAGTTTTTGCGTCAAAGACCGAGCCACAATGTCTGACGATGCGCCAGGTGCAAAGGCCACCAAGAGTGTCACGGGCTTGGCTTTGGGCCACTCCGCTTGAGCCCAACTTGACAGGTGCATGCCGCCGATCAGCGCCAAACCCAGAAGTACTTTGAAAGAGTGAACCATGGATGTGTCTCCTTAAAATTCAAACCACTTTAGGTGGTGGACGATTGTTGGACCAACGAAAAATCAAACGCAACTTCTTTGAATGGCTGCGTTAAACCAAATTGCTTGGCAACATCTTGATTGTGGCAATCTTTGACATCCACAATCAAGCCGGGCCTGACCCCAAACACGGTGTCATTGTCGATGTAGGCTGAACCCGCGGGGAACAGCTCGGTGACCAAGCCCACATAGCCCGGCGCACTCACAATGATGTGGAAATGGGCAGGTCGCCAAATGCTTCTGTTGCTTGCCGCCAATAGTGCACCAACGGGCCCGTCCGTGGGCACCGTATATGGGTGAGGGCGGATGGTCAGTAACTCGAAGCCACCTTGCGCATCGCACTGAATTTTGCAACGCAAATTTTGGGGATCTTGCGCAGAGTCTTGAGCGGGGTACAAGCCATTGTCTGCGTTTTGCCAAAAATCGATTTGCGCATGGGGGATGGGATTGTGATGGACATCCAAAACACGGCCATGCAACCAAACGCGTTCACCGGGCTGCCCTTGTGTGAGGTCGGAGCCATTGGGCTTGATGAGGGAGTCGTGGTTGTGAAAGGGCCCCAACACACTGCTGGGCGTGCCACCAGGCGGTTGCGACACCACATCGACCATGGAGGAGATGCCCATGATGTCGGAGAACAAGCTAAATTCATTGCGCTCGTGGTCGGTAATTTGCGCAGCAGCGGTGAGAAACTCCAAGCCTTTCATCCATTCGGCTTTGCTTAACTTGGACTCATCGACAAAGGCGTGCAAGTGCTTGACCAACAAGCCCATGATCTCAGCCAAGCGAGGGTCGGTGGATTTGGAAAAACTGGCCATGGCATCCCGTGTCACCGGGTTGTCAAGGGCTTGGCTAGCAGTAGGCTGATTCATGAAATTCCCAGAATGAATTTCATGACTGTACCGCTTTTATTGCCCCTTGATCAATCAGTTTGTTGGCCACCATCACACCCAGCTGACTGGCCTGCGCGAGCACCTCGCTTGAATGGAGATTCACAGTGCATTGATCTTTGGCAAGAATCAGCGCAGCCTTTGGCTGAAGTGGGTCGCCCCAAGCTGCATGGATCGACAGCGTGTTGCCCGTGAGTGTGGCGTGCGCTGCCAAGGGCATGGAGCAGCTGCCCCCCATGGTTCTGCTAACGCCTCTCTCTGCGTAAACGCGAACCGCTGTAGGCAGGTCGTTGAGTTTGGACAAAATGTGTGCAAGCTCAGGTCGATTGGCACAAATTTCAATGCCAATGGCACCTTGCCCTGCGGCTGGAATCATGGCGTCTAAAGAAAACGATTGCCGAATTCGATCGTTCAAGCCCAGTCGTTTGAGGCCAGCTGTGGCCAACACGATGCCGGCATATTGGCCTTCATCGAGTTTTCTCAGGCGGGTGTCTAAGTTGCCGCGCAGTGCCGCAATTTGAAGGTCAGGGCGCAGCGCTTGAAGCAACACAGTGCGGCGTAAACTGGATGTGCCTACAACAGAGCCGGGGGGCAAACTTTCCAGACTTTCAAAATGCGGCGACACCCATGCATCGCGCGGATCTTCACGCTCAAGAATACTGGCCAGCTCAAACCCTTCTGGCAAATCCATGGGCACATCCTTCAAAGAATGAACTGCAATGTGCGCCTTGCCTTCTACCAAAGCCACCTCTAGCTCTTTGATGAACAAGCCCTTGCCGCCCACCTTGCTAAGCGGCTGATCCAAAATTTGATCCCCCATGGTGGTCATGCCCAAAAGGGAGACTTCATGCCCTTGAGTTTCAAGCAGCTGCTTGACATGGTTGGCTTGCCACAATGCCAGCCGACTCTCACGGGTCGCAATGATGATTTTGGAGGTCATAGAAGATGAAGAATTAAGAGTGCGCTGTGATTTTTTTGGCGGCATCAATGGCGAAGTACGTGAGGATGCCATCGGCACCCGCGCGTTTGAAGGCCAGCAGGCTTTCCATCATGACTGCATCGTGATCGAGCCAACCGTTTTGGGCGGCCGCTTTCAGCATGGCATATTCACCAGATACTTGGTATGCAAAGGTGGGCACTTTGAATTCGTCTTTCACGCGGCGCACAATGTCCAAGTAAGGCATGCCGGGCTTGACCATCACCATGTCGGCGCCTTCTGCAATGTCCAAGGCCACTTCGCGCAGCGCTTCATCTGAATTACCTGGGTCCATTTGATAAGTTTTTTTGTCACTCTTGCCAAGGTTGGCAGCAGAGCCCACCGCATCGCGAAACGGCCCATAAAAGGCACTGGCGTACTTGGCGCTGTAAGCCATGATGCGGGTGTGAATATGGCCCTGCTCTTCTAGCGCTTGGCGAATGGCACCGATGCGACCATCCATCATGTCGCTGGGCGCCACGATGTCAACGCCGGCTGCTGCGTGGGTGAGTGCCTGTTGCTTCAAAACCTCGACGGTGATGTCGTTCAAGATGTAGCCAGATTCATCGAGCAGACCATCTTGGCCGTGGCTTGTGTAGGGGTCAAGCGCAATGTCGGTCATGATGCCCAGCGTGGGAAAATTCTTTTTGAGGGTGGCCACCACGTGGGGAATGAGCCCCTTCGGATTGGTTGCCTCTTTGCCATCGGGCGTTTTTAAATGGCTGCTGATGACCGGGAAAAGTGCCATCACAGGAATGCCCAACTTGACGCAATCTTGTGCCACATTCAACAACAAGTCGAGGCTCATGCGCTCAACGCCGGGCATGGAAGCCACTGGCTCGCGCCTGTTCTCACCCTCT
>JAPLPO010000134.1 GCA_026400155.1 Burkholderiales bacterium | reverse complement strand
TGCGTGATGACCTCTTGGGCAAAGCCATGAAACACTGCCCCAGTGCGTTCAATTACAAACTGGTGGCCGACAACGGCTCCATGTACAACACGCCCCCCACATATTCCACCTACATTGCCGGTTTGGTTTTCAAGTGGTTGAAAGCGCAAACCGAAAACGGCATGACAGGTGTGGCGGCCATGGAGCAGCGCAACATGGCCAAAGCCAAGTTGCTCTACGACTACCTCGATCAATCTCAGCTGTACGAAAACCGTGTCGACAAATCATGCCGCTCGCGCATGAACATCCCCTTCTATTTGCGAGATGAGTCACGCAACGACGCTTTCTTGGCCGGCGCCAAAGCACGTGGCTTGCTGCAACTCAAAGGCCACAAGTCTGTGGGCGGCATGCGCGCCAGCATTTACAACGCCATGCCACTGGAAGGCGTGCAGGCGCTGGTGGCTTACCTCCAAGATTTCGAAGCAAAACAGGCTTGAATAAAATCGTTCAAGCGTTTGACTTTCTTGACTGAACTCAACATGACGCAACCTATTCAATCAGACGCTTTAGGCGAACTGCGCATTCAAATTGACTCGCTTGATCAGCAGCTATTGAGCTTGCTAAACCAGCGCGCCAAGGTGGCTGAAAAAGTGGGTGAAATTAAACGCGCCGAAGGCTCCCCCTTCTTCCGTCCCGATCGCGTGGCGCAAGTCATTGCCAAAATTGAAAAGGCCAATCAAGGGCCTTTGCACAATGTACATGTGGCCTCCATTTGGCGCGAAATCATGTCGGCCTGTTTGGCCCTAGAAGCCCCACAGCGCGTTGCAGTGCTTGGCCCTCAAGGCACTTTCTGCGAACAAGCCGCCATTGAATTTTTTGGCAGCGCGGCCAGTCTCATTTATTGCAACAACTTCGATGAAGTCTTCCATGCTACGGCCGCAGGCACCGCTCAGTATGGCGTGGTGGGCATGGAAAATTCAACTGAAGGCGTGGTAGCACGATCACTCGATTTGTTCTTGCGCTCGCCTGTGCACGTCATTGGCGAAGTGAGTCTGTTGGTTCGACACAATTTATTGCGCCAAACCGACAAGCTCCAAGACATTGAGGTGGTGTTGGCGCATCCTCAAGCGCTGGCTCAATGCCAAAATTGGCTGACGCAACATCTGCCACATGCAGAGCGTCGCGCGGTTTCTAGCAACGCCGAAGGTGCTCGCTTGGCCGCTTCAAACCCTGCCTGGGTCGGCATTGCCAGTGAACGCGCAGCAACGCAATTTGGCCTGCACATCGTGGCGCACGCCATTCAAGACGAAGCCACCAACCGCACCCGTTTTGCCGTGATTTGCTTGCCGCAAACATTGGCCACGCCACCCGTATCTGGCAAAGACTGCACCAGTTTGGTGGTCTCTGTGCCCAACAAACCAGGCGCTGTACATGACTTGCTCATGCCCCTCAAAAACAACGGCGTATCGATGACGCGCTTTGAATCGCGCCCTGCCAAATCGGGCCAGTGGGAATACTATTTCTACATCGACATTCAAGGCCACATTTCGCAGCCACATGTGGCGGCTGCCTTGCAAGAACTGCAAGGCTTGTGTGCCTTCTACAAGGTGTTGGGCTCCTACCCCGTCTCAGAATGAAATTCAAAAAAGTCGCTCTCATTGGCTGCGGTCTGATGGGCGGCTCGTTTGCCTTGGCCGCGCGCATGGCAGGTTGGGCACCTCACATTGTGGGCTACAGCGCCTCTGAGTCCTCGCGCCAAAAAGCCCTCAGCATGGGTGTCATTGACCTTGCGGTAGACAGCATTGAACAAGCTGTGAAAGATGCCGATTTGGTTTTATTGGCAGTGCCTGTGACGGCCACAGAAGCTTGCTTTAAAGCCATTGCCCCTGCCTTGAAACCAGATGCGCTTTTGATGGACGTAGGCTCGACCAAGTCAGACATCGTGGCAGCAGCACTCCAAACATTGGGCGACAAACTGCATTGCTTCGTGCCAGTCCATCCCATTGCCGGCAAAGAGGTGGCTGGCGTCGAACATTCCGATGCCGATCTGTACAAAGATCGCGCACTGATTGTCACGCCCATGGCCAGCTCAGGCGCGGCACAAGTTAAGCTGGCCAAGCAAATTTGGAAGAGCCTTGGCAGCTACATCACAGAGCTCACACCTGCTGCACACGACGCTGCCTTTGCGGCTGTTAGCCACCTGCCTCATGTGTTGTCCTACGCCATCATTCGTGGTATTTTTCAACAGCATAACGGCCCAGATTTAATTGCGTTGGGCGGCCCTGGATTCCGAGATTTCTCGCGCATTGCTGCCAGTGATCCTGTGATCTGGCGCGACATTTTGACCACCAATCGTGAGCAGGTCTTGTTTCAAATCAGCCACTTCAAAGAGGCTTTGAACGACTTTGAAAAGGCCATTCAAGCCAACGAGTCGCAAGACCTTGAAGACATGATTCGCCAAGCCAGTGATTTGCGTTTCAATTGGCGCATGGGTGCCAACTCAAAGTCAGAAGAATAATTTAGCCAACATGTTTGCCACCGCTTTTCTCGATCTTCCTTCTTTGCAACAAGCTGGTGGCACTGTTACGCTGCCCGGCTCCAAAAGTATTTCCAATCGCGTCCTGTTGTTGTCAGCACTTTGCGAAGGCAGTACTTGGGTACACGACCTTTTAGATTCTGACGATACGCGTGTCATGCTCACCGCATTGCGCCAACTGGGCTGCGGCGTTGAACCCAAGGCGGGCACCCACAGCGTTTGCATTACCGGTCTGGGGCAAAGGACTTCCGATGGTCAAGCTGCTAGCTTGAAAAAGCCGACCCAAGCCATCGAATTTTTCATGGGCAACGCCGGCACGGCCATGCGACCGCTGACGGCAGCCTTGGCCGTGATGGGCGGCAACTTCACCCTCAAAGGTGTGCCACGCATGCATGAGCGCCCTATTGGCGATTTGGTCGATGCACTGCGCCTCTTGGGCTGCCAAATTGTTTATTTGGGCAACCAAGGCTATCCGCCTTTGCGAGTTTTGTCGCCTCAACTGCAACTCGACAAACCCATTCAAGTGCGCGGCGATGTGTCCAGCCAGTTTCTCACCGCACTCTTAATGTCGCTGCCCTTGGCTGCCCAAAAAGACATCGTGATTGAAGTGGTGGGCGAACTGATCTCCAAGCCTTATATCGAAATCACCTTGAACTTGTTGGCGCGCTACGGTATCAAGCTTAGGCGCGATGGCTGGCAACGCTTCACCATTCCCGCTGGCAGCCATTACACCTCACCCGGCGAAATTCACGTTGAAGCCGATGCCTCATCGGCCAGCTATTTCATTGCGCTGGGTGCATTGGCCGCCACTGACAAAGCCGTTCGCATTCAAGGCGTGGGCGCATCCTCCATTCAAGGCGACATTCGCTTCATGGACGCCGCTGCTCAAATGGGCGCACACATTGAGAGCGGCCCCAACTGGTTGGAAATCAAACGCGGTGCTTGGCCGCTCAAGGCCATCGACTTGGACTGCAATCACATTCCCGATGCCGCCATGACCTTGGCCGTGATGGCGCTCCATGCCGACGGCCCAACCACCCTGCGCAATATTGCCAGCTGGCGCGTGAAGGAAACCGATCGCATTGCGGCCATGGCCAAAGAGTCGCGCAAGTTGGGGGCCCAAGTGGAGGAAGGCCCTGACTGGTTGCGCATTCATCCCCTGCCAAAAGGCCAGTGGCAAGCAGCCAGCATTCACACCTACGACGATCACCGCGTGGCCATGTGTTTCTCATTGGCAGCCTTCAATGCCGACCAGCAAGCCGTGCGCATTGAAGACCCCAAGTGCGTGGCTAAAACCTTTCCAGATTATTTTGAAGCGCTGTTCTCTTTGACCCAAACACCAGCAGACCGCATTCCCGTGATTTGCATCGATGGCCCAACAGCCTCCGGCAAAGGCACTTTGTCTAGCCTGGTGGCAGAACGTTTGGGCTACCACTACCTAGACTCTGGCGCCCTCTATCGCGTCACAGCCTACGCCGCTTTGCAGGCAGGTTTCAGTTTAGAAACGGCCAACGAATCCGCCATTGCTGCTATGGCCGAAAAGCTGCCTGTTCGCTTTGAAGGCGACAAAGTCTTGCTCAATGACCAAGATGTGACCAACGCCATCCGCAGCGAAGAAGGCGGTATGAACGCGTCCAAGGTATCCACTTTGCCCGCTGTTCGGGTGGCTTTGGTGGCGCTTCAGCACAGCTTTCAGCGCCTGCCTGGCCTCTTGGCAGATGGCCGAGACATGGGAACGGTCATCTTTCCTGGCGC
>JAPLPO010000089.1 GCA_026400155.1 Burkholderiales bacterium | reverse complement strand
TCAAACCCGGTGCCAAGGTTAAAAAAGGACAAGCCATTTGCGATGTCATTGATCCTGCCAACCCCAATGGCCCCAAGGCCCGAACCACCTACAAAAGCCAAACCGATGGCGTCTTGTTCTCACGCAGGCTCGACGGCTATCTGTCTTGGCCTGGTCAGGTGATGTACCGCATTGCAGGCCCCAAACCGCTGGCACACCGAATTGGCATGTCGGGCTTAGACGACTGAAGCGGTCTTGCCTCAGCACTGAACAAGCAAGGCTTAGATTTTTCCCAAGTAATCGGCCTTGCCCAGTTCAACGCCACCGGCTCTTAGCATGCTGTAAGTGGTGGTGGTGTGGAAATGCAAATTGGGCAAGCCATGGCCCAGTAAATATTGCATGCCTTTGTAGTGGGCCTCTTTTTCGCCGCGCTTCACCACAATGTCCTTGTCTTCCGTGCCATCAATTTGCTCAGGCTTGAAGGTTTCTAGGAAAGCAATGGTTTTGGCAATTCGAGCTTGCAGGTCTTTCAAGTCTTTTTCTGTGTCTTCGTGGTTTGGAATCTCAACGCCCGCAAGCCTGGCCACCAGTCCCTTGCATACGTCGCAAGCAATTTGAACTTGACGGCTTAAGGGAAACATATCGGGGTAAAGACGCATCGAAGCAAAAACGGTGGGGTCAATTTTTTTAGCTTCAGCATGCGCTTGGGCCTTGCCCAAAATGTGGGATAAGTTGGTCAAGCCATTGATCAAGCGTGGCACGCTTGCTTGGAACATAGAAATGGTCATAGGGTCTCCGGTAAGTCAGTTTTAAAAAGGTTTTTGGTTTCAAGCTTTTTCTAGGAAGCGCTCTACGAGCCGTGTCCAGTAGGCAGCGCCATAAGACAAGTTTTGGTCATTGAAATCGTATTTGGGGTTGTGCAACAAGGCACTGTCGCGCCCATTGCCTAGTCTTAAGAAGCATCCTGGTTTGTGCATCAAGTAATAGGCAAAATCTTCGCTGCCCGTAACAGGTCCAAAGGGGAAAACAACCTTCTCCTCTCCCACCAATTCGATGGCCACTTGACGCGCAAATTCAGTTTCTGGGACTGAGTTGATCACGACGGGATAACCGCGCTCATAAATGATTTCAACTTCACCGCCATAGGACTCAACCTGCGAACGGACCAGACTTGTAATTCTCTGCTCTAACAATTCACGCACCTCGGGACTGAAAGAGCGAATGCTGAGAGACAGACTGGCAGAATCTGGAATCACATTGGACACACTGCCAGCATGAGCCGTGCCAATGGTGACCACAGCGGTTTGCAGGGGATCAATGTTGCGAGACACCACAGATTGCAACGCCATGATCAAGCTGCCCATGATGACGATGGGGTCGACCGTCTGGTGGGGACGGGCGGCATGCCCACCCTTACCTTTGATTTTGATTTTGCAGGTATCGGAAGCAGACATGAAAGGGCCTGTGCCAAACATGAAAGTACCAACGTCCACTCCCGGATGGTTGTGAAGGCCAAAAATAGCATCACATGGGAAACGTTCAAACAAGCCGTCGGCAATCATTTGTTGCGCGCCACTGTTTTTACCGGCCTCTTCTGCCGGCTGAAACACCAAGTGCACTGTGCCTTTGAATTGCCGCGTTTTGGCCAATTGCTGAGCAGCGCCCAACAACATGGTTGT
Source organism: Burkholderiales bacterium (assembly GCA_026400155.1). Classification (GTDB taxonomy): domain Bacteria; phylum Pseudomonadota; class Gammaproteobacteria; order Burkholderiales; family Burkholderiaceae_C; genus Limnohabitans_A. The sequence goes on along the minus strand of JAPLPO010000089.1, from coordinate 5,791 downwards.
GTGGCCATCGTGTCCGCAAGCATGCATGGTGCCACTGTGTTCGCTGGCATAAGGCTTTTGGGTCTCTTCCTGAATGGGCAACGCATCCATGTCTGCGCGCAGTGCAATGCCTTTGCCCTCACCATTTTTCAAAGTGGCCACCAAACCATGGCCGCCCACATTGCGTGTGACGTCATAACCCCAGGCTTGGAGCTTTTCAGCCACCCACTGAGCCGTTGATTTTTCCTGAAATGAGAGTTCAGGATATCTGTGCAAATGGCGTCTGGCTTCGCTCAAGGACTCTTGCGCATCAAGCAGATCTGTCAATTTACAAAAACAATCGTAACGAGCATTCATGGTGCTTCCTCTGAAATCCTAGTTCGGGCCAATGTCAACAGTTTAATGGTCGTGAGGGGTGTTGCCGGCGCCCAAATCCCAATAAAGACCTGTCATGACCTGCAGTGCTTCTTTCAAAAGCTCAGGAGGCAGGTGTTCATTGGGGGCATGTTGAGAGCAACCAGGATACGAATGAGGTACCCAGATCGTCTTCAAGCCCAGCACCTCTGTGAAGATATCGTTTGGCAAGGAGCCCCCCAAGTTGGGCAAAATAGCGGGCTTTTTGTGGGTGGTCTGTTGCAAGGAATTGGCGGCCCATGTGACCCAAGCATCGTCTGGATCAATGCGGGTTGCTTTGAAAATTTCATCGCGCGCTGCCGTAATTTGCACATAAGAAAATCCATGCTGGTCTAAATGCCTGCGCAGGGCGCCCAAGATGTCTGTGCTGTCAATGCCCACCACAAACCGCAACTGGCAGGTGGCTTTGGCTCTGGGCGGAATGGCGTTGACCGGATTGTCGGGATTGCCAGTCTTGAAGGCCAATACTTCGAACGAACACCAGCCAAAAACGCGCTCTGCGGGACTGAGGCCCGGCTGTCCCCAATCAGGCTCAATTTGAGGGCCATTGGCGCCACCATCGACTTCGCAGTCAGCCAACACGAGACGCACGGCATCGGGCAAGGACTTTGGCTTCCATTCGGGCACCAAAATCTCGCCATGGTCGGTGACCAAGCAGGCGATGGCATGGGCCAGTTGAATGCCTGGGTTGGAGATCAGACCACCCCAATTGCCCGAGTGGTGCGCACCCGACCTGGCTTCGATGCTGAGGTCAAAATTGATACAACCGCGCGATCCCAAAAAGATGGTGGGGCGGTCTGCCCTAAGCCGAGGTCCGTCCGAGGCCACCAACAAGTCGGCTTTGAGCAAATCTGCATGCTCAGCGCAAACATCTCTCAAACCGGGGGACCCCGTTTCTTCGCCCATTTCGATGATGAACTTGGCATTGAAACCCAAGCAACCGCGCTCAGCCAACACACAGGCCATCGCCTTTAAATTGACAGAATGCTGGCCCTTGTTATCTGCAATGCCACGGCCATACCAGCGCCCTTCTAATTCAGTCAATGTCCAGGGTGAAACACCTTCCCGCCACTCAGACTCTAGTCCTCGAATGACATCGCCATGGCCATAGCCCAAAACAGTTGGCAAAGCTTGGTCTTCAAACCGCTTGGCATACAAAAATGGCGCTTTTGCTTTGGGGTGCTCAATGAGGCGGCACTCAAAACCCATGGCTTGCAATGCGGGCTGGAGGTCTTCGCTCAAATAGGCCAGAAGTTCAGCGGATCTGGCTGGATTTTGGCTTTCAGTGGGCCTGGAAATTCTTTTCTGAAGAATTGCACGGAAGGATCCATTGTCAAATTCTTCGGTCGCTCGATCGATGGCAGCTTGTCTGGTCATTTTCATTTGTTTTTTAAAAATGGCAGACTAACCCAAAATACCTTTCAAGGCACGATAAAACTGTACAAACTGGCAATGTCTGAAGCAAAATAGGCTTAGATTTCACCCCGAATACAGTCCAATTTAAATAACATATTGTTTTCAAACCTATAGTTAACTAACAATATGTTTAATAACAGGTAGTTAATATGACAAAACATCAGCATTCAGACGCAAACAAAGACGAAACGCCAGCATGGAAACACGACGGTGTGCGTGTGGTGCCCGGCAATCAATTGGATGGAAATGTCCCTTCTACCCCAGGCATGGACAGAAAAGCGGCCATCAACTTTGCCAGGGTTGGCGCCGAAAAGCTCTGGGCCGGCACCGTCACCATTCATGCCAATGCCAAAACAGGCGCCCACCATCATGGACCTCTAGAGAGCGTAATTTATGTGATCAAAGGAAGAGCCCGAATGAGATGGGGCGATAAGCTGGAGTTCACGGCCGAAGCAGGCCCCGGCGATTTCATTTATGTGCCACCGTTTGTGCCGCATCAAGAAATCAACGCCAGTCCCACAGAAGTATTGGAATGCGTGCTGTGCAGGAGTGACGGGCGGGCCGTCTCGGTCAACCTGGACATTGAGCCCATCGAAAAACCTGAGCAGGTATTGTGGATTGACCCCACCCATCCGCACGGTGGGGTTTAATCAATTTCAGTCAATCTTGGCGCCCGAATCTTTCACAATTTTGGCCCAACGTACCAAATCAGACCTCACAATTTGTGCAAGCTGATCGGATGTGCCTTTGAAGGGCTCGCAACCTAAGGTCGCCAAGCGATCCTGAACCTCTTTGGCGTCTAGCACCTTGGCCACATCGTTTTGAATTTGAAGCAAGATGTTTTTGGGCGTGCCAACGGGGGCAAACATGCCATACCAAGGCGTTGCACCAAATCCAGGCACCGTTTCACCAATGGTGGGCGAATCTGGCAAGGCAGCTAAGCGTTTTTCATTCACAACACCCAAAACTTTGAGCTTGCCAGATCGAATCAAGGCAATGGAGGAAGGCATGCTTTGAACCGACAAAGGAACCTGACCACCGGCCACATCCGTGGCAGCGGCAGCAGCAGCTTTGTATGGAATGTGTTGCAGCTGAATATCAGTGGCCTTTTGGAGCATTTCACCAATCAGATGGTTCAATGTGCCGTTGCCAGCTGAGGCGATAGACAAGGCACCCGGCTTAGATTTGGCCAAAGCAATGAGTTCGGCCACATTGTTGGCTGGCACACTGGGGTTGGCCACCAACACATATCCCGCTTTGGCCAAGGGTGCGATGGGGTCAAAATCTTTAACGGGATCGAATCCAGTTTTGGCGTACAAAGCCGGATTGATCACTTGCGCGCTGTCGGCGTTCACCAACAGGGTGTAACCGTCATTTTTGGCTTTGGCGGCAAATGCTGTTCCAACATTGCCACCAGCACCTGGCCGATTTTCAACCAGCACCGTTTGGCCCCATTGTTCCGAGAGCTTTTGCGCAATGACGCGAGCAATGGCGTCATTGGCGCCACCAGCCGCTTGAGGCACCACCACAGTGACCGGCTTAGAAGGGAATTTGTCTTGTGCATTGGCTTGTGCTGTGAAAGACATTCCTAAACTCAGCAGCGTCATTTTCAAAATTGCGAATCTGCGATCAGTCATTGCCAACCTTTAAAAAATTAAAACAAGCCCATTGTTCCTAGAAATCAAAACTTCTCCAAGTCGGGTTTGCCATAATCACCCCTCTCCCAAATTTACTTAGATCTATTGCGCAAGGAGCGCTGACCACGACATGACCACGCCTTTGCCCGCCACTCCCCCACTCACTTGCCTGTTAGCAGACCTAAAAATCAGCACGAAAGGTCTTTTGTGAGTGTGACCCCTGTCAGCGCCAAGGAAGCCATGGAACGGATGGCCATTCCCATGGGCAAACCTGGTGGCTTCAGCACCATCATTGATGCCCGAAGTGAGGATGAATTTGCCCTGGATCATTTGCCAGGATCAGTCAATTGGCCGTCTTTGAACAATGAAGAACGCATTGTCATTGGCACACTTTACAGACAAGTGGGTCCTTTCGAGGCCAAGAAAAAAGGCGCAGGTTTGGTGGCCGCCAATATTGCAAAGCACATTGAAAAGCATGTCATAGACCTGCCAAAAGACTGGCAACCCTTGGTCTACTGCTGGCGCGGTGGAAAACGCAGCGGGTCTTTGGCGCTCATCTTGGGACAAATTGGCTTCAAGGTGGCCCTCATCGAAGGCGGCTACAAAGCCTTTCGGAGTGAGTTGCTCAATGCCATCCCACCACTGGCTGAGCGCCTTCAATGGCGCGTCATTTGTGGTCCTACAGGCTCTGGAAAAACAAGGCTCTTACATTGCTTGAAAGCTCAAGGGGCGCAGGTTTTGGATTTAGAAGGCCTTGCCAATCACCGCAGTTCAGTGCTTGGTTTCATTCCTGGCGAGCCCCAGCCCAGCCAGAAAAACTTTGACACCCTCCTATGGGATGGCTTGAGACAAATGGACCCCTCAAAGCCAGTTTATGTTGAGTCGGAAAGTCGCAAGGTGGGCAATTTGGCCATCCCCGAGTCCTTGATCTTGGCCATCCGTTCTGGGCAGTGCTATCAACTCGAACTCTCGGATAACGAACGGGTCAAACTCTTGCTTGAAGACTACGATTTTTTTGTCAGAGATCCTGAGCTTTTCTCTAGGCGTCTAGATGCACTGGTGTCTATTCGTGGCAAGCAGGTCGTTGAGGCTTGGCAAACACAAATTCAAAATGATCAAATTGATTTGGTGGTCCAAGACCTACTGACACTGCACTACGATCCCACCTACTTTGCATCGATGAAGCGAAATTTTGAGCACATCCAAAACGCTCAGACACTTCAGGCAAAAGACAGAACACATGAATGCCTTACTTCGATAGCGCAAGAAATAATAGGCTCATGACTTGTTCTATGCACAAGCACCTTGAACCTGTTGACATGTCATCTAACAAGTAGGCGAGAGATTTCCTCAAGCATTTCTGCGGATAATCTGGCCTGTTTCATTGAAAAATCCTCAAAATGCCACACCAACCCGCCTCCTCTGCTCTGGCCAGATTTCGAGTCATCGATCTCACACAAGTTAGAGCTGGCCCCACAGCATGCCGCCAATTGGCCGATTGGGGTGCCGATGTCGTTCAAGTTCAAATGCCAGAACACATGCGCGGCGACGACACTTTGGGCGGCCAAGAGGGTTCTGACTACCAATACACCCACAGAAACAAGCGCTCCATCACGCTCAATTTGAAGGAGCCTGAAGGCATTCAACTGCTGTGGTCAAAACTGCAGATATCTTGGTAGAAAACTATCGACCTGGTGTTATGAAAAGACTAGGGATTGACTATCCATCACTCAAGGCTATCAACCCTGGCTTGGTCTATGCCAGCATTTCGGGCTTTGGCCAAACCGGTCCTTTGGCCAACAGGCCCGGCTTCGATCAAATTGCACAAGGCATGGGCGGCTTGATGTCAGTCACAGGAATGGCGGAGCAAGGCCCCATGCGCGTTGGCATCCCTATTGCCGATTTGTGTGCAGGCATCTTTGCAGCCCAGGGCATCTTGGTCGCGCTGCTTGAGCGAGAAAAGTCAGGTCAAGGACAGTGGCTTCACACATCTTTGCTGGAGTCCATGGTTTACATGATGGACTTTCAAACTTCCAGATGGCTCATTGATCAAGAAGTGGCCACCCAAGCTGGTAACTTTCATCCCACCAGTATTCCTACTGGCGTCTACAAAGCCCGCGACGGCTACATGAACATCGCCGTTTTTGGCTCCAAGATTTGGGAGCGTTTCTGCGATATCTTGGAAGCACCGCAATGGGTCACCGATCCACGTTATCACGACAAGCCCAGTCGCTCTGTGAACCGTGATGCATTGAATCAGGAGATCAATGAGCGCTTGGCTAAAAAAGATTGTGCTTATTGGATTGAGCAGCTGAATGAAGGTGGCGTGGCGTGCGGTTTGATCA
>JAPLPO010000049.1 GCA_026400155.1 Burkholderiales bacterium | reverse complement strand
GATGCAAAATGGGGTCAAAGGAATCTCTGTCATGGCCCAAACAAGCATGTTGCACATTCGGATTGAAGATGAAATCAAAGTACAAGCCAGCGAGGCGCTTGCTGCCATGGGTTTGTCTGTTTCCGATGCGGTTCGCATTTTGTTGAAGCGTGTTGTCAATGATCAGGCGTTTCCTCTAGAGCTGAAGGTTCCAAACGCTGCCACTCAGGCGGCCATCAACGAGTCACGCGCCAAAATGAAGACTGGTAAGGCGCGATTTGACTCTGCTTCAGATCTCATCAATGACATCGAAAAAACCAGCAAGCAGTAAACGAGCGCCAATTCCAAGACGCTCCGACTACACCAAAACCTTTGCGAAAGATTGGGAGCGGATGTCCCGCTCGGGGCGTTATGACATGCACCTGCTTAAAGAGGTGATGGCCTTGTTGGTTGCAAATTTCACATGTTGTTAACTGTGCTCAACCGCCCAGCTATGCCCAGTACCCCTTGCCAATGCTGGGCCCACCACTTCCATAGCCTCGCGCAATTTATCCTTCAGCGTAAACGGCGCATTGACCACAAACATACCGCTGGCCGACAAACCGGCCGAACTACCGTCTGTATTGCGGCCGATGGACAAGGTGAGGTTGATCCAAGGTTTTTGAGCTTGGTTGCTGAGTGTTCTTAGGCGCTTCGGCAAATCGTGCGCTTCAGGTCTGGGAATAATGGGATACCAAACCAAGTAAGTGCCTGTAGCAAAGCGCTTGAGACAATCTTGTATGTTAGCGGCCACTTTGCTGTAATCGCTTTTAATTTCGTAGCTTGGGTCCATGAGCACCATGGCGCGCTTAGAGCCTGTGGCCGAAGGCGGTGGTGGCAATAATTTTTTGAGCGACTCAAATCCATCTTCGCGGGCAATCATGATGCTGCGGCCTGCATCCAGCTGGGCCACATTGGAGGCCAAGGCTTTGCTGTCGGTGGGATGCAATTCAAACAGGCGCAGTTTGTCACGCGCGTCTTTGCGCAGCATGGCGTGAAGAATGAAGGGCGAGCCAGGGTAGAACTTGGCTTGGCCGTTGGGGTTGAAGCTGGCAATCATGTCCAGATAGGCCTGGAGCGCTTCTGGAATGGGCTTGGCGTCTTTCTTGGCGCTGGCAGCGTCTAATTGGCTGAGCAGTTTGAAAATGCCGTCGGCAGCTTCGCCGCCAGTTTCTGAATAGTCACCGTCCAGCCGGTAAAGGCCAGCACCGGCATGGGTGTCAACAATGGTGAGGCCGCCCTCTTTTTGCTGCAAGTGCTGCAAAGTGGCAATCAAGGTGAGGTGCTTGATGACATCGGCATGGTTGCCGGCGTGGAAGGCGTGTCTGTAACTGAACATGTGCTGATGTTAACCGCGTCAGTGGGACAAGAGGCGAAAGAGTGCAGATTGATATGCAATTGAATTTTCTCTTTTATCAACAGCGAGAACCAGCACACCAATTCTTGATTTTCAATTGTGTACACAAGGCGATAACCATGTTTAAGCAATTTGATTTTGTAGCAGTCCTTCAAATCACCATGCAACTCAGACCCAGGAACTTTGGGTTGCACCAACCTTTTCTTCAGTGCTTTGCGAAAGATTAGTTTGATGCTGCCGTCTAGTTGATGCCATTCCTTGAGTGCTTCGGGCAAAAACTTCAGTTTGTATTTAGCGGGCAGATCTTTAGATGTGATCAATGTCGACCTCGATGGCCGTGTCTTTTTTCAACAAGCGCTGTCTTGTAAGTTCGATCAGGTCTCGATCTGCAAGTTCTTCTACCAGCGCTTCAAATAGTTTTGGTGTGATCATGTAAAAGGCTGGACGGTTGTGGTTAAGAACAGCCACAGGTTTTTCTCCAGCAGTTTTTAAAACCTGTGCAGGATTCTTTTTAAATTCGGACATGCTGATGGAGTAGTCGGCGTAAATAGTTTGCATGATGAGCTCATTTAATTTAGGGCTAATTTTAGATCTAAATTTGGAGTCAATATGCATTTATTCTATTTTGCTTTACTTTGTTACGGGGTTGCAATGTCTTGCAGTTGGCAATCAATTAAGCAGGAGGGCTGGGGTCGGTTGGGGCGGTGGTGGGGTACGGGTTGACGCGATTTTCTGACCAGCAGGGCAGATGAGCGGCAACCCGTGCCACGCCGCCGACCCAACCGACCTCAGTCCTCAACCCCAGAAATGCCTCAAAGCCCTTGCAAAACAACAATTTTGTCGTTTAGAATCGAGGGCTTCGCAGCGCATTAGTGATCCCGCGGCGAAGGGCTGTCAATTTTTGATTCACATCAATGTTCAAGCCAACCCCACCTAAGAGGTTCCCAGAAGAGGAACACCGACCGTGGAAAAGGATCCAACAAACCTTCTTTTAAAGAGAAAACTCATGACCAAAACGTTCAGCGCAAAACCCGCTGACGTGACGCACGAGTGGTTTGTGATTGACGCGACCGACAAGGTCCTCGGACG
>JAPLPO010000041.1 GCA_026400155.1 Burkholderiales bacterium | reverse complement strand
CGCTTCCGTCCCAGCTTTTTCCCCTTCACAGAACCCAGTGCAGAAATTGACATTCAATTTCAAACCGGCCCTTTGGCTGGCCGTTGGTTGGAAGTGGCGGGCTCTGGTCAGGTGCACCCCAACGTGGTTCGCAACATGGGCCTCGACCCCGAAAAATTCATTGGCTTTGCCTTCGGCATGGGCCCCGACCGTCTCACCATGCTCCGATATGGCGTGAATGATTTGCGCTTGTTCTTCGACGGCGACGTTCGCTTCTTGAGTCAATTTCAATAATTAAAAGACCATGCAATTTCCTGAATCCTGGCTGCGTGAGTTTTGCAACCCGCCCCTCAATACAGAACAACTGGCCGAAACGCTCACCATGGCGGGCCTTGAGGTTGAAGAACTTCAACCTGTGGCGCCACCTTTTTCTAATGTGGTAATTGGTGAAATTAAAAGTGCAGAGCAGCACCCCAATGCCGATCGCTTGCGCGTGTGCCAAGTGGATGTGGGCCAACCTAGCTTGCTCAACATCGTGTGCGGCGCGCCCAATGCCCGCGTTGGCATTCGAATTCCTTGCGCCATGGTAGGTGCAGAGTTGCCGCCTGGCGAAGACGGCAAACCATTCCTCATCAAGGTGGGGCAGTTGCGTGGTGTAGAAAGCCAAGGCATGTTGTGCTCTGCCAAAGAGTTGAAGATTGCAGACGATCATGGCGGCTTGATGGAGTTGCCAGCAGACGCGCCCTTGGGCCAAAGTATTCGCAGCTATTTGAAACTAGACGACACTTTGTTCACGCTCAAGCTCACGCCCAATTTGGCGCATTGCTTGAGTGTGTATGGCATTGCACGTGAAGTCTCAGCGCTTACAGGCACACCTTTGAAGGCGCCTGTATTCAATCCATTGGCAGCCCAAGTGCAAGACAAATTGGCAGTCAAGGTGGAAGCCCCCGATTTGTGTGGTCGCTTCAGTGGCCGCGTGGTGAAAGGTGTGAATCCCAAAGCACAAACACCGGCTTGGATGGTCGACCGCTTGGCACGTTGTGGCCAACGCAGTGTGAGCCCTTTGGTGGATATTTCAAATTATGTGATGTTTGAATTGGGTCGGCCTTCGCATATTTTTGACCTGGACAAAATTCACGGCGGTTTGCAAGTTCGCTGGGGCCGAGCAGAAGAATCATTGAAGCTGCTCAATGGCAACACAGTGACCGTCGATGACAAAGTGGGTGTGATTGCAGACGATACACAAGTGGAGTCATTGGCAGGCATCATGGGGGGCGATGCCACTGCAGTGTCTGATGACACCCAAAATATTTACATTGAAGCTGCTTTCTGGTGGCCCAAAGCCATTGCAGGTCGTTCACGCCGTTACAACTTTTCTACCGATGCCGGCCATCGCTTTGAACGGGGCGTTGACCCCGATAGCACCGTTGAGCACATTGAACGAATCACCCAATTGGTGATTGACATTTGCAGCACGCCTGCCACCCAAATTGGCCCAGTTGACGATCAAAAACTCAACATGCCCAATCGCAAGCCTGTCACACTTCGCGTGGCGCGTGCGGTCAAAGTGATCGGCATGTCATTGTCACAAACACAGTGCGCCGACGCCTTGCGCGGCTTGGGTTTTGAGGTGACAGAAACAGAAGGCCTGATCACGGTCAACCCACCAAGCTGGCGATTCGATTTGGAAATTGAAGAAGACCTCATTGAAGAAGTGGCACGCATGGTGGGGTACACCCAGTTGCCCACCACCCCACCTTTGGCCCCGATCACGGCCAAGATTAGAAAAGAAAGTCTGCGCGGACCGTTTGCTGTGCGCCGCAGTTTGGCGGCACTGGGTTACCAAGAAACGATCAACTTCAGTTTTGTCGAGGAAAGCTGGGAGCACCAGTTGGCGGGCAATCCCAATCCAATTCAATTGTTAAATCCCATTGCCAGCCAGATGAGTGTGATGCGCACCAGTTTGTTGGGCTCGCTCTTGCAAGTGGTGAAGTTCAACCTCGATCGCAAAGCCGATCGCGTGCGTGTGTTTGAGTTGGGGCGGGTGTTTCTGCGCGATGCATCTGTCAAAAACACCGACACCACCGTTGAAGGTTTGAGCCAACCCATGCGTGTGTCTGCCGTGGCATACGGTCCTGTGACCTCAACTTCTTGGGGTGGCAAAGTTCGCCATGTTGATTTCTTCGATGTCAAAGGTGAAATTGAAGCGCTGATGTCGCCTGCCAAGCCTGAGTTTGAAGCGGCAGAGCACCCAGCCCTGCACCCTGGACGCTGCGCCAGCGTCAAATTGAATGGTCAAGTGGTGGGTCATGTGGGAGAGTTGCACCCCCGCTGGCGTCAGTCTTGGGATTTGCAACATGCCCCCATCCTTTTCGAGCTCGATTTAGAGGCTGTGTTGCAACGTGAAGTTCCCGTTGCGCAAGGTGTGGCGCGCTTTCAAGCCGTTGAACGCGACATCGCGGTGGTGGTGGCAGAGAAAGTCACACATGCCGAATTGATGGCGGCTGTTCATGAAGCCCCCACCGCTGGTTTGCTTCGCAATGCAGTCTTGTTTGACGTTTTCCGTCCTCAGGCTTCGGTCGGTGTGGAGAAGAGTTTGGCGGTTAGGCTAACTTTGTACAGCGATGAGGCCACATTGACAGACACTCAAATTGAATCCACAGTCAAGGCCGTGCTAGACCATTTGTCCAAGAAGCTGTCGGCACGTTTGCGTGCTTAAAGGCCTAAGAAAGTTGATATGGATTTTTCTGTAGAAAGCCTAGAAACGCCGGCGCTGACCAAAGCGCATTTGGCAGATTTGCTGTTTGAACAAATTGGTTTGAACAAGCGCGAGTCCAAAGACATGGTTGACTCGTTCTTTGACTTGATTGCCACGCAATTGGTTCAAGGCACCGATGTCAAAATTTCTGGATTTGGAAATTTCCAAATTCGCGAAAAGGCGCCCAGACCAGGCCGCAATCCGCGCACAGGTGAGTTAATTCCCATCGAAGCAAGGCGTGTTGCAACGTTTCACGCCAGTCACAAACTGAAGGCCGTGATTCAAGGCGATGAGAAAGTTGGAGACTGATTTTTCAGTTTTGAATTTTCTAGTTTTCTCAAATTTCTTTAAATGGCTCTTTACGTAGCCCCCATGCTTGGAGTAAGCTTGTAGGTTCCCCTAGCAAGTTAGTGATTCCAATGGAGAACTCCCTCCCATCTATTCCAGCCAAGCGCTACTTCACCATTGGTGAGGTTGGTGAGCTTTGTGGTGTGAAGCCCCACGTGCTTCGCTATTGGGAGCAGGAATTCACGCAACTTCGGCCCATCAAGCGCCGGGGCAATCGACGTTACTACCAGCACCACGAAGTGCTCATGATTCGCAGAATTCGCGATTTGCTGTATGAGCAGGGCTTCACCATCAGTGGTGCTCGCAACAAAATGCAGGAGCTGGCTCAAGCTCAAAAAGGTCTGAAAAAAGACGTACTTGAAAACGGCTCATTGGACGATGAGTTGATGGATGATTTTGATGAAGAGCGCGCGCCTTCTAAAGATCTCGATGTCGCTTCCATGGCCATGGAAAGTGCACAAAGAGCCAGCAGCCTTCAAGTCAGCAGCAGCCTGCCAACGCTTCGCCGTGAATTGATGGATATTCGAGATTTGCTCTCTAATTGACTTGATTCTCGGGCTATAATTTAAAGCTTGTCGGCGTGTAGCGCAGCCTGGTAGCGCACTTGCATGGGGTGCAAGGGGTCGCGAGTTCGAATCCCGCCACGCCGACCATTCAATTTGAAGCAAGCTCTTGAGAATTTCATTCTCAGGAGCTTTTTTCTGGGTACTCTGAAGCCTCAATGGGCTTTCAAGAACTTGGTTCGGTACTTTGTTCGGCCTGAATGTTGATGGCCATTGGGCCTTTGGGGCCCTCTGCCAATTCAAAACTCACCCTCGAACCTTCCTTGAGACTTTTAAAGCCTTCCATGGTGATGGCTGAAAAGTGCGCAAAAGCGTCTGGCCCGCCACCATCGGGTTGAATAAAACCAAATCCCTTGGCGTCGTTGAACCATTTGACTGTTCCACTGGGCATGCCTGTCTCCATCAGTTTTGTTCTGTATAGAACATTTAATTCACTGATATGTCGGTTGTCAATTCAAGGTTTACCCGACTGATGATAAATTGCTGCATTGCGTCATAAGGACTTTTCTGGCGCGGCAAGCAGAAGAGGGCCTAGCCTCTATAGAATGAAAACATGGCAACAGAGAAACCTCCAAAACCAAATTTACCCAAACCACCAGGATCTGTTGGTGAACCAGGACGTTCACCAGGAAATAGTGATTCTGTGGTTTTAGAAAGACGCCCCGCCAAAGTTGGGCCGCCTCAGATGTACCAGGTCGTGATGTTGAACGACGACTACACTCCCATGGAATTCGTTGTTTTGGTTCTTCAAGAGTTTTTTAACAAGGACCGCGAAGCCGCCACTCAAATCATGCTGAAAATTCACTTGGACGGCAAAGGTGTTTGTGGTGTTTTTACCCGTGACGTGGCGGCCACCAAGGTGGACCAGGTGCTAGATGCAGCCAACCAAGCGGGCCACCCACTTCAGTGTGTGAGTGAGCCTGTGGCATGAATCGCACATTTAACAAGCAAGAATGTGGCATAAAGCAGTTGAAATTCAACAAATTTGCCCAACCTATTATTTTTCACCTCCGCAAGGCATTTAAGGAAATCACATGATTGCCCAAGAATTGGAAGTCAGTTTGCACATGGCCTTCGTTGAGGCGCGTCAGCAGCGTCACGAGTTCATTACCGTGGAACATTTGCTGTTGGCATTGCTGGACAACCCCAGCGCAGCAGAAGTGTTGCGTGCGTGTTCAGCGCAAGTAGACGATTTGCGTCAATCGCTGTCGTCGTTTATCAAGGACAACACTCCTCAAGTCGCAGGCACTGAAGAGGTTGATACTCAGCCGACCTTGGGTTTTCAGCGGGTCATTCAGCGCGCCATCATGCATGTCCAATCGACTGGCAGTGGCAAGAAAGAAGTGACCGGTGCCAACGTGTTGGTGGCCATTTTTGGTGAAAAAGATTCTCATGCTGTTTACTATTTGCACCAGCAAGGCATCACTCGTTTGGATGTAGTGAACTTCATTGCCCATGGCATTCGCAAGAGCGATCCACCCGAAGCCTCCAAAGGCAGCGATGCAACGCCTGCCCCCGAAAGCGAAGAAAGCAGCAGTGGTGGCGAGCGCAATGAAAAAGCCTCTCCTCTGGAGCAGTTCACACAGAACCTGAACCAGTTGGCCAAAGAGGGCAAGATTGACCCGCTCATCGGTCGTGAATACGAAGTTGAGCGCACCATTCAAATTTTGTGCCGTCGCCGTAAAAACAATCCTTTGTTGGTGGGCGAGGCCGGTGTGGGCAAAACCGCCATTGCTGAAGGTCTGGCATGGCGCATCACCCAAGGCAGCGTGCCAGAAATTTTGGCTGAGGCCGTGGTCTATTCACTCGACATGGGTGCATTGTTGGCAGGCACCAAATACCGCGGTGATTTTGAGCAACGCTTGAAGGGTGTTTTGAAAGCCTTGAAAGACAAGCCCCATGCCGTGTTGTTTATCGATGAGATTCACACCTTGATTGGCGCAGGTGCTGCTTCTGGCGGCACACTGGATGCTTCCAACTTGCTCAAGCCTGCTCTGTCGAGTGGTCAGTTGAAATGCATTGGCGCGACCACCTTCACAGAATACCGTGGCATCTTCGAAAAAGACGCTGCCTTGTCACGTCGCTTCCAAAAGGTCGATGTGGTTGAACCCACTGTGGCCGAGACGGTAGACATTTTGAAGGGCCTGAAATCGCGCTTCGAAGAACACCACAGTGTGAAGTATGCCAATGCGGCGCTGCAAGCCGCTGCCGAGTTGTCTGCCAAGTTCATCAACGACCGTCAATTGCCCGACAAAGCCATTGACGTGATTGATGAAGCGGGTGCGGCCCAGCGCATCTTGCCGCCTTCCAAGCGCAAGAAAACCATTGGCAAAACCGAGATAGAGGACATCGTGGCCAAAATTGCGCGCATTCCGCCTGCCAATGTCTCGAACGACGATCGCAGCAAACTGCAAACCATTGAGCGCGATTTGAAGAGTGTGGTGTTTGGTCAAGACAAAGCACTTGAAGTGTTGGCTTCCGCTGTCAAAATGGCGCGCTCTGGTTTGGGTAAAACCGACAAACCCATTGGTTCATTCTTGTTCAGTGGTCCTACCGGCGTTGGCAAAACCGAAGCCGCCAAGCAATTGGCCTACATCATGGGCATCGACCTCATTCGCTTTGACATGTCCGAGTACATGGAGCGTCATGCGGTGAGTCGCCTCATTGGCGCGCCTCCTGGCTACGTTGGCTTTGACCAAGGTGGTTTGCTCACTGAAGCCGTGACCAAGAAGCCACATTGCGTGTTGCTGCTTGATGAAATTGAAAAAGCGCACCCCGACATTTTCAATGTATTGCTGCAGGTCATGGACCACGGCACTTTGACGGACAACAACGGCCGCAAAGCCGACTTCCGCAATGTGATCATCATCATGACCACCAATGCCGGTGCTGAGACCATGAACAAGGCCACCATTGGCTTTACCAACCCGCGTCAAGCAGGCGATGAAATGGGCGATATCAAGCGCTTGTTCACCCCTGAGTTCCGCAACCGTTTGGATGCCATGGTCAGCTTCAAGGCTTTGGACGAGCAAATCATCATGCGCGTGGTCGACAAGTTCTTGCTGCAACTCGAAACACAGTTGTCAGAGAAGAAAGTGGACGTCACCTTCAGCGACAAGTTGCGTAAATTCTTGGCCAAAAAAGGTTTCGATCCACTCATGGGCGCACGCCCCATGCAGCGTTTGATTCAAGACACTATTCGCAAGGCTTTGGCCGACGAGTTGCTGTTTGGTCGATTGATCGATGGCGGTCGATTGAGCGTCGACTTGGACGACAAAGACGAGGTTTTGCTCGACATTCAGCCTTTGCCCAAAAAGGAAGGCCGGAATTCAAAGTCTGAACCGCACGAGCCTGAAGAGGCCACAGCCAATTAAGGCAACTGAATAAAAAGCCGGAATGATCCGGCTTTTTTTATCGCCTACGGCCGCCTAAAATTCCGCCCAAGACCCCTCGAACAATTTCTCGCCCCACACTGGAGCCAATGGTGCGAACCGCTGACTTGACCATGGCTTGCGCCAAACCGTCCTGTTTGGCACCCCTTGGACCTGTGCGACCAAATAAAACGTCGCCCAGGCCGCTTAAAAGGGCGTTATCGCCTGTTTCATTGGAAGAGGGCGCTGCACTGTTGTTGGCAGTCGGTGTGCCATTTGAGCTTGCGGCTGAAGTTGGTTGTGCACCCTTGAGGCTCTCGTAAGCAGACTCGCGGTCAATGGCTTTTTCATAAACACCCGCCACCAATGAGTTGTCGAGCAAGGCTTT
>JAPLPO010000023.1 GCA_026400155.1 Burkholderiales bacterium | reverse complement strand
CTCAGATCTGGTAAGCAAGGGCTTAGGCCCACTGTCTACTTGGGGAGTAGTGGCAGCCTAAAGACTCAATGAAGACTAATCTCCCCACTTAGTCTTCCACACAGCCAAAGCTGTGAGTACCCCAAAGCTAACCATACCCAAAGCAATCAAAGCAAACATTTGGTCAATGCTGCCGTTGTTTTGCGTGAGCCAAATGCCGCCTACAATCACCATCACCAAGCGCACTGTGCCAGCCAATACAGTGCCTAAAAGTTTGCCCGCACCTTGCGATGCAAAGTACAAGCACAAGCCCAGAGCAAAGAAGCCGTAGCAGGGGCCAACCCAGTGGAAGTATTGGCCAGCCGTGTTCAACACGTTCTCGTTGGCGGTAAACATGTGTGACCACAAACTAGGCCAAAGTGTGACCACCAAACCAATCAAGCCCACCAACACGCTGGCCATCAAGGCGCCCGTCCAAGCAACGCGTTTAGCGCGTACAACCATCTTGGCGCCCAAGGCCATGCCCACCATGGGCAAGCACGCAACGCCAAATGCAAAAGTGATGGGTACCAGTAAAAATTCCAATCGTGTTCCGACGCCATAACCTGCTAAAACTTCGGGTCCAAAGCTAGCCATTAGCGTGGTCAACACCACAATGGTGGCCACAGTTTGCAATGAGGAGATGCTCGACATGACGCCCACTTTGAGTATGTCCATGAACAACTCGCGTGACAAACGAGTTGTAAAACTGATCTTGAGCTTGCTGTCTTCAGATCGAAGGTAGAAAAACAAATAAAGAGTACTGCCTGTAAAGGCAAACAAGAGGCCTGATGCAATGCCCGCCATGCCAAAGCTGGGTACAGGGCCCCAACCTAATCCCAACAGACCACTCAAAACGACTTGCACCAGCGATGTGACAAGCAGTACCTTTGAAGGAACGCGCATGTTGCCCGAACCACGAATAATGGCCGCAAATGCATTGGTCAGCCAAACGCACGCCGATCCTAAAAAAACAATTTGTGCGTAAGCCAGGCATTGCTCTAGGGCTTCACCTTTGCCTCCCATGGCACTGAAAATAACTTCACCCAACACGGCAAAGAGCACCGTAAAAAAGAGACCAATAGCCAAAGCAATCAAAGCCGCATGCAACACCAATGCGTTGGCTTTTGCCAAATCATTGGCACCTAGCGCACGGCTCACAGCCGAAGCAATACCGCCGCCCATTGAGCCCGCTGACAACATTTGCTGAAGCATGACCAATGGAAACACCAAGGCCATGCCAGCCAGCGGCATGATACCCAGGTAACCGACATACCAAGTTTCAGCAATGCTCACCAGCGTACCGGCGGTCATGGCCAAAAGGTTGGGGAGGGTCAAGCGCCAAATCGTCGGGACGATAGGCGCTGTGGTGAGTGCGTTTTGCAACGAGCGGTACGGCTTAACGATTCACGAAGTTAGGGGCACGCTTGTTCAAAAATGCATCCATGCCTTCTTTTTGGTCTTCTGTTGCAAACATCGAATGGAACAAGCGGCGCTCAAACATCACGCCATCGCTCAGGCCGCTTTCAAAGGCACGGTTCACGCATTCCTTGGCAGCCATCACCGCCAATTGGCCCATGCCGCAAATGACCAGGGCAGCGCCCAAGGCTTCTTCCATCAATTTATCGGTGGGCACCACGCGGCTCACCAGGCCAGCGCGCTCTGCTTCTTGCGCGTCCATCATGCGGGCTGTTAAGGCCAAGTCCATGGCCTTTGATTTGCCTACGGCGCGCGGCAATCGCTGTGTACCGCCAGCACCAGGAATGATGCCCAACTTGATTTCGGGTTGGCCAAACTTGGCGTTTTCAGCCGCAATAATAAAGTCGCACATCATGGCCAACTCGCAACCACCGCCCAAGGCAAAGCCGCTGACGGCGGCAATCACGGGCTTGCGAATGCTGCGAATGGTTTCCCAGTTGCGGGTGATGAAATCTTCTTTGTAGACATCGTTGAAGTTGTGCTTGGCCATGGCCGAAATGTCGGCGCCGGCTGCAAAGGCTTTTTCGCTGCCAGTCACAATGATGCAGCCGATGGCTTGATCGGCGTCGAAGGCCTTGAGGGCAGTGCCCAGCTCATCCATCAGGGGGCCATTCAAAGCGTTCAAGGCTTTGGGGCGATTGAGAGTGACAATACCAACTTTGCCGCCTTCAACGCGGACTTCAATGTTTTCGTAAGACAAAAGGATTCTCCTATCAGGTGCTAAAAGCCACAACCCTTGACTATAACGGGATGCCAATGGGGCTTGAATCAAGGGAAAATATTAGCCAACCGATCGGTCGGTTAATGGTACATTTTCATTTTTCGCCAATCTTTAGGCTTCGACCATGACCCAAGAACACACTTTGTCAGTGACCTTTGAAAAACGCGGCGCCGTGGCCTTGGTCACATTGAACCGCCCCCAAGCCTTGAACAGCTTCACGCGCCAAATGCACCACGATTTGTGGGCAGCGTTTGACCAAGCCGAAGCCGATCCTCAAATTAGAGCCATGGTGTTAACCGGGGCTGGCAGAGGTTTTTGTGCCGGTGCCGATTTGTCGGAGTTTGATTTCACACCTGGCCCCGACGCGGTCAAGCGTGCAGACCCTGGCCCCATCATTGACCAAGCCTTCAATCCAACCACTCGCCGCATTCAAGCATTGCGCATGCCGGTGGTGGCCGCCGTCAATGGTGTGGCCGCTGGCGCGGGGGCCTCCATTGCCATGGCTTGCGACATTGTCATTGCTTCACCCCAAGCCAGTTTTATTCAAGCCTTTAGCAAAATTGGCCTCATTCCAGATGCAGGCAGCAGTTGGTTGTTGGTAGAGCGTTTGGGTTTGCCGCGTGCCTTGGCACTGGCCATGACAGGCGACAAATTGATGGCCGAGCAAGCCAAAGCCTGGGGCATGATTTGGGATGTGGCCGATGACGCGGTGGCTGCATCATTGAGCATGGCCGACAAATTGGCTAGCATGCCTACCAAGGCATTGGTGGCCACACGCAAACTCATGGCGGGTGCTCACACACGCAGTTTGTCAGAGCAACTCGACCAAGAGCGCGATGCCCAATCGGCGCTGGGTCAATCGCACGACTACTTTGAAGGTGTGAAAGCTTTCTTGGAAAAGCGGCCTGCCATTTTCAAAGGTGAATGAACATGAGTACCACCCATTCCCATCTCGCCACACCTTCCCAAGCGGCCATTGATTTGGCCAAGCAAGTGGGTGAGTCGATGTTTGCCCTTGACACAGCCAGCAAAGACACCATGGGCATGCAACTCATTTCATGTGAACCGGGCCGCGCTGTAATTCAAATGACGGTCAAAGAGATGCATTTGAATGGTCACAAAATTTGTCACGGTGGTTTTATTTTTACGCTGGCCGACTCCACCTTTGCGTTTGCGTGCAACAGCTACAACAAGGTGGCGGTGGCGGCAGGCTGCAGCATAGAATTTTTAAAACCTGGCCAGCTGGGTGATGTGTTGACTTGCGTTGGCCAGGAGCAAGCTTTGAGTGGCCGCCACGGTATTTACGACATGAAAGTGACCAACCAAAAGGGTGAAGTGATTGCCATGTTCAGAGGCAAGAGTGCGCAGATTCAAGGCACAGTCATCCCTGAATAATTTGAACCGCAGAAACTCGACGGAGAATTTTTGATGAGCACCCCCTCACGTTTGCCTTTAGAACCCATAGAAAAAGCCAGCACCGATGAACTGCGTTCTTTGCAACTCAAGCGCTTGAAGGCCACGCTGCAACACGCCTACGACAACTCACCGGTTTACAAGCGCAAGTTTGATGCAGCGGTTGTGCACCCGAGTGATTGCAAATCATTGGCCGATTTGGCCAAGTTTCCGTTCACCACCAAAGCCGATTTGCGCGACAGCTATCCCTATGGCATGTTTGCCGTGCCTCGCTCGGGCTGCTCGCGCATCCATGCGTCCAGTGGCACCACCGGCAAGCCGACTGTGGTGGGCTATACCCAGCGCGACATAGACACTTGGGCCACGGTGGTGGCGCGCAGTATTCGAGCCGGCGGTGCGCAAGCCGGCGACATGGTGCACGTGAGTTATGGCTATGGTTTGTTCACCGGTGGTTTGGGCGCGCACTACGGCGCAGAAAAATTAGGCCTCACGGTGGTGCCTTTTGGAGGCGGCCAAACCGAGCGCCAAGTGCAACTCATTCAAGACTTCAAACCCGAGATCATCATGGTCACGCCCAGCTACATGCTGGCCATAGCCGATGAATTTGAGCGCCAAGGCATTGACCCCCGAAGTACTTCATTGCGCATTGGTATTTTTGGTGCCGAGCCCTGGACCAACGACATGCGCGCGGCCATTGAGCAGCGCATGGGCATTGACGCAGTGGATATTTATGGCTTGTCTGAGGTCATGGGCCCAGGCGTTGCCAGTGAGTGCATTGAAACCAAAGACGGCCCCACCATTTGGGAAGACCATTTCTACCCCGAAATCATCAACCCCGAAACAGGTGAGCCGGTGGCCGATGGTGAGATGGGCGAATTGGTGTTCACCAGCCTCACCAAGGAAGCCTTGCCCATCATCCGGTACCGAACGCGTGACTTAACGCGCTTGTTGCCAGGCACTGCACGCACCATGCGCCGTATGGAAAAAATCACGGGCCGCAGCGATGACATGATGATCATTCGCGGTGTCAATGTGTTCCCATCGCAAATTGAAGAGTTGATTTTGAAGCGACCCGAATTGGCACCCCACTACCAATGTGTGCTCACACGTGAAGGGCCCATGGATAATTTGAAGGTGGCTGTAGAAATGCGCCCCGGCACCCCGCCAGACAGCCCCGAAGCCCGAGCTGCCGCCAAAATGTTGCAGCACGAAATCAAAGTCTACATTGGCTCTAGCGTCGAAATCGATTTGCGCGCAGAGGGCGGTATAGAGCGCAGCCAGGGCAAGGCCAAGCGAGTACTCGACCTGCGCGCCAAATAAAGCAAAGAGTTAAACGGGATTGCCGGTGTGGTTGGGGGTGTTGTTTGCAGCGCCGTCCAACCATGCGCTGGTGCGCGCTTGGTGTGCTTGGTCGGAGTTGGTGTAGCTCAATCGCCAAGTATGCACATCGGAGGGAATGCTCAAGTCCAACTCAAAGACTTTCTGATCGCGTGTAATGGTGGCCTTGGCTTTTTTGTCATTGCCAAGCAGCAAGCTCAAATCGTCCAACTTCTTCAAACGCCACGTGGTCGATTTGGCTTTGCTGCTGGCCACAGCCCACCATTCATCGCCAGCGGCCATGCCCGCTTTTTCGGCGGCACCCCCGCGCAGCACGGCTTTGACTTGCACCACACCTTGGGTTTCTGCAACTCGCAAACCCAAGCGCTGCGCCATTTGAGAGGGGTCTTCGTGCACCACAATGCCGTGCGAAGACAACAAAGTTTTGAGTGGCAATTCTTGCGTACTGTGCACCCAAGACTTGATTTCTTTGTGCCAACTGCGGCCTGTTTGAGCTTGCAGCTCAGCCAGCAAGTCAGCCTCTGTGAGGGGCCCACCTTGGCAGCGTTGCCACAAACCGCGCATGACTTGGTCTAGGTTGCCCGAGCCTTCAGAGCGCATGGACAAATCGAGGCACAAGGCTACCAAGGCACCCTTGGTGTAGTAGCTGATGGTGCTGTTGGGAGTGTTTTCGTCTTGGCGGTAGTACTTCACCCAAGCATCAAAACTGGCTTGTGCCACCGACTGCACTTGCCGCCCTGGCGCTTGCAAAACCATATTGATGGTTTTGTTGATCAATTTGAAATAGGTGCTGTCGTCAATGAGCTTGGCACGGCGCAGTAGCAGGTCGTCGTAGTAGCTGGTAAAGCCTTCAAAGAACCACAGAAGTTGGGTGTAATTTTCTTGCGTGTAGTCGTAGCGCGTGAATTCTGCAGGACGCAGTTGCTTCACGTTCCAAGTGTGAAAATACTCGTGGCTGATCAAACCCAGCAAAGTAACATAGGCGTCAGGCACTTTTTTCATGCCAAGCGCAGGCAGATCACGGCGGTTGCAAATGAGGGCCGTTGAGTTGCGATGCTCCAAGCCGCCATAGCCTTCTTCAACCGCGTTGAGCATGAACACATATCGCTTGTAGGGCGCACTGGCCGCGGGTTTTTTGTCGTGCCAAAACTTGATTTCGGTTTCACAAATTTTTTGTGTATCGGCCAACAGACGAGCCCCATCGAAAGAAGCCATGGCGCCCGCCACCACAAACTCATGGGGAATGCCGCAAGCAGTAAATTGGCCGCGCCAAAAATTTCCTAACTCAAAGGGGCAGTCGACCAACTCATCGTAATTGGCCGCAACATAGTCACCAAAGCCTTGCTTGTTGACCTTGCTGGCTTCTAGGCCTGTGGCAACATGCCACGTGCTGCCCTTGATGGCCGTCAAAGTGAGTGCGTGGGGCAGCTCTTCTTGACCATGCACTCTTAAGCACAAGCTGGTGCCATTGAAGAAGCCACGCTGACTGTCTAACCAAGCCGTGCGCACCGAATTGTCAAAGGCATACACCTCGTAGCTCAATTGCAAAGCCTGACCAGCTTTGCACGGAATGTGCCACTGGCTTTTGTTGTCTTGGTGTGCGGTGAGTGCTTTGCCACCTTGAGAAGCTTTGAGGTTCTGCAGATTTTTAGCAAACTCACGCACCAAATAACTGCCAGGAATCCAAACAGGCAACGACACCACTTGCCCAGTCTGAGGCGCTGCAATGGTGAGTGAAACTTGATACAGGTGGGAGTGGGTGCGGCTGGCATCGATGCTGTAGTGAACAGCAGGCAAAGTTTTTTTCGAACTCATGTTGCAGCAGCCCCCATTAAGCAACTCAAGGCAGCCACCAGCGTGAGGCGCAAGCGCATGGGCAGCCACTCTTGTAAACCGGCTTCTAAGTATGTTTTGCGGTCGACGGCATAGCAAATGCCCAAGATCAAAGCTAACAATGGCAAACCTGCATAAGCGGGCATGGTGACCGCAACCCATGCCATTAATGAAGGGACCACGCCCCAGCCAAAATTAAAGAGCGGCGCATTGTGCATGCGCGACACATTTTTAAAACCAATGCCCCAATGAATGCCGCCTAAGAAAGAAACGATGGCTGCGCCGTAACCTGCCATGGCCAAGGCCAAGAAAGGGTGCAAGTCGGCATCGACCAACCAAAGCAAAATGGCCATACCCACAAATGGCGTAAGACCTGCATAGGCCAACCATTTGACCTGTCTGCGTGTTTGATCTGCGTGCGGGTTCATGGCTTGACAGCGTTCAACAAAGCTTCAATTTGGGCCGCATCGATGGCACCAGGGACGCGTGTGCCATCTGCCACAAACATGGTGGGTGTGCCATTGATGCGATTCTTTTTGCCAAACTCCACAATGGCATCGATGTTGTGGTTGTCGCAGGCCACAGCGGGCGGTGTAATGCCCTGTAGCATCCAGTCGTTCCATGTTTTGGCTTTGTCTTTGGCGCAAGCAATGTGGCGTGATTTAACTCTGGAGTCTTCGCCCAACACGGGGTACATCAAGTGATAGAGGGTGACGTTGTCGATTTTTTGCAAATCGCGTTCAAAGCGCTTGCAATAGCCGCAGTTGGGATCTGAAAACACCACCAGTTTTCGCTTGCCATTGCCTCTGACTTGTGTAATTGCAAACTTCAAGGGCAGGCTGTCAAACGGAACGGCCGAGAGTTTGTCGGTGCGCTCTTCCGTCAAATTGCGTTTTTGCTTGGTGTCAATCAATGCGCCTTGAATGAGGAAATCACCTTTGGCATCGGTATAAAAAATCTCATTGCCCTGAACCCGAATTTCAAACACGCCGGGCATGGGCGTTTTGGAAATCTCTTCAATTTTGGGCAAAGAAGGCAAACGCTCGCTCAATGTTTTTTTCAAGTTGGCGTCCTGGGCCACGCCGAATGTGCTGGCCAAAAGCAAGCAGGTCAATGTGAAGAATTGAAACAAACGCATGCTTTGAAAATCCTAAGGTGTAGATTGGCGTGAAGACTTCATGGCTTCTCCGGCCATCCATTTCTTCAGAGGGCTCAATTGATTGAAGGCAGACATGCCCCAGTTGCGAAATTTTTGCACAGGCACAGAGGGCTCTGCAAACAGTGTTTGCAAGCCATCGGTGACGCAGCCCATGGCCATGACTTCTGCCTTTCTGGCGCGCTCGTAGCGGCGCAGCAGTTTGAGATCGCTAAGGGGGCGCCAAAACTCTTTGGCCTGAATGACGTTGGCCAAGGTGGCCACATCGGCAAGTCCCACATTCAGGCCTTGACCTGCCAAGGGGTGAATGGCGTGTGCGGCGTCGCCAGCAAGTGCAAACGAGGCAGCCTGTTTGCCGGCCCCTGAATCTGGCATGGCGCCTGTCCATCGGGTTGCTTTGGCCAGCTGCAAGGGCCACACGGCGCGCTCACTGAAGAGTTCAACCGCGCCTGCAATGCCTTGGCTGGCGTCTTGCAATTGAAGCTGGAATGCGTCAGCGCTGACATTCAGCAAAGCTTGGGCCCTCGCAGGTGTGAGAGACCAAGCCACCGCCCATTCATGGCTGGCTTCGCCGCCAATGGGCAAGAAGGCCAAAATTTCAGGGCCATGGGTTTTTTGAAACCATTGGCGCGCCACTTGCGAGTGCGGCGCTTGTGTGCGAATGCGGCAGGCCAAGGCGTGTTGGTCGTAATGCTTGATGTCAAAAGCCAGGCCCAACTCGGCCCGTGTTTGACTGGCACGGCCTTCGCAAATGACCGTGAGGGGCGCCGATACACTTTCTGTCACTTCTTGAATGAGGGGCTGAAAACCACTGGCCGTGCGCAAATTGTTTTCCAAGCTAGGCACATCCACCATCCAATTCAAAGCTGCCACACCTTGCTGCTCGGCGGTGAACTCCAAATTGCCACCTTGATCACCCTGAATGTGCATTTTTAAAATGGGGGTGCAGGCAGAGCCTTCTGGCCAGCAGCGCAAGTCGGTGAGAAGTTGTTTGGCCGCCATGTTCAAAGCGTAGGCCCGAACGTCGCTGTGACCCAGGCCAGCGTTGGCGGATGCATGCAGGTTGACCAGTGCAACCCGCAGTCCTTGTGACGCCAGCATCAAGGCCAGGCTGCGCCCGACAATGCCGGCACCACGGATGCAAACGTCAAATTGAGTGAAGGAAGGCGACATGCGTTCGATTGTAGAAGGCGTTGGGTAAGCCTTGTTCAGGTGGGGCTGCACCGGGGGGTAAGTGAGCACTTCAAGGTGTTTTGAGAAATGGCTTTCAACATAGATAGAAATTAGACCACGCTCACCCTTTAAAATCACGGATTATTCGCAGAATCCAAGAAAGTCTTCCATGAGCCTCAAATGTGGCATTGTGGGCCTGCCCAACGTTGGCAAGTCCACCCTTTTTAACGCCCTGACCAAAGCGGGCATTGCGGCCGAAAACTATCCTTTTTGCACCATTGAGCCCAACACGGGGGTGGTGGAAGTCCCCGATCATCGCTTGCAAGAACTGGCCGCCATCATCACCCCCGAGCGCATCGTGCCTGCCATTGTGGAGTTTGTGGACATTGCGGGCTTGGTGGCCGGTGCCAGCACAGGCGAAGGCTTGGGCAACAAATTTTTGGCCCACATTCGCGAAACCGATGCCACCATCAATGTGGTGCGTTGCTTTGAAGACGACAACGTGATTCACGTGGCGGGCCGCGTAGACCCTATTTCTGACATTGAAGTGATTCAAACCGAGCTGTGTTTGGCCGACCTTACGGCCGTTGAAAAAGGATTGCACCGCGTGCAAAAAACGGCGCGCTCTGGCGACAAAGAGTCCATCAAGTTGGTGGCCATTTTGGAAAAATGCCAAGCGGCATTGAACGAAGGCAAGCCCGTTCGCACCATCGACTTCAGCAAAGAAGAGCGCCCTTTGCTCAGCCAGTTTTTCTTGATCACTGCCAAGCCAGCCATGTTTGTGGCCAACGTGGCCGAAGATGGTTTTGAAAACAACCCCTTGCTCGACAAATTGAAAGCCTATGCCGCGGCGCAAAACGCTCCTGTGGTGGCCATTTGCGCCAAGCTGGAAGCTGAAATGTCTGAAATGTCAGACGAAGATCGCCAGATGTTCTTGGAAGAATTGGGACAAACAGAGCCTGGCCTCAACCGTTTGATTCGCTCTGCCTACACACTCTTGGGCTTGCAAACCTACTTTACCGCTGGCGTGAAAGAAGTGCGTGCTTGGACCATTCATGTAGGCGATACAGGCCCACAAGCTGCTGGTGTGATTCACACCGACTTTGAAAAAGGCTACATCCGGGCCCAAACCATTTCCTACGACGATTACATCGCTTACAAGGGCGAGCAAGGCGCCAAAGACGCCGGAAAAATGCGCGCTGAAGGCAAGGAATATGTGGTCAAAGATGGCGATGTGATGAACTTCTTGTTCAGCAGCTAACCCAGAAACCGCCCAAGATGCCCATTGATTTCAGCCCGGAGGTGGTGCTGATCGTCTTGATCTGCTCGGCTGCCATCGTGGGCGGCGGTTTGATCAAAGGGACCTTGGGCGTGGGCTTGCCTTTGTTTGCGGTTCCCGTCATGTCGCTTTTTATCAGCAGCACCCAAGCCATTGCGCTGGTTTCGGTGCCCGTTTTGGTTTCCAATATTTGGCAGGTCTGGCAAGAAGGCAGCTTGAAGTCTAGCCTCAAGCGGTTTTGGCCCCTCATGCTGACTCAAGCCATCGTGACTGTGCTGGCGGTGTATTGGACTTTGTCTTTCAGCGTTCGCGAGTTAAACATGGTGCTGGCGCTGGCCTTGATTTTGGCCGTGGTGCTCATGGCCTTCAAGCCAAGCTTCAATATTCCACCAGAGAAAGAATCAACTGCCGGTGCTTTGGTGGGTGCTCTCTCGGGCTTGCTTAGTGGGGCATCTTCACTGATGGGCCCCATTGTGATCAGCTACTTGATGTCCTTGAAGCTAAAACGCGATGAATTTGTGGGCTGCATCAGTGTCATTTACCTCAACGCAGCCTGGCCACTGTATGGGGCCATGTGGCATTTTGACCGCATGTCTTTAGATGATGTGGGCTATTCTTTTTTAGCCATCATCCCAATGTTTGTGGGCCTGCTGACGGGTCGAAAAATTCGACATCGCTTGAGTGAAGAGACTTTTCGCCGAGCCTTGCTTGGCTTTTTGACGGTGGTTGCCGTGATGTTGTTGTTTCGGTAAGCTTTGAATGTGTTTTAAGTGCGTTTTAAATGCGTTTTAAAACACCCACAAAAGCAAACTGGTCATCAGCAAATAACGCAAAAATTTACCAATCGCCATGTAAATGGTGCAAGCCAACAGCGGCATCTTGAGCCATCCCGCTACAGCACACAATGGGTCGCCCACACCTGGCAGCCAAGACAATAAGCAAGCTTTAGGGCCTAACTTTTCTAGCCACTTCAATGCGCGCCAATGCATTTTGTCGCTGATGCTGGCGCTGGTATTGTCATCGGTAGAGCTTTGCTGCTCTTTGCGACTGCGCACTTTGTCCAAGGCATGGTGGGCACCGTAGCCCATCCACCAACTCAGCATGCCGCCCAGCGTATTGCCCGCAGTGGCAACCAAAATAGCCGCCCAAAATAAATCGGGGTTGAGTTTGACCAAACCAAACACAGCCGGCTCTGACCCCATGGGCAGCAAGGTTGCCGAAATAAATGCAATGGTGAACACGGTTGACAGACCGTGTTCGGGCAAGGCCAACCATGCCAAAAGTTGAGCCAAAAGGGGTGAGAGCCATGCTTCCATTTGCCTGAGAGTGTAGCCAAAGGTGCGCATTTAAAAAAACTTTCAAAATAATCTCCCTGCTGAAAAATTAAGCAATTACAATCGTGCCTCCTTTTTAAGCAGATCGACTTTTCCTCCTCCCGCCTTGTCCATGCAAATCGGACCTTACGTTTTACCCAATGCTGTTTTTGTAGCGCCCATGGCTGGCGTGACAGATCGGCCATTTCGTCAATTGTGCAGACAGTTTGGCGCGGGCTATGCCGTGAGTGAAATGGTCACATCGCGCAAAGACTTGTGGAAAAGTTTAAAAACCTCGCGCCGAGCCAACCACGAAGGTGAGCCCGGCCCCATTGCGGTTCAAATTGCAGGCACCGATGCCGCCATGATGGCCGAGGCCGCTGCCTACAACATCGATCAGGGCGCGCAAATCATTGACATCAACATGGGTTGCCCCGCCAAAAAGGTTTGCAACAAATGGGCTGGATCTGCCCTCATGCAAAACGAAACTTTGGCCATTGAAATTGCATCGGCGGTGGTTGCTGCTTGTGAGCAAAGAGGTGTGCCTGTGACTTTGAAAATGCGCACTGGCTGGTGCGACACAGAAAAAAATGCATTGATATTGGCCAAGGCGTTTGAAAGCGTGGGCATCCAAATGGTCACTGTGCATGGCCGCACGCGCGAGCAAGGCTACAAAGGTTTTGCCGAATACGACACAGTGGCGGCGGTCAAAGCGGCCCTCAAAATTCCCGTGGTGGCCAATGGCGACATCGATTCGCCCGACAAGGCCCTGCAAGTTTTAAAGCACACCGGTGCAGATGCGCTCATGGTGGGCCGCGCCGCTCAGGGTCGGCCTTGGATCTTCCGTGAAATCGTGCATTTCTTGGCAACGGGTGAGTACTTGGCGCCGCCCTTGGTGGCCGAGGTCAAGCGCGCTTTGCTGGCGCATTTGCAAGAACACTACGGACTGTATGGTGAACTTACTGGGGTGCGTTCTGCACGCAAACACATTGGCTGGTATGTGCGTGATTTACCAGATGGTGAGATGTTCAGAGAGCACATGAACACATTGGAATTGGCCGATTTGCAATCGCGGGCCGTGGCAGATTTTTTTGAAGAAATGGCAGCGCGCATGGAGCGCATGCCAGTGGCTGTTGCAGGCAATCAAGCTGAAATGGCTTTGGAGACAATGGAATGAGCAAGAAAAAAATTGATGAATGCATCCGTGACAGCTTGAACGATTACTTTCGCGACATGGGAGGTGAAGAACCCCACGGCATGTATGACATGTTGCTCAATGTGGTGGAGAAGCCGCTGTTAGAAGTGGTCATGCAACGTGCAGACCAAAACCAATCGCGCGCTGCCGAGTGGCTAGGCCTGAACCGCAACACACTTCGCAAGAAACTTTTAGAACACAAACTTTTGAAGTGAAAAAATGAAAGCTCTGATTTCTGTATCTGACAAAACTGGCATCGTCGAACTTGCCAAAGCGCTGCATGCGCTGAAGGTGGAGTTGGTTTCCACCGGCGGCACCGCCAAACTGCTGGCCGAACAAGGTTTGCCCGTGACAGAGGTGGCGCAACTGACAGAGTTTCCAGAAATGCTGGATGGCCGCGTTAAAACCTTGCACCCCAAAGTGCATGGTGGCTTGTTGGCGCGTCGCGATGTGCCAGAGCACATGGCCGCTTTAAAAGAGCACGGCATTCAAACCATCGATTTGCTCATCGTCAACTTGTACCCCTTTGAAGCCACCGTGGCCAAGCCTGGTTGCACTCTAGAAGATGCCATTGAGAACATCGACATTGGTGGTCCTGCCATGGTGCGCAGTGCGGCCAAGAACTGGAAAGACGTGGCGGTGCTCACCGATGCATCGCAATACGCCACCGTCATTGCAGAACTCAAAGCCAGCGGCAAAGTGTCTGACAAAACCCGTTTTGCTTTGTCAGTAGCCGCCTTCAACCGCATCAGCAATTACGATGCCGCCATCAGCGACTACTTGTCTTCTTACAACTTGGAAGACGGCACACGCACAGAGTACTCAGCGCAATCGAATGGTCGTTTTGTGAAGTTGCAAGACTTGCGCTACGGCGAGAACCCGCATCAAACCGCCGCTTTCTATCGCGACTTGTTTCCAGCGCCTGGCTCATTGGTCACGGCTGTGCAATTGCAGGGCAAAGAACTGTCGTACAACAACATTGCCGATGCCGATGCGGCTTGGGAATGCGTCAAGAGTTTCACAGAATCGGCTTGCGTGATTGTGAAGCACGCCAATCCTTGTGGTGTGGCTGTGGGGGCGAATGCTCTCGAGTCTTACAGCAAAGCGTTTCAAACAGATCCAACTTCTGCGTTTGGCGGCATCATTGCGCTGAACCGTATAGTTGACGCCGCTGCTGCACAGCAAATTAGCAAGCAGTTTGTGGAGGTTTTAATGGCGCCTTCATACTCGCCAGAGGCCTTAGAAATTTTCAAGGCCAAAGCCAATGTGCGCGTGTTGCAAATTGCCTTGCCTGAATTCAAGGTGGGTGGAAACGCATTTTAGCAAGGTCGTAATTCACATGATGTCAAACGCGTAGGATCTGGCCTCTTGATTCAAACCGCCGACAACTACGAGCTGCAATTGGCCGACCTCAAAGTGGTCACCAAAGTGCAGCCCACATCTGCTCAAATGCAAGACTTGTTGTTTGCTTGGAAAGTGGCCAAATACGTCAAGAGCAATGCCATTGTGTTTTGCGCCAACGGCATGACCATGGGTGTGGGCGCCGGTCAAATGAGCCGCTTGGATTCAGCACGCATTGCCAGCATCAAAGCCGGCCATGCAGGCTTGAACTTGCAAAACACCGTGGTGGCCAGCGATGCCTTCTTCCCATTCCGCGATGGCTTGGACGTGGTGGTAGACGCTGGCGCCAATTGCGTCATTCAGCCAGGTGGCTCGATGCGCGATCCTGAAGTGATTGCCGCCGCCGATGAACGCGGCGTGGCCATGGTGTTCTCAGGTGTTCGTCATTTCCGTCATTAATTTAGTCATGGCTTAAACCAAGGGTTTTGCCTAGCTCAAGAATTTGAGCTTGTGGTTAGTATTTGTAAATTGAAAATAAATGTATTCATTTTTAATTAAATGTAATTCATTTAATTTAAATAAGTTGAGATGTATTCAACTTTGAGTCTCGTCTACATGATGAGTTTTTTATCAATTTACCAAAGGCCAACACCATGACCACTTTCTCGCCGATGACCAGATTTGGCAATTCGATAGAAGAAATCAAGCCATATGAAAACCTCAACTCAGATGTTTTGACGTATCCAAAGGGTGCACCACGTGATCTAACAGAGGAGGAAGTAGCTCAAGTTACAGGCGGGATCACCCAAGTCGGTATTGGGGCGTCTATTGGTGCCATTTACGGAGGTGCTCAATTTCTAATGACCAATGACAAATTTTCCTGGGGGGGCTTTGCGTTTGGGATTGGGTCGGGTGCTGTCAGTGGCTCAATAGCTAGCATGGGTGGTTTTGCATTTGCTTTCTATGGTGGTGGTCTTGGAGCACTGGGTGGCGTAGTTGCCAGCAAAATGCGCTAGTGTGTCTTCAATTGCAACATTTTTAAGGTGATGGAGATGGACCTGTTTATTCCACTCGGAAGTTTCATGATTGCTCTGGCAGTAATCAAGGCCAAGGAGGGCAAGCGCACTTTTTCCTATTTGTTAGGTTTTGCAACCTTTGTCTTCGTTAGCTACCGAATCATAGTTTCTTCGATGCCCATCGATGACATTGCGATTCGCGTGCTTTTGAATGCCTTGCTTTGTAGCGGGCTGGTTCTTGCTGGGCAATGGATAGGTCGCCGCATTCAACACTGACAATGTTTCTGACGCTCTTGGTATGAAGCCACGGGGGTTTCGTCTAGATGATTGAGTTTTAGCCCCATGCTTTGAAAATCTCACGCGCAGCACTCACCGTATCTGCAATGTCTTGCGCCGAATGCGCACCGCTCACAAAGCCAGCTTCATAAAGCGCAGGTGCAATGTACACACCGCGGTCAAGCAAACCGTGGAACAAAGTGTTGAACTTGCTGCCATCGGTTTTCATCACTTGCGGATAGTTGCTGGGCAAGGTGGGTAGCAAGAAGAAGCCAAACATGCCGCCTTCAGAGTCGCCTGCAAAAGGCACGCCTTCTGCCGCGGCAGCTGCCGACAGGCCTTCAACCAATGAACGGGTGCGTGCACTCAGCGCATCAAAGAAACCAGGCTTGCTAATTTCGGCCAATGTGGCCAAGCCGCAAGCGGTGGCCACAGGGTTGCCGCTCAATGTGCCGGCTTGATACACCGGGCCCAAAGGCGCCAGTTGTTCCATGACGGCGCGCTTGCCACCAAAGGCCGCCAATGGCATGCCGCCGCCAATCACTTTGCCCATGACTGTCATGTCGGGCTCAAAACCTGGAATGCTTTTGGCATAGACGCTTTGCGCACTGCCCAAGGCCACGCGGCAGCCCGTCATCACTTCGTCAAACACCAACAAAGCGCCGTAT
>JAPLPO010000201.1 GCA_026400155.1 Burkholderiales bacterium | reverse complement strand
GGTGAGTGCTTTACCGAGCAGGCGCATAAGGTAAGGATAAAAAAAAAGGATTGTACCCTTGTCAATAACCTGCCACAGAGCCTACTCGCCGGCGTGCAAAAAGCCCTGTTCTGCCCTTGCCTTGCCCTTTAAAACGCTGTTTTCTGGCAAATTTGGGGTCTACCAAAAGGGGGCGGTAGATTTCCAGGCGATCGCCGGCATGGAGTATTTCTGCTGAATGAACCGTACGCCCCCAAATGCCATGGCATCGCTTTTGATGCAAAGCTAGTTCGAGGGCTTGCAGGTGGGCATGAAGTTCTGGGTGTGATTTCAAGCTTTGAACAGCGGCATCAACACAAGCACTCTCCTCCAAATGGAGTTGAACCTCGATCAATTGTCTTGGCCCAGGGCTAAACACACACAAAATTTGCATCACACGCTTTCAGCGCCGTAAACCTGCTCAGCCCGTTTGACAAACGCATCTACCAAACTGGCGGCAATTTTGTCAAACACAGGGCCGACAACGGCAGCCAAGGTGGCACTTGAAAAACCATACTCAAGAGACAAAGTAACCTTGCAGGCACGTTGCGAGTTGTCGCCAACAGGATCAAAAGTCCAGGTGCCGTCAAGATTGGAGAATGGGCCTTGAACCAGCTTCATGTGAATTTCGTGGTTCAGGATGTGCGTGTTGTGAGTCACAAAAACTTGACTGACACCCGCCACGCCAATGCCCACTTCTGCATCCATACCTTGCTCATTGAATTTCAGCACTTTGGAATGGTTGCACCAAGGTAAAAAGTGCTCATATTGGTCGACATCGGTCACAAGGCGAAACATTTCCTCTGGGGTGTACCAGATGAGAACAGATTTGAGGAGTTTCTTCATACAATAAGACTTGTTCTGCTGATTGTAATTTCTCACAGACCCCTGTTGCAAATACAACACCCGCAAGCACCTTCCTCATTCCCCTCAAATGGCTACTTCCCCCTCCAAAAACAAAGGGCCCGGCAAATCGGGGCTCATTGCTGAAAACAAAAAAGCAGCTTTTGACTACTTTTTTGAAGAGCGGCATGAGTGCGGCATGGTGTTAGAAGGCTGGGAGGTCAAGGCCGTGCGCGAAGGCAAGGTTCAATTGACCGATGGCTATGTGGTCATTCGCAATAAAGAAATGTTCATCATTGGGTGCTTGATCAACCCCCTCAAAACAGCTTCCACCCACGTCAACCCCGAAGCGGCTCGCACTCGCAAACTTCTTTTAAAGCGCGATGATATCGATCGACTGACCAGCAAGGTGGAGCAAAAGGGGTTCACCTTGGTGCCCATCAATTTACATTGGAAAACTGGCTTTATCAAATGCGAAGTGGCCTTGGCCAAAGGCAAAGCCGAGCATGACAAGCGAGACACCATCAAGGACCGAGAAGGCAAGCGCGAGGTAGAGCGCGCTATGAAAAGCCGTAACCGCTAGCCAGTCCTTAAACCAGGTGACGAAGCGGATGGGTCTCGGGCGGCCAAGGGCTTTGAAAGAACAAAGTCCATTCATCTGGCGCCACTTTGGAAAGATGCGCATGCGACCATTTGGGATGGTGGTCCTTGTCAATGGCCAAGGCCCGAATACCTTCCACCGTTTCGCTGCTGGCTCTGAGATGGAAACAATGGTGAACCAGATCTCTTTCCATGCGCAGGTCATCTGCCAAGCCCATACTTCGGGCTTTGCGAATTTGCGCCAAAACCACATGCACCATCAAAGGAGATGCTTTGTTCAAGCTGGCCAAGGCTTCAGTGGCCCAAGTGGAATTTTCTTGCTCAAGGGCCAAGCATATATCCAGCGGGCTTGCCAAAGAAAAACATTTGTCGATAGCGGCTTTATCAGGAAACTGAGAGGGCTCAAACTTTGTAAATTGGCTCTGCAGCCAGCGCTCAACAGCTTCACAGCTTTCAAAGGGTGTGCTGAGCAAGGTTTTCCAAATGAGCGGCAACCTTTGGGCCTCGATCAGGCCATCGGCAAGACCCGCCATGATGGCTTGATGGCCATTGATTTTTTGACCAGTGAGTCCTAAATACTCACCTAGATGCCCTGGACATCGGCTAAGAAAGTAACCACCTCCCACATCTGGAAACAAACCGATGTGAGTTTCAGGCATGGCCATCTGCGTTCTGTCTGTCACGATGCGAACACTGGCGCCCTGACTGATACCCATGCCACCGCCCATTACCACACCATCCATAAAAGCAATGTAGGGTTTGGAATAGGTGTGAATCAAATGGTTCAGGGCATATTCTTCTGTGAAGAAGTCGGCTAGGCTGTCATCACCTGCAAGAGCTGCTTGGTGGAAAAACCGAATATCGCCACCCGCACAAAAATGTCCGAACGCCTCTTCTTTGCCCTGCCCCCGAACCAAGACAGCCAATACTTGCGGGTTGTTCTTAAATTCCAGCAAGGCATTGGTGAGCAAGCGCACCATGTCAAGCGTTAGGGCATTCAAGGCCTTGGGTCGATTCAAGGTAATGCAACCCACACGCCCCGATACTTCATGCCTTACAAATTCTTCAGAATTCGCAGCAGGATTGATCACGTTGACACTAGACATTGCGTTGCCTCCATCCAAACCATTCATTGGCAAACAAGGCGGCAATGACCAAGCCACCACCGATTAATACACTCAACTGAGGCTCCTCGTTGGCGCCCCACCAAGCCAAAGCAATACCGAAAATAACTTCCAGCAATGCCAACAAAGAAACTTCGGGCGCCTTTAACACCCTAGCGCAGATAACTGACAGCGTACACGGAATTGCCAATTGCACAATGCCCAACAAGGCCAGCAAACTGATGTCGTGTGTGTTGGCTTGCAAGGGCCAAGCCATTGGCAGAGTCAAGATGCAAGAGATGATGGCACCCAACAGAACCGATGGAACCAAGTCAATTGAAACGCCCGATTTTTGACTCAGGTGAGTCAAATTCCATTGCGTCGCACCTGCCAAGGGAACAAACAGTGCAATACCTACGCCCAGCAGAAAATTGGGGTCTCCCAATTGCAATTGGCTCACAAACATCATGGCAATGCCAGCGCCTGCAACGCAAATGGCAATCCATGTTCGAAGTGGCAGGCGGTGTGAGGTAAAAAGCCAAGCGCCAAGTGCTGTGAGCAAAGGACCACATGCCAAAGTAATCAAGACATTGGCAACGGCTGTGAGCGTAATTGCCATCATGAAAGCTGTGAACATGATGGACCAGCACACACCTGACAACCAAAAATAGCGATTGCGCCAAGGCAGCCGTTTCCAGACGCCCAAGCCTTGCCATGCAGTCAAAATAATCACCAGCCCAAGCACAGTGAAGGCACTGCGCCAGAAGGTCACTTCAAAGCCCCTCGCTTGATCAAGATGTCTTGTGACGACACCCGCAATGGACCACATAGCGGTCACCAGTACCATCAAGGCAACTGCGTGACCGTGCTTGAGTTTGAGCACTTTGGGTGCTTGTAAGGATTATCGACTTGATCGCAAGTTAAGCGCGACCCGCCTTCTTGCGCTCGTGCTCTTTCAAGAAGCGCTTGCGCAGACGAACACTCTTAGGCGTAATTTCCACCAACTCGTCATCGTCAATGAACTCAACGCCGTACTCAAGCGTGAGGTCAATTGGCGGCGTAATTTTGATGGCGTCTTCTTTACCAGAGACGCGGAAGTTGGTCAGCTGCTTGGTACGTGTAGCGTTCACCACCAAGTCGTTGTCTCGGCTGTGGATGCCCACAATCATGCCTTCGTACACAGGATCGTTGGCCTTCACAAACATGCGGCCACGGTCGTCCAATTTACCCAAAGCGTAGGTGAAAATTTCACCATCGTCCATGGAAATTAACACGCCGTTTTTACGACCACCAATTTCACCTTTGTGCGCTTCGTAGCTGTCAAAGATGTTGGAAATCAAACCAGAACCACGTGTCAAGTTCAAGAACTCATTGGTGAAACCAATTAAGCCACGGGCAGGAATGCGGTATTCCAAACGCACACGGCCGCGACCATCGGGTTCCATGTTGACGAGTTCGCCTTTGCGCTCACCCAAAGCTTGCATCACGCCTCCTTGATGTGTTTCTTCAATATCGGCTGTCACCAACTCGATAGGCTCATGACGCTCACCATTGACATCACGGTAAACCACACGGGGTTTAGACACAGCCAATTCGTAGCCTTCACGGCGCATGTTTTCGAGCAAGATGGTGAGGTGCAATTCACCTCGGCC
>JAPLPO010000036.1 GCA_026400155.1 Burkholderiales bacterium | reverse complement strand
GTGAGTAAGACCATGGTCTGACCTCTACATGGCCTTTTGGGGTATTGAAAAGGTGTGAACCCGTGGTATTTTGCTTAGCTTCAGGCGCCATCCAAGCAAGTGCACTGACGTCGTCAACCCAAAGGCGAACCGTGTGCCCGCGGTTCGCCAAATCGGCACTCAAGCGCCAACAGACCCCCAAATCTCCGTGGTTGTCGATGACGCGGCAAAAAATGTCCCATAGCATGCGCGATATTGTCGCCCGCTTCGAGACACAATAGCGCCCATGTCGAGTGTTCATCCAGATTCTTTGTTGGCCGAGGTGGCCGCACTTCCGAGTTTGCCGGGGGTTTATCGCTATTTCGATGAACAAGACCAGGTCTTGTATGTGGGCAAGGCCCGCAATTTGAAAAAGCGCGTGAGCAGTTATTTTCAAAAAGACCATGGCGGCACCCGCATTGGCCATATGGTAAGCAAGATCCGGCGCATGCAAACAACCGTTGTGCGGTCTGAAGCGGAAGCCTTGTTGCTTGAAAACAATTTGATCAAAACATTGAGCCCCAAGTTCAATATTTTGTTTCGCGACGACAAAAGCTACCCCTACCTCAAGGTGTCTGGAACGGGTACTGTGCGCCAAGACCTCCGCGACAAACCTTCCAGCAGTGAAGTTAAAGCGGGTGTGAAAGCTGAGGACTATTCAAGGATTGCCTACTACCGCGGTGGCGTTGAAAAAAAGCACCGTTATTTCGGCCCTTACCCCAGTGCTTGGGCGGTGAAAGAAACCATTCAGCTGCTGCAAAAAGTTTTCAGGCTGCGCACTTGCGAGGACACGGTTTTTTCAAACCGAACGCGGCCTTGTTTGTTGTACCAAATCAAGCGCTGTTCAGGGCCGTGCGTGGGGGTTATTTCAGTGGCCCAATACGCGCAAGACGTGGCGCAGGCAGAGGCGTTTTTGCGCGGTGAGACTCAAGCCGTTTTAAAGGCCATGGAGTCACGCATGATGGCGCATGCCGATCGGCTTGAATTTGAATTGGCCGCGGAGGTTCGCAATCAAATGACGGCCTTGTCGCGCGTGCTGCACCAGCAATCTGTGGACACCGTGACAGACACCGATGTGGATATCTTGGCAGTCAAGGTTCAGGGTGGCCGAGCTTGCGTCAATTTGGCCATGGTGCGAGGCGGACGGCATTTGGGCGATCGGCCTTACTTTCCCTCGCATGTGGAAGACGGCCATGCCATGCTCAACCAAGCCTTGGAAGATGACGTGAGCACCGATGCCATCACTTTGGAAGTGAAAATTTTAGAAGCTTTCATTGCGCAGCACTACCTCAACATCCCTGTGCCCCCAGCGCTCATTACCAGTGAAAAGATCGATGCCAAGGTGCTTGAAGCCATTGCTTCACAGTCTGGCATCAAAGTGAATGCCGTCCACAACCCGCGCGAACAAAGAAGAGCCTGGTTAGAGATGGCAGAGAAGAATGCGGCCATTCAATTGGCGCGTTTGTTGGCAGAGGAGGGCTCGCAACAAGCCCGCACCCGAGCGCTGGTGGATGCACTCGATTTGGCGCCCGACGACATCGATACTTTGCGCATGGAATGCTTTGATATTTCGCACACCTCCGGTGAGGCCACGCAAGCCTCGTGTGTGGTTTTTCAAAATCACAAAATGCAAAACAGCGAATATCGCCGCTACAAAATTGAAGGCATCACCCCCGGTGACGATTACGCGGCCATGCGCCAAGTGTTGATGCGTCGCTACGGCAAGGTGGCCGAGGCCCTGAAATCGGGGGAAGCCGACCTCAAATTGCGAATGCCCGATGTGGTGCTAATTGATGGCGGCAAAGGCCAGGTGTCTATGGCGAGAGAGGTGTTTGAAGCCTTGGGCCTCGATTTGTCTTTGATTGTGGGCGTTGAAAAAGGCGAGGGCCGCAAGGTGGGCCTGGAAGAGTTGGTTTTTGCAGACGGGCGCGACAAGATCTACTTAGGCAAAGATTCTGCAGCCCTGATGTTGGTCGCTCAAATTCGCGACGAAGCGCACCGATTTGCCATCACGGGCATGCGCGCCCAACGCGCCAAAGTGCGGGTAGGCGGAGGTCGTTTGGAGGAAATATCGGGCATTGGACCCAGAAAGCGAGCCAAATTGTTGCAGCGCTTTGGGGGTGTGCGTGGGGTGGAGGACGCTAGCGTAGAGGACCTGATGTCGGTCGATGGAATTTCGAAAGAACTCGCAGAAAGCATATACCAAGCCCTTCACTAGGGCTTGAGGCCTGGCGTCAGCAAATTGACTTGAAGGCGTGACACAATACGCTCCATGTTTTTTACCATTCCCACCATCATGACCTGGACGCGCATTGTCGCGATTCCCTTCATTGTGTGGGTGTTCTACTCCGACTTGCCTATGGCGTCGCGCAACTTTTTGGCAACCACCATGTTTGTGGTGTTTGCCATCACCGATTGGCTAGACGGCTACTTGGCACGCAAGCTCAATCAAACTTCTTCGTTTGGTGCATTCTTAGACCCGGTCGCCGACAAGTTCTTGGTTTGCGCAGCATTGCTCATGTTGGTCCATTTGCACCGCGTGCATGTGTTGGTGGCCCTGATCATCATTGGCCGTGAAATTGCCATCTCTGCTTTGCGCGAATGGATGGCTCAAATTGGGGCCAGCAAAAGTGTGGCAGTTCATTTTGTCGGCAAGCTCAAGACCACGGTTCAAATGGTAGCCATTCCATTCTTACTTTACAACGGCCAACTTTTTGGCGTGATCGACACGCATTTGTGGGGCACCGGCCTCATTTGGATTGCATCCATCCTGACCATTTGGTCCATGATTTATTACATGCAAAAGGCCTTGCCTGAAATTCGTGCGCGAGTGAAATGAGTCACCCAAGTTCATCTGATGCTTGGGTGCGGGCCATGCCTGCCGTGTTCGTGCTCATCTGGAGCACCGGTTTCATTGTTGCGCGCTACGGCATGCCCCACGCGCCGCCTTTTTCCTTTCTCTGGTTTCGGTATGCCTTGTCCATTGCTTGCTTTGTCATTTGGATTCGCTTTTCGGGCGTTCGGTGGCCCCAAAGCCGATCAGAGTGGTTTCACTTGTCGGTTACAGGCATCCTCATGCACGCAGGCTATTTGGGCGGTGTTTGGGCGGCAGTCAAGGCAGGCATGGGCTCTGGCTTGTCGGCACTCATCGTGGGCTTACAGCCAGTTTTGACGGCCATTTGGCTGTCTTCGATTGGCAGTGCCACAGAAAACCGAGTCACTCAGCGCCAATGGATGGGCTTGGTGTTGGGTTTTTGTGGCCTGCTCTTGGTGGTCTGGCACAAACTCACGCAGGGCACCGCGCTCGATCACGTCACATTGTTGAATTTGAGTTTTGCGGTCATGGCGCTCTTGTCCATCACCTTGGGTACGCTGTATCAAAAAAAATTCGTCAAGCCCTGCGATGTGAGAACGGCCAATACAACGCAATTGATCGCAGCTTTGCTGGTCACCACGCCCATCGCATGGCTTGAAACAGAGTCGGTGCAGTGGAACTTTGAAAGCATGGGGGCCATGGCCTGGTCTGTATTAGGATTGACACTGGGCGGCAGCTCGCTGCTGTACATGCTGATTCAAAAGGGAGCGGCTGCCAGCGTGACCAGTTTGATGTATCTGGTGCCGCCGTGTACCGCGTTGCTGGCCTGGTTTTTGTTTGATGAGCCCATCACCGCAATCACTTTGGTGGGCATAGCCCTGACAGCATGGGGCGTCAGTTGGGTGCTCAGACCTGCGAAATCAATTGAAGGAGAAAAAAAATGAGTCAAAAACGAATTGCAGTGATTGCCGGAGACGGTATTGGCAAAGAAGTCATGCCAGAGGGCTTGCGAGTGATGGAGGCAGCCGCCTCCAAGTTCAACCTCGATTTGAAATTCGATCACTTTGACTTTTCAAGCTGGGATTACTTTGAAAAGCACGGCCAAATGTTGCCCGACAATTGGAAAGACCAAATTGGCGGACACGATGCCATCTACTTTGGTGCAGTGGGTTGGCCCGACAAAATTGCCGACCATGT
The DNA here is from genome assembly GCA_026400155.1 of Burkholderiales bacterium. GTDB lineage: Bacteria > Pseudomonadota > Gammaproteobacteria > Burkholderiales > Burkholderiaceae_C > Limnohabitans_A. The sequence goes on along the minus strand of JAPLPO010000036.1, from coordinate 23,227 downwards.
GTCATTGTGGGGATCTTTGTTGTTGTTCCGCCGCGAGTTTGATCAATACATCAATTTGCGACCGGCCAGACTCATGCCTGGCATCATTGCCCCAGTGGTTCGAAAAGATGGCTCACCCAGGCGGCCCGGTGAAATTGACATGTACATCGTGCGGGAAAACACCGAGGGCGAATACTCCAGCATTGGTGGCCGCATGTACCCGGGCACAGAGCGAGAAATTGTGATGCAAGAGACGGTGATGTCGCGCATTGGCGTTGACCGTGTGTTGAAGTTTGCCTTTGAGTTGGCCCAGTCGCGGCCCAAAAAACATTTAACCAGTGCCACCAAGTCGAATGGCATTGCCATCACCATGCCGTACTGGGATGAGCGCGTTGTTGAGATGTCCAAAAACTATCCAGGCATACAGCTTGACAAGTTTCACATCGATATTTTGACGGCGCATTTTGTGCAACGCCCCGACTTTTTTGATGTGGTAGTGGCCAGCAATTTGTTTGGCGATATCTTGAGCGACTTAGGCCCTGCTTGCACTGGCACCATTGGCATTGCGCCCAGTGCCAACCTCAACCCCGATAAAAAATACCCTTCCTTGTTTGAGCCCGTGCATGGTTCTGCGCCCGACATAGCAGGCAAGAACATTGCCAACCCCATTGGTCAAATTTGGTGTGGTGCCATGATGTTGGAATTTTTAGGTTGCAAGCCTGCGCACGATGCCGTGTTGGGTGCCATTGAGAAAGTTTTAGCACCAAATAGTGGCGCGCCACGCACCGCCGATATTGGGGGTTCTGCTAATACGCAAGACCTTGGCAAAGCCATTGCGGCTGCTTTATGAGAACTTTTGGGAGCAAGTTCTGAAACCAAAATTATTTTTTCGTCATGCACCCCGTGGCGATTGAGTTTAGATCTAGAATTCGTGTCGCATTGCGGTTTCTAGACTGAAAATCATTTGACAGGCGCGGTTTGTCTGTTTTAATTGAAGTCGACAAATTCATTGCGGAGACAATGTTTTGTCCCAGAAGTTTTTCAAACTTCAAACAAAATTTTTAACTCAAATGAGTCACTCAACTTTGAGTGCTTTTATTTTTTTCGAAAGCTCTTTGTATGAACAAGACAGAATTAATCGAGCACATTGCCAAACAAGCAGACATCTCTAAAGCTGCTGCCGGCCGCGCATTGGAAGCCACCATTGGCGCCGTTCGCACCACATTGAAAAAGGGCGGCACTGTTGCTCTGGTCGGTTTCGGTACTTTCGCCGTTACCAAGCGCGCTGCTCGCACGGGCCGCAACCCACGCACTGGCGCAGCCATTAAAATCAAATCTGCCAAGGTGCCTAAGTTCCGTCCAGGCAAGGCCTTGAAAGACGCCTTGAATTAATCTTTGATTAAGGGGGGTGATTAGCTCAGTTGGTAGAGCGGCGCCCTTACAAGGCGTAGGTCGGCGGTTCGACCCCGTCATCACCCACCACCCCCAAGCAAAGGCGAACAGGTTGTTCGCCTTTTGTGTTTTCAAGACATTGACCGCGCCACTACACAGAGAGTTCTCACATGTTTGATTTTGTCCGCAATAACACCAAGATCATGATGGGTTTGTTGTTCTTGCTCATCATTCCTTCCTTCGTCTTGTTTGGTTTAGAAGGCTACAGTCGTTTTGACGACAAAGGCATGGTTGTCGCCAAGGTTGACGGTCAAAAAATCAACCAATCCGATTGGGATGCCGCGCACAAAAGCGAGGTTGATCGCATTCGCGCGTCCATGCCCACTCTCGATGTGAAGCTGTTTGACACCCCTGAAGCCAAATACGCCACGCTAGAGCGAATGGTTCGTGACAAGGTGGTTGCAGCGGCCGCTCAAAAAATGCATTTGGTTGCCAGCGACCAACGCCTGGCCAAAGAACTTCAACAAAGCCCAGCCATTGCTGCATTGCGCACCCCTGATGGCAAGCTTGACATGGAGCGTTACAAGCAATTGGCTGCATCGCAGGGCATGACGCCCGAAATGTTTGAAATGCAAGTGCGCGCAGATTTGTCTAACCGACAAGTTATTCAAGGTGTTCAAGCCTCTGCTTATGCAACGTCGGCTCAAACGCAAACAGCCTTGAACGCGTTCATGCAACGCCGAGAAGTACAAATTCTCAATTTTCCTGCTGCCGATTTTTTCAACAAAGTTTCGGCCACAGATGCCGATCTGCAAGCCTACTACGACAAAAACAAAGGCAAATACCAGTCCATGGAAATGGCCGACATTGAATACATTGTTTTGGACATTGAAACTTTGCGTCAATCCATCACGCTCAACGAACAAGACCTGAAGTCTTACTATGAACAAAACTTGCAGCGTTTGTCTAGCAAGGAAGAGCGGCGCGCTAGCCATATTCTGATCACGGCCGCCAAAGATGCCCCCGAGGCAGAGAAAAAAGCAGCACGTGCCAAGGCCGAAGAATTACTCAAATCGGTCAAGGCCAAACCTGCCAGCTTTGCCGATGTGGCTCGCAAAAACTCCCAGGATCCAGGCTCTGCCGTGAGAGGTGGCGACTTGGATTTCTTTGCACGTGGTGCCATGGTCAAGGTTTTTGAAGATGCCGCCTTCAGCATGAAAAAATCTGACATCAGCGATTTGGTTGAGTCTGAGTTTGGCTATCACATCATTCAGCTGACCGACATCAAGGCACCCAAGGCTCAAAGCTTTGAGTCCCTGCGCCCGTCTTTAGAAGCTGACTTGAAAAAGCAACAAGCCCAGCGCAAGTACGCAGAATTGGCAGAAACCTTTTCCAACATGGTTTACGAACAATCTGACAGCTTGAAGCCCGTGGCTGAGAAGCTCAAGCTCAACATTCAGAAGGCCAATCAAGTGGCGCGTCAGCCTGCCAACACAGCGCAGGCCAAGGGCCTCTTGAGCAACCCTGCTTTGTTGCAAGCATTATTCAATGAAGCCTCTTTGCAGAAGCAGCGCAATACAGAAGCCATTGAAGTGGCGCCTAGCACTTTGGTTTCCGCGCGAGTGGTCAAGCACCAACCTGCCGCCACATTGCCCTTTGCGGATGTAAAGGAGTTTGTGAAACGCGCCTTCACGCAAGAGAAAGCGGCTGAATTGGCCAAGGCTCAGGGCGAGCAACGCTTGGCTGCACTCAAAGCCAAAACAGGCTCTGACGCACTGCCCAATGCCATTGTGATTTCTCGTGAAAATACACAAAGGCAATTGCCCCAAGTGGTGGATGCTGCATTGCGCGCAGACCCCAACAACTTGCCCTCAGTCAATGGCGTAGACCTGGGTGCGCAGGGCTTTGCTGTGGTGCGTGTCACCAAGGTCTTTCCACCAGAGCCAGAAAACAAAGCGCTCATGGCGCAAGCTCAGCAACAATTTACGCAACTTTGGGGCACTGCAGAAACACAGGCCTACATTTCCCAATTGAAAACCAAATTGAAAGCTGAAATTCTGGTGCCCAAGCCCAGTGCTGCCAAGCCCAAGTTAGAGGCGCAGGGCGCCTGACATCGAAATAGATTCGGCTATAATCCCGCTTCTACGGTGGCTGTAGCTCAGTTGGTAGAGTCCAGGATTGTGATTCCTGTTGTCGTGGGTTCGAGCCCCATCAGCCACCCCACTCATTCAAGGGTTTGCAAGATTTTGCAAACCCTTTTTCTTTTTAGGCAGCGAAAACTGTTATGAGTCAAAAGAAGCCAAGCCTAATTAACCCTTGAGCAATCTTTTTAAAAAGTGGTTTAGTGCACTTTTTGTGACACAACTGTTTCATTTTGAATCAACCATCAGAACAAGCTAGCACTGCGATTGACATCGTTTACCTTTGGGTCAATGGCAACGATGCTGAGTGGCGTGCCAAACGCGATCAATTTGCGCGGAAATTAAAAGCCCCAAGTAACTCAAGCTTTGCCAAGTTTGGCAATGTTGAAGGACGGTATCGCGACAACGAAGAGTTGCGATTTAGCTTGCGAGCGCTTGAAAAGTTTTTCCCCGATCACGGTCACATTTATATTGTGACGGATGGTCAAGTGCCCGATTGGTATCAAGCTTCAGACCAAGTAACGCTGGTTGATCATCATGAGTTAATTCCTCGTTCAGCTTTGCCTACTTTTGATTCGGGCAACATCGAGTCTTATATCCATCACATCCCCGGTTTGTCCGAGCGCTATTTTTATTTCAACGACGACGTGTTCTTTGGTGCGCCGGTCTGTTTGGAAAATTGGTTTTTTGACAAAGGCTTTTATGTTTCTTGGTCTGATGAACCCGAGGTGAAGGGCAACCAGTTGCAAGCCGATTCCACATCCCTTGAGAATGCCAGTCGTCTTTCCAAACAATGGCTGGAAGCCAACCAAAGCTCCCGGCCCATAGACCCCAACTACCAGCACACGCCCCGAACTTTTTCACACTCTCCCAGACCCATGTTGAAGTCGGTGATGCTAGAAATAGAACGTGAAGCACCTGAGTTGTTTGAGCGGGTACGATCAACCGTTTTTCGCACCTGGAACAAACCCACCATCATTTCTGACTTTGTATTGCGCTGGTCTTTGGCGCATGGTTTGGCCAAAACAATTGACCATTCTCATGTGTACATTGCAACAGACAAAACCTTAGAGTCGCCATCGCTCATGCATCTGAATAAACTGTTTGGCAGCTTAGATTTTTTCTGTATCAACGACACCACCGACGACGCGCAAGATGGCGACCCGCGTTTGATTCAGGTTCGAAAAATGTTGAATACACTTTTGCCCCATGTTTCACAAAACGAGTCCCTGCACAGCCCTGTTGAAACCAGTTTGCAAATAAGTGTCAATGTTTAAGATTGGAAGGTTCTAAATTCAATGACCCATGAACGTTTCAATCAGGCTCAAATTGAAGCCCGCATGAAAAGCATCCCTCAGTGGACTTGTGATTTTTCTAATGCCAGCATTTCAAATGAATGGCAATTTGAAACTTACAAAACGGCCATCGCGATGTTGGTCAAAGTGAGTAACTTGGCCGAAATTCAAAATCACCACCCAGAAATCACATCGGCCTACACCCGTATCCGAATCAAACTGTGGACGCACGATGCCAACGGTTTGACAAACAAAGACTTTGAACTGGCCGAAGCCATTGATAAACTGGTGGCGCAAGAATTCTGAACCCTGTAACAAAGGACCTGCTTGAGATGGCTGCACTGAAATCCAAATCCAAATCCAAACCTACTTCCACTTCCACTTCCAAAAATTCTCAAAAACAACTCACCGTTGAGTTGATGTGGCAACTTCAGCGCCTGGGTGCTCCAAGCATCAGCCCAGATGGCGCGCAGGTGGTGTGTGCGGTGGCACAACCCTCAGTCAAGGAAAATACCATTCAAAGCGCCATTTGGTTGCTTTCCACTTTAGGCGGTGAACCCAGACAATTGACGCAATGCGGTGACAAAGATGGTCGCCCGCAGTTTTCACCCCAAGGCGATTGGGTGGCTTTTGTAGCCAAGCGAGAACAAAACGGCAAGAAAGACGATGAGCCCCAGCTCTACCTCATTCCACCCGATGGCGGTGAAGCCAAGCGAGCAATTGAAGTGCCTACGGGCGTCGTCGATTTCAAGTGGTTTCCAGATGGTCAACGCATTGCGTTCATTACCTGGGCCTGGCCTCAGCTCAAGGGCGTGCAATCACAAGCCGACAAACTGAAAGAAACCAAAGCCCGCAAAGACAGTGCCTTCGCCACAGAAGATGCGGTGTACAGGCACTGGGATCACAACTTGCCCATGGGCCGCGTCCCCCACTTGTGCATTTTGAATTTGGCCAGCGGTGGTGTGGTTGATTTGCTAGAAGGTACCAACTTCGAATTGCCGCGCCGCGACCCCAGCGCCAATGAGTTTGACATTTCTCCCGATGGTCAAAAAATCACTTTCGTATTCGACCCCGATCAAGCACAGAATGCAGCGCCTCGCATGGCCTTGGCAGAAATTCAGTTGAAGGGCGACAAAGTGCTGGCCATTCGAGACTTGGTCAAAGACCGAGCTTGGGACCTTTCAGGACCGGCCTACAGCCCCACTGGCAATCAGTTGGCTTTCTTGGCCTCTCACCAAGCCCTTAAGCACACGCAGCCCAATCACTTGGCTTTGCTTGAATTTAACAAGCCATCCAAGTCCAAAGCTAGCAAGTCAGCATCCCCTTGGAAAACCATCAGCGCCAAGTGGGACCGCGAACCTCAAATGCCATTGAAGTGGAGCGAAGACGCCACAGCCTTGATCTGCAAGGCAGAGGACAAAGGGCGTCAACACGTATGGCGCTTTGACATTGCGGCATCACAAGCTACGGTCATCGCTGAGGGCGGAACGGTGCATGCCTTTGATGAAGCTGCGGGCCAATTGGTCACGCTCATGGACAAAGCTGTGCACCCTGGCCGTATTCAGGTTGCCAAAGTGGACGAGTCGGGTCGCTCTTTGTCCGCAGAGCCCATGCGCATTGAACATTTCAATGACGATTTGCTCAATGGCATTGCTTTAGGCCGCACCGAAGAGAACTGGTTCAAAGGCGCCCAAGGGGACGATGTGCAGGTATGGTTGCATTACCCACCTGGCTTTGATCCCACTCAAAAATACCCCTTGCTTCACACCATTCATGGCGGGCCTCATACCGGCCCTGGCGATGTTTGGCATTGGCGTTGGAACTACCACGTGTTTGCCGCGCAAGGCTATGTGGTGGCCAACGTCAACTATCACGGCTCGTCTGGTTTTGGTTTGAAGTTTCTCGATGCCATCACGCACAAATGGGGTGATTTGGAATTGCAAGACATTGAAGCCTGTACCGATTGGCTGCGCAAAAAATCTTGGATTGCCAAAGACCGCGTGTTTGCCACCGGCGGAAGTTATGGCGGCTACATGGTGGCATGGATGAATGCGCATGTGAAGCCAGGCCGCTACCAGGCATATGTGTGCCACGCAGGCTGCTATGACTGGGTGGGCATGTTCTCTGACGATGCCTATGGTTGGCATGCTCAAGAGTTGGGCGGCTGGTATTGGAACGACATGAAGAAGGTGCAATCACAGAGTCCGCATGCCTTTGCTTCCAGCATGCAAACGCCCACCTTGGTCATTCATGGTGCCAAAGACTATCGCGTGCCAGACGCGCAAGGCTTGGCCTACTACAACACGCTCAAAGCCAAGGGCGTTGATGCGCGCTTGCTGTGGTACCCCGATGAAAACCATTGGATCTTGAAGCCAGCCAACAACGTGATTTGGTACCACGAGTTTTTTGACTGGATCAAGCGCTACGACCCCGCTTTTAAAAAGAAAAAGTAAGGCCTCAGTTCACCATCACCAGCTTGCCCATAACGCCTCTAGAGCCCATGTGGGCATAAGCGGCCTTGAGTTCGCTCATGGGCATGGTGCGGTCAATGACGGGTTTGACTTTGCCTTGGGCATACCAAGTGGCCAATTCGGCCATCATGGCGGCGTTGGCTTTGGGCTCACGTCTTGAAAAGTCGCCCCAGAACACGCCCACAATGGAAGCGCCTTTGAGCAAGGCCAAGTTGAAGGGCAGGGCAGGAATGGGGCCTGCTGCAAAGCCAACCACCAAATACCGACCGCGCCATGCAATGGAGCGGAAGGCGGGCTCGGCAAAGTCACCGCCCACGGGGTCGTAAATGACGTCGGGCCCTTTGCCTTCGGTCATGACCTTCAAGGCCTCACGCATGTTTTGCGTGGTGTAGTTGATGGTTTCATCGGCGCCCAAGGATTTGCACAGAGCGCATTTTTCGTCAGTGGAGGCGGCTGCAATGACGCGAGCGCCTGCAGCCTTGGCAATTTGAATGGCCGCCGTGCCCACGCCACCGGCAGCGCCCAAAACCAGCAAGGTTTCGCCCGGTTTCAAAGCCGCCCGATCGATCAGGGCGTGGTGCGATGTGGCATAGATCATGATGAAGGCTGCCGCATCGACAGCGGGAAAGCCGGGCGGCAGCGGCATGCACAATTTGGCGGGTGCCAGAGTGTGGGTGCCAAAGCCCCCCGTGCCCGACAAACAGGCCACCGATTGGCCCACTTGCAGGTGGGTCACACCTTCGCCCACAGCTTCAATGACGCCAGCGTATTCCGAGCCTGGCACGAAGGGCAGGTCGGGTTTCATTTGGTATTTGTTTTGAACAATGAGCAAGTCGGGAAAGTTCAAACTGGCGGCTTCAATTCGAATCAAAACCTGGCCCGCTTGGGGTGCGGGCGTGGGTAATTCTTTCCAGGTTAAGGCATCAACACCGACAGGGTTTTCGCAAAGCCAAGCATGCACAGAAATTCTCCTCAAAAATCATTCAATGGATTGAATATAAAGGGCAATCTAGACATCGGGATGTCTCGGTAGCGACCTACAATTGAGGCCTAGGACCCACCCATGAAAATACTCATTTCCAACGACGATGGCTACCGTGCTGAGGGCATTGTGGCGCTTTACCACGCCCTGAAGCAAGTGGCCGAGGTGGAAGTGGTTGCACCCGAGCACAACAACAGCGCCAAGTCCAATGCCCTCACGCTGCATTCGCCCCTCTATGTGCGGCAGGGTGAAAACGGCTTTCGGTATGTCAACGGCACACCCGCCGATTGCGTGCACATTGCCCTCACGGGCCTGTTGGGGTATCGCCCCGACTTGGTGGTGTCTGGCATCAACAATGGCGCCAACATGGGCGATGACACCCTGTACTCGGGCACCGTGGGCGCCGCCATGGAGGGCTATTTGTTTGGCATTCCCGCTTTGGCATTTTCTCAAACAGAAAAGGGTTGGGCCCATTTAGATCAGGCTGCAGAGTTTGCCAAAAACATGGTGGCTCAATTTGCAGAGGCTCAGCTCATTGGCAAATCGCCTTGGCTGTTGAATGTCAACATTCCCAACGCCAATGCGCAATGGAAAAACGCCAAGCTGTGTCGATTGGGTCGGCGTCATGCCGCAGAGCCGGTCATCACTCAGCTCAGTCCTCGCGGCGAAACCATGTATTGGATTGGCAATGCCGGCGAAGCCATGGACGATGGCGAGGGCACCGATTTCCATGCCGCCAAAAATGGGCACGTCACCATCACGCCCCTGCAGGTCGACCTCACAGACCATGACAATGCGGGTTTCTGGGCCCAAAACTTGTCCAAGCTCAAAGTCTGGGAGGGCTGATGGCGCAGCGCCCTGGTTTTCCCGTCAAGCTTCAAACCAAAGACAAGGCGCCTTCGGTTAAAGCGCCTACGGTCAAAGCACCTGCGTCTAAGCCAGCATCCACCAACCCGCATGGCTTGGGTTTGGATTCCAGTGCGGTGCGTCAGCGCATGGTGCAAAAGTTGGCCGCCCAAGGTTTGAAAGATCCCATGGTGCTACAAGCCATGGGCAGCGTTGAGCGGCATCGCTTTGTCGAAAGCGCCTTGGTCAATCAGGCCTACGAAGACACCAGCCTGCCCATCGGATTGGGTCAAACCATTTCCAAGCCCAATGTGGTGGCGCGCATGATCGAGTTGCTGCGCGAGGGCGCCGAGGGCAAGCTAGGCCGCGTACTGGAAATTGGCACGGGCTGCGGCTACCAAGCTGCCGTGCTGAGCCATGTGGCCACCGAGGTTTACAGTATTGAGCGCCTCAAGGGGTTGCATGAAAAAGCCCGCGCCAACCTGCGTCATTTTCGTTTGGCCAATGTGCACTTGCTGTTTGGCGATGGCATGCTGGGCTACCCCAAAGGCGCCCCCTATGCCGCCATCATTTCTGCCGCAGGGGGCGAAACACTGCCCCAGGCTTGGCTAGATCAATTGGCCTTAGGCGGTCGCTTGGTGGCGCCCACTGTCACGGCCAATGGCCAGCAAGCGCTCATGGTGGTAGACAAAACCGACCAAGGATTCAAACAAAGCGTTTTGGAAGCGGTTCATTTTGTCCCTCTAAAATCGGGTATCTCCTGAAGGATTTTGAATGACATTGTTGAAAAACCGTCAGAGCTTGACAGCCATCTGTGTGCTGGCAGTTTGCGTCTTGGCGGCTTGCTGCCGGTCAAAATACGTCACGATCCGTTAAGAATTTGCAGCCCCAAGTGGCCAATGCACAAGTTTCAAGCAGTGCACCAGTTGCAAGCAGTGCACCAGTGGCCACCAGCTCACCCATTTCAATGGGGCCCGCCATGACTGGATCAGACAACGCAGGCAAGCCAGGCTATTACAGCGTGCGCTCTGGCGATACGCTCACCAAAATTGCCTTAGACCATGGCCAATCATGGCGCGACATTGCCAAGTGGAATGGCATTGACAACCCCAATCTCATTGAGGTCGATCAGGTTCTGCGTGTTGCACCACCCGTTCAAGACACAGCTGCCAACCGACCCAGCAAACCCGTTGTTGCCCAGAGTCAAGTGCCAGGGAGTGTGACAACTCCCCCTGCCAATACGGCGGCAGCACCAAGTTCAGCCAACGCCAATTCACCTTCATCAGCGCCTACATCTTCGTCTTCATCATCCACCAACCTGAATGATGAAGGTCTGGCCTTCGCCTGGCCACACCCCGGCCCCGTCCTGGCGGGTTTCGATGAAGCCAAAAACAAGGGTCTCGATTTTGCGGGCAAAGCGGGTGACCCCGTACTGGCTGCTGCCGATGGCAAAGTGGTCTATGCAGGTTCAGGCTTGAGAGGTTATGGCAATTTGGTCATCATCAAGCACAACAACACCTTCCTCACGGCCTACGCGCACAACCAAGCCCTGTTGGTCAAAGAAGACCAAGCAGTGACCAAAGGCCAGCGCATCGCCGAGATGGGCAGCTCGGATGCTGACCGTGTCAAGTTGCATTTTGAAATTCGCAGGCAAGGCAAACCAGTCGATCCCGCCAAACTGTTACCAGCCCGCCCATGAGCAAACAGAGCGACACCACACGAGAAGAACAGACACAAGAAATCATTTTTGGACGTTCTGATTTACCCACAGGCTGGCTGCACATTGATGCTCTCGACATGGAGGCGCAAGGCATTGCCAGAAGGCCAGACGGCAAGGTGGTGTTTGTAGAAGGTGCTTTGCCCTTTGAGCTGGTCTCAGTCAATGTGCATCGCAAGAAGAACAACTGGGAAGCCGGCGTGGTCACGGCGGTTCACCGAGAATCTTCGCAGCGGGTCAAGCCGGGTTGTGCGCATTTTGGTTTGCATGCGGGAGCATGTGGTGGTTGCAAAATGCAACACCTTGAAGCCAGTGCGCAGGTGGCCATCAAGCAACGCGTGCTTGAAGACAACTTGTGGCATTTGGGCAAAGTCAAACCTGAGAATTTGTTGCGGCCCATGGAGGGGCCGAGTTGGGGCTATCGCTATCGCGCCCGCATGTCGGTGCGCTATGTTCACAAAAAAGGCGAAGTGCTCATTGGCTTTCACGAGCGCAAGAGCCGCTATGTGGCCGACATCAAAACCTGCCGAGTTCTGCCGCCCAACATCAGCGCCATGTTGTTGCCACTGCGCGAATTGATTTTTGGCATGGATGCGCGTGAGACCATTCCACAAATTGAGTTGGCTCAAGGCGACACAGTCACGGCCCTGGTGTTGCGTCATTTAGAACCCTTGAGCCAAGCCGATCAAGATCGACTAAGCGCTTTTGCAAAACTGCATGCTGTGCAGTGGTGGTTGCAAATCAAAGGCCCCGATACAGTCAAGCTCATGGACGAAGGCGGCCCCGAGCTGTCTTATGACTTGCCCGACTTTGGTGTGCACATGCCTTTCAAGCCAACCGATTTCACGCAAGTCAACCCGCACATCAATCGCGTGTTGGTCACGCGGGCTTTGCGTTTGCTCAAGCCTGAAGCGCATGAAAGGGTGATCGATTGGTTTTGCGGTTTGGGCAATTTCACCTTGCCCATTGCCACCACGGCCAAAGAAGTGGTGGGCATTGAAGGCTCCGAGACATTGGTAGCCCGCTCGCTCGAGAATTTGGCCCGCAACCAAAGCATGCGCGGCCAGACCAAGCCATTGGCACCCACCACCTTCATTGCACGCAATTTGTTTGAGATGACGCCAGAGATGCTCATGGCCGATGGCATTGCAGACAAGTGGCTCATCGATCCACCGCGCGAAGGCGCTTTCGCTTTGGCCAAGTCTTTGGCAGAGCTGCATGAGAATGCAGAGCTCAGAGGCGCCTGGCAATTTCCCAAGCGCATTGTCTATGTGAGCTGCAACCCCGCCACGCTGGCGCGCGACGCGGGCTTGCTGGTTCACAGGGCGGGGTATAGGTGCATTAGTGCAGGCGTGATCAACATGTTTGCTCACACCGCCCACGTCGAAAGCATGGCGGTGTTTGAGCGCCTATAAAAAAAGCACCTGAGTTCTGGATGAACTCAGATGCTTGGATGCAAAGCCCCTGTTTGGGCTACAAAAAGTTTAGTCGCGCTCACCACCCCAAAGGCCTAGCAAGGCCAACAAGCTTTGGAACACATTGAACAGGTCCATGTAAAGCATGAGCGTGGCGCTGATGTAGTTGGTTTCACCGCCATCCAAAATTTGCTTCAAGTCATAAAGCATGTAAGCGCTGAAAATGCCAATGGCAGCCACAGACAAAGCCATCATGCCGGCGGTAGAGCCCACAAAGATGTTGACGATACCGCCCACCATAAGCACCAAGGCGCCCACAAACAACCACTTGCCCATACCAGACAAGTCGCGCTTGATGACGGTGGCCAGAACAGACATCAATGCAAACACACCTGCGGTGCCGGCGAAAGCCGTCATGATGAGGTCAGGGCCGTTTTTGAAGCCCAAAACCATGGCAATCATGCGTGACAGCATGAGGCCCATGAAGAAGGTGAAGGCCAGCAAGACCAACACGCCAGCAGAGGAATGTTTGGTTTTCTCAATGGCGAACATGAAGCCAATGGCGCCACCGAAGAAAATGAGCAGGCCTAAGCCGCCACCCATGGACTGTGTGATGCCCGTTGTCACACCGATCCATGCCCCCAAGACGGTAGGCAAGAGGCCCCAAGACGGTAGGCAAGAGGCTTAAGGCCAACAACATGTAGGTGTTGCGCATGACCTTGTTACGTTCAGCGGGCGTGCTGACTGCGCCGCCCCAGCTGGGTTGTTCGATGTTTTGAAGATCGCTCATTTGTGAACTCCTGATATTTCACCCTGTATCGGGTGAGCAAATTGTAGAGCTTGTCTGGACAAATGCCCAATTTGCCGAAGTTTGAAGGGTCTTTTTTCCTAAGACTTGCCAGATGCCATCGTTGCCGTGTGCCTGAGGTATGCTATTTGACTAGTTTTTAACCCGAGTCATTGAAATCTTAGACATTATGAAAACCCAATCCATCCTCGAATTATCTGACGTTCAAACCATTGCCGCTGCCGCGCAGGCGGAGGCTGAAAAAAACAACTGGGCTGTGAGCATTGCCATTGTGGATGCGGGTGGCCATTTGTTGCATTTCCAGCGTTTGGATGGCGCGCCGCCCATTTCCTCTCACATTGCGCCAGCCAAAGCCAAAACCTCAGCCATGGGACGCCGTGAAAGCAAAGTTTATGAAGATGTGATCAATGGCGGACGATATTCATTCTTGTCAGCGCCCTTCATTGAAGGCATGCTGGAAGGTGGCGTCCCCATTCTGAAAGATGGCGCGTGCATTGGCGCAGTGGGCGTGAGTGGCGTCAAGTCCACCGAAGACGCTCAGATTGCCAAGGCGGGTATTGCCGCCATTGGCCTCTGATCAAAACAAATCAAGCACCGCGCCCTTGCTGGCGCTAGAAGCATTGAACACAAACTTAGCCTGAACACCGCGGGTGTAACGAGGCGCTGGCGCCTTCCACTGAGCGCGGCGTTTGGCAATTTCTTCGTCGGGTACGTTCAATGCCAAAACCAGCTTGTGCGCATCGATGGTGATGGAGTCACCTTCGTGCACCAAGGCAATGGTGCCGCCAGCAGCCGCTTCCGGCGCCACATGACCCACCACCATGCCCCATGTGCCACCAGAGAAGCGGCCATCGGTAATGAGGCCCACGCTCTCGCCCAGTCCAGCGCCAATGAGGGCGCCTGTTGGAGCCAACATTTCGGGCATGCCAGGGCCGCCTTTGGGGCCAAGGTAACGCAAAACCATCACATCGCCAGCTTTGATCTTGCCATCCAAAATAGCTTGCAAAGCCGATTGCTCGTCGTCAAACACGCGAGCAGGTCCGGTAATGACGGGGTTCTTCAAGCCCGTGATTTTGGCCACGGCACCTTCGGGTGACAAGTTGCCTTTCAAAATAGCCAGGTGGCCTTCTGCGTACATGGGCTTGTCGATGGTGCGAATGACGTCTTGGTCGGCACGGGGTGCGTCTGGAATGTCTTTCAAGTTTTCGGCCACGGTTTTGCCGGTGATGGTCATGCAATCGCCGTGCAGCAAACCAGCCTTTAGCAAAACCTTCATCACTTGTGGAATGCCGCCTGCGCGGTGCAAGTCAACGGCCAAATATTTGCCGCTGGGCTTCAAATCGCAAATGACGGGAATCTTTTTGCGCATGCGCTCAAAATCGTCAATGGTCCAATCGACGCCGGCTGTGTGGGCAATTGCCAAGAAGTGCAGCACAGCATTGGTTGAGCCGCCAGTGGCCATGATCACCGCCACCGCATTTTCGATGGCCTTTTTGGTCACGATGTCGCGGGGCTTCAAATCGTTTTTGATGGCCTCTATCAAAACCTTGGCAGATGCCTTCGCCGAATTTTTTGTTTCATCGTGTGGGTTGGCCATGGTGGAGGAGTAGGGCAGCGACATGCCCAGCGCTTCAAACGAGGAAGACATGGTGTTGGCTGTGTACATGCCGCCGCATGAACCGGTGCCAGGAATAGCGCGCTTTTCAATTTCTTTCAAATCGAAGTCGCTCAATGTGCCAGCAGAGTTTTCACCCACGGCTTCAAACACACTCACAATGTTCAAGTCTCTGCCCTGGTACCTGCCGGGCAAAATGGTGCCGCCGTAAACGTAAATAGCGGGCACATTGGCGCGCAGCATGCCCATCATGCCGCCTGGCATGTTTTTGTCGCAGCCGCCCACCACCAACACGCCGTCCATCCATTGGCCTTGCACGCAGGTTTCAATACAGTCAGAAATGACTTCTCGGCTGATCAGGGAGTACTTCATGCCTTCGGTGCCCATGGCCATGCCATCCGAAATGGTGGGTGTGCCAAAAATTTGAGCATTGCCACCGGCCTCTTCAATGCCTTCTACAGCGGCATCGGCCAGTTTTTGCAAACCGCTGTTGCAAGGTGTGATGGTGCTGTGACCGTTGGCCACGCCCACCATGGGTTTGACAAAATCACCTTCTTCATAGCCCATGGCGTAATACATAGAGCGGTTGGGGGCTCTGGATTTGCCTTGGGTGATGTTGGCACTTCGGCGATTGATAGCAGTAGCGGGCGTAATGGGGATGATTTTGTCGCTCATGGTGTGGGGCTATTTTTTTGGGTGGTTTAAGGGTTTTTCGGCTCAAAACAAGCCTATTTTGTCTCTTTGAGCTTTATTCTAAGGGACGCCTCAGACTTTCGACCCTAGTTCGGGCCTGAATAGGCTTCTCCAAACTGAGGGGTTTCACGATGTCCAACAGGGCCTGCAACAAGGCACAATCGGGCTCATGTTGATTCACCCCCAAATTGACCCCGTTGCATTGCAATTGGGGCCCCTCGCTGTGCACTGGTACGGCTTGACCTATTTGGCGGCTTTTGCGCTGTTTTTCTTTTTGGCAACGCAAAGACTCAAACACCCGCCTTTTTCACGCTTGAGCCATTGGCAAGTTCGGGACGTGGAGGACATTTTGTTTGCGGGCGTTCTGGGTGTGGTGTTGGGCGGCCGCATTGGTTATTGCTTGTTCTATCAACCGGGCTACTACTTGTTGCATCCCTGGGAGGTGGCTTATGTTTGGCAAGGTGGCATGAGTTTCCATGGGGGCTTGTTGGGCGTGATGGCAGCCATGTGGTGGTTTGCCAAAACGCGGCATCGGCCATTTTTCCAAGTGATGGACTTTGTGGCTCCGTGCGTGCCAACGGGATTGGCCGCTGGCCGCATTGGCAATTTCATCAATGGCGAACTTTGGGGCCGCCAAGCAGACCCTGACCTTCCTTGGGGCATGGTTTTTAGAGGAGCGGGCGATTTTTCGCGGCACCCTTCACAGCTTTATCAGTTCTTGCTGGAAGGGGTGCTCTTGTTTGTGATACTTTGGGTGTTTGCCCGAAAAGACAGACCCTTGGGCCAAGTCTCAGCCGTATTTTTGATGGGCTATGGCTTTTTCAGATTTGTGGCGGAATTTTTCCGTGAACCCGATGCGCACCTGGGACTCTTGTCCTTGGGCATGAGTATGGGGCAGTGGTTGTGCGTGCCCATGATTTTGGCTGGTATCTTCCTGTACTTGGCTGTTAACAAGCCAAGCCATGCAGAATGAAGAGTTTGAGTTTGAACGCAAGTTCTTGATTTTTCAAAATTAATCTAAGGAGACAAAAATGCAACATTCAAAAAACCAATTTCAGCGCCGTGACGTTTTGCAATGGGCTGCTGGCGCGTCCTTGGCCGCCGCTTTGCCCGCTTGGGCCCAGGCCACTTGGCCCACCAAACCCGTCAACATGATTGTGCCTTTCCCTGCGGGTGGCGGCACAGATGCCTTTGCCAGACCTTTGGCCGCAGTTTTTGCCAAACTCACCAGCAAGCAAATCATCATTGACAACAAAGGCGGTGCTGGCGGTACTGTAGGTGCTGGTGTGGCCGCGAGGTCGACTCCCGACGGCTACAACTATTTCATGGGTGCTGTGCACCACACCATTGCACCCAGCATGTACCCCAAGTTGGACTACGACTTGGAGCGTGATTTGGTGCCGCTCATTTTGGTGGCTGCTGTGCCCCAAGTGTTGGTGGTCAATCCCAAAAAAGTGGTAGCCAACAATTTGAAAGAGTTTTTGGATTTTGTGAAGAAAAATCCAGGTAAGTTGAATTACGGCTCTGCTGGCAGTGGCACCTCGCACCACTTGGCTGGTGAGTTGTTCAAACTCCAAACACAAACCTTCATCACGCACATTCCCTACCGCGGTGCCGGCCCTGCTTTGCAAGACTTGATTGCGGGCAACGTTGACATGATGTTTGATGGCTTGGGTTCTTCTTCTGCGCACATCAAGGGCGGCAGAATCAAAGCCTTGATGGTCTCAGGTGCCAAGCGCAACCCCGCCATTCCCGATGTGCCTTGCTCAGCGGAATTGGGCTTGCCAGATTACACCGTCAGCACTTGGTATGGCATTTGGGCACCCAAAGGCACGCCAGCTGAGGCTCAAGGCCGCATGGTGGATGAAGTGCGCAAAGCCTGCCAAACCGATGAGGCCAAAGCCATTTGGGCGACGCAAGGCGCTGAGTTTCCTAACTTAGCGGGCGCTCAATTTGATGCCTTTATCAAAACTGAATTGCGCAAATGGAGCCAGGTGGTGAAAGCCTCTGGCGCAAAGCTGGATTGAAGATGACCCAAGCAAATTTGTTTGCAGCATTGAGAGCTGCATTCCCCGCCCATCTTGACAGTACTGCGGTTGAAACCGATCATGGTTTGGTTTACAGCTGGCGCGATTTAGACCGCGCTAGCGCCATGATGGCCAACTTGTTGGAAGGAATGAAACTTCCCAAGGGCAGCCGCATTGCGGTGCAGGTGGAAAAGTCGGTGGAAGCCTTGATGCTCTATTTGGCCACCTTGCGAGCAGGCTACGTGTTCTTGCCCTTGAACACAGCCTATCAAAGTGCCGAGATTGAATACTTCATAGGCAACGCAGAACCTGCGGTGGTGGTTTGCTCGGGTGCCAACTTTGGCTGGGTGAGCAAAATTGCATTCAAAGCAGGCACTCAGCATGTGTTCACTCTGAATGACGACAGAACGGGCACTTTGCTTGAACGTGCTGCGCTGCAAAAAGATCAGCACACTGTTGCTGTCAAACACCAAGACGATTTGGCCGCCATTTTGTACACCAGTGGTACCACTGGCAGAAGCAAGGGCGCCATGCTCACGCACGGTAACATGCTCAGCAATGCGCAAACCCTCAAGTCTTATTGGGGCTGGAAAAAAGGCGATGTGCTCATTCACGCCTTGCCTATTTTTCATGTGCACGGTTTGTTTGTGGCCATTCACGGCGCTCTCATCAATGGCAGCAAAATGATTTGGCTTGCCAAGTTTGATCCCAAATTTGTGATTGCCAAGATGCCCGAGGCCACGGTGTTCATGGGTGTGCCCACGCTGTATGTGCGCATGCTTGCAGAGCCCGCATTGAACAAGCAAGCAGTGCGCAACATGCGCTTGTTTGTGGCAGGTTCGGCGCCCTTGCTCATTGAAACATTTACCGAATGGCAGCAGCGCACGGGGCACACCATTTTGGAGCGCTACGGCATGAGTGAAACCGTGATGCTCACCTCCAACCCCTGTGCAGCCGACAAGCGGCACAAGGGGCAAAGTGAGCGCCGCGGCGGTACGGTGGGTTTCCCCTTGCCTGGTGTCAAGCTCAGAGTTCAGGGCGACGATGGTAAAAATCTGCCAGTGGGTGAAATTGGCAACATTCAAGTCAAAGGCCCGAATGTGTTTCAGGCTTACTGGCGCATGCCCGAAAAAACAAAAGAAGAATTTACCCCTGATGGCTACTTCAAAACTGGCGATGTCGGTAAGTTTGATGAGCGCGGCTATGTGACCATTGTGGGTCGCAGCAAAGATTTGATTATCAGCGGCGGCTACAACGTGTACCCCGCCGAAATTGAAGGCTACATCAATGACATGCCGGGTGTGGCCGAAAGTGCGTTGGTGGGTGTGCCGCACCCAGACTTTGGCGAAGTGGGCGTGGCTGTGGTTATTGCCAAGGCTGGCGCACAGTTAAGCGCAGACCTCATCATTGCCAGTTTGAAATCGCAATTGGCCAATTTCAAAATTCCCAAAAAGTGTTTCGTGGTGCCAGAGCTTCCACGAAACACCATGGGCAAAGTTCAGAAAAATTTATTGCGCGATCAGCACAAAAATTTGTTCTTAGCGTAAGACCAAAACCGGCACGTGGCAGTGGGTTAGTACTTGATGTGTTTCGCTGCCTAACAGCAAACGCTTGATGCCTTTGCGTCCGTGCGAGGCCATGACCACCAAGTCGGCCTTGTGCTTTTTGGCTGCCGCAATGATGGCATCAGACACGATGTCGGAGCGGCTGACCACCCCCTTGGCTTTCACGCCCTTGATGCTTGCCGATTTTTGTACCGCATCAACAGCGGCTTGCGCTTCTTCGGCCCACTGACCTTCAATGCGTGCAACATCTTTGGCATTAAGAGGAATGCTGCCCTCAAAATAAGACATTGGATAACGTGGAACCACTTTCACTGCAATGAGCTCAGCACCGCAAGTGGCGGCTAAGCCAATGGCGCTGGCAACAGCTTTTTTGCTCAAGGGTGAGCCGTCGGTGGCAACAAGAATTCGGGTGTACATGGTGTGCTCCTTTTGTGAATGGATGTACTCAGCATAAAACTCTGAATTCTCTGCGTCTTGATCTGGATCAAGATGACTGCAAGCTATATGGCTTATCTTCGAAGCATGTCAACTCAAGCACTCACCACCGATGTTGAGGTGCTGTCCTCTCAGTGGTCTTTGCTAGACCACGCGCAAGAGTGGTCAGATTTCAGTCAAGTCAATGATCAATCCACCAACACTTGGACGTCTAGCGTGGTGTTTGAGGGCATGCATTGCACAGCCTGCGCCATCAACATTGAAGAAGCTTTGATGGCGGTTCCTGGCGTGCTCTCTGCGCAAATCAGTGCGGCCAGTCATCGGGGTCGCATTGTGTGGTCGGCCCAAACCACCAAGCCCTCCCATTGGATGAAAGCAGTGGCCAAATTGGGCTACACCACACTGCCCGCCAACGACGCCTTGGCCAATGAGATGCGGCGAGCAGATGCCCGCAAAATGTTGTGGCGCTTGGGAGTGGCAGGGCTTTGCATGATGCAAGTCATGATGTATGCCACACCGGTTTACCTGAGCGATCCCCAAGACATGGCACCCGACATGGTGCAGCTTCTGCGATGGGCCTCATGGGTGTTGTCGCTGCCGGTTTTGTTTTTTTCCTGCACGCCTTTTTTTGCCAACGCGTGGCGTGATTTGCTTCAACAAAAAATTTCAATGGACTTGCCTGTGGCCATCGGCATGCTGGTGACCTTTGGCGTCAGTACTTTGGGCACTTTCGAGCCAGCCGGCGCTTTTGGTGCTGAAGTTTATTTTGACTCCTTCACCATGTTTGTGTTCTTCTTACTCACGGGCCGTTGGTTAGAACTCAGGCTGCGCGACAAAACAGCCGGTGCCTTAGAAGCGGTCATGAATCGCTTGCCCGATACCGTGCATCGCAAAACCGAGACGGGTGAGTGGGCCATGACCACCTTGCGTCACTTGAAAGCCATGGATGTGATTCAAGTCAGAGCAGGTGAAGCGTTTGCAGCCGATGGCTGCATCGTGAGCGGAGCAACGCAAGTGGACGAAGCCTTGCTCACGGGTGAATCTAGGC
Source organism: Burkholderiales bacterium (assembly GCA_026400155.1). GTDB lineage: Bacteria > Pseudomonadota > Gammaproteobacteria > Burkholderiales > Burkholderiaceae_C > Limnohabitans_A. Next base: position 2,798 of record JAPLPO010000036.1, on the reverse strand, counting down.
CGCTTGCCAGAGCTCTGGGCGGCAATGTGCTGGCTGGCAGTTTGAATCTGACTGCCACGGTGGAAGTGCAAGTGACTCGCTTGGGCCAGCAAACTCAATTTGGCCAGATGGTGAAGCTCATGGAGAGCGCCAGTGTTTCCAAACCTCACATGGCGCTGTTGGCAGATCGGATAGCCAAACCTTTTTTGTGGGGCGTGCTTATAGCCGCTGCCTTGGCTGCAGCTTGGGGTTGGCAACAAAGTCCTGCGCATGCGCTCATGGTGGCTGTTTCGGTTCTGATTGTGACGTGCCCATGTGCCTTGTCTTTGGCCACACCTGCTGCCATGTTGTCGGCTGCTGGCGCCTTGGCTAAAGGAGGTGTTTTATTGCGCAAGTTGCAGGCTTTGCAAACATTGGCCAGTGTCGACACCGTGATCTTTGACAAAACAGGCACGCTCACAAATGAAAACTTCAGCTTAGATCAAATCAGTACGCGGGGTGGTGTATCCACCTCACAAGCTCTGCAGTGGGCTGCGGCTTTGGCGCATCATTCCTTGCACCCTGTTTCTAGGGCCTTGGTGAAGGCGCAGTCAATATCAAGCGACGAAAGCTTGCAGTTGGAAAATATCCAAGAGTTTGCAGGGCAGGGTGTTCAGGCTACTTTGCGCACATTGCAGGCTCAAAGCAAAACCGCTCAGCCAATTGAATTGCGATTAGGCTCTGCTGTTTTTTGTGGCTTGGCTTCCACCAAAGAAGATGTCTTGCACGCATGCCTCAGCGATCAAGAGGGCTGGTTGGCCACTTTTGAGTTCACTGAAACGCCCCGCGCAGAAGCCGAAGCCACTTTGCGTGCACTTGAAAAAATGGGTTTGCACATTCAGGTGCTATCGGGTGATGGGCAAGCCAGCGTCAATCAATTGGCATTGCGCTTGGGCATTGAAAACGCCAAGGGCGCGTGCTCGCCTGAAGAAAAACTCAAGCAAGTGAAGTTGGCCCAATCGCAAGGGCACCGAGTGGCCATGGTGGGTGATGGTTTGAACGATGGCCCTGTGTTGGCGGGCGCCGATGTTTCGTTTGCACTGGGACAAGCCTTGCCCTTGGCGCAATCCAAAGCAGACTTTGTGTTGATGGCCAGCGATTTAAAACCTCTGGTGGCCACGTTCATGCTCAGCCGCAAAACATTGCAAATTGTGAAGCAGAACCTGGTGTGGGCGGCTGTTTACAACTTTGCATGTGTGCCACTGGCCATGTTGGGCTATTTGCCAGCATGGCTGGCCGGATTGGGCATGGCTTGCAGTTCATTGGGTGTTGTATTCAATGCCATGCGACTTTCACAAACCATGCATTTTGAATTGGAAGGCAACACCTGATGGACATCCTTTATTTGTTAATTCCATTGTCAGTGGCTTTGGTTTTTTTTATTTTGGCGGGGCTGTGGTGGGCAGTGAACCGTGGGCAATTTGAAGACATTGAAGCAGAAGGCGAGCGAATTCTTCGGAATGATTGACTTAAGTCAAAGCAGTTAAATCCTTCGTTTGAGAAACTCTATTCGTAATTTAAGAAGAGGTGAAAATGAAATTTGCCAATGCACAGGCAAGCGTCTACAGCGACACGGTTGTCAGACAGTTTGCCATCATGACGGTGGTTTGGGGTGTGGTGGGCATGCTGGTTGGCGTGATCATTGCGGCCCAGCTCACTTGGCCAGAATTGAACTTTGGCATTCCATGGCTCAGCTACGGTCGTTTGCGTCCCTTGCACACCAATGCTGTGATTTTTGCATTTGGCGGTTGCGGCTTGTTTGCATCGGCCTATTACGTGGCGCAGCGAACTTGTCATGTTCGCTTGTTTGCCGAGAAGCTGGCAGCGTTCACCTTTTGGGGTTGGCAGCTGGTCATTGTGTTGGCCGCCATTACTTTGCCTTTGGGCTACACCAGCGGCAAAGAATATGCCGAACTTGAGTGGCCCATTGATATTTTGATCACCTTGGTTTGGGTGTCATTTGCCATTGTGTTTTTTGGCACCATTGGCACCCGCAAAGTTCGCCATATTTATGTGGCCAACTGGTTCTTTGGCGCCTTCATCATTGCAGTGGCATTGTTGCACTTGGTGAACAGTGCCGCCATGCCTGTGGGCCTCTTAAAGTCTTACTCGGCTTATGCGGGCGTGCAAGACGCCATGGTGCAATGGTGGTATGGCCACAATGCGGTGGGCTTCTTCTTGACAGCGGGCTTCTTGGGCATGATGTACTACTTTATCCCTAAGCAAGCTGAGCGACCTGTCTACAGCTACCGCTTGTCCATTGTTCACTTTTGGGCGCTTATTTTCACTTACATGTGGGCCGGCCCTCACCACTTGCACTACACCGCTTTGCCCGATTGGACGCAGTCATTGGGCATGGTGTTCTCGCTCATTTTGTTGGCACCCAGCTGGGGCGGCATGATCAATGGTGTCATGACCCTGTCTGGTGCGTGGCACAAGTTGCGCGACGACCCTGTGTTGCGTTTCATGATTGTGTCTTTGTCCTTCTACGGCATGTCCACCTTTGAAGGACCCATGATGTCCATCAAAACAGTGAACGCCTTGTCGCACTACACCGATTGGACCGTGGGCCACGTGCACTCTGGTGCTTTGGGCTGGGTGGGCTTGGTCACCATGGGCACCATGTACTACCTTATTCCGCGTTTGTTTGGTCAGAAAAAGATGTACAGCGTGAAAGCCATTGAGGCGCACTTCTGGATTGCCACCATTGGCATTGTGATTTACATCGCAGCCATGTGGATTGCCGGTGTGATGCAAGGTTTGATGTGGCGCTCTGTGAA
>JAPLPO010000124.1 GCA_026400155.1 Burkholderiales bacterium | reverse complement strand
TCGCCAGAGCTCGGCGGCAATTGAACATCGACCAAGCCAGCCAACAACCAAATGAATGCATGGTGAATGCCATACCCCATGATCACGCCCAGCAAACTGGCCAACCATCCTGCTGTGATGAATTCAAAAGCATAGGCCACAGACAGTGTTTTTTGACTCTGCCCCAGCACTCTCAATAAGGCACAGCCATCGAGGTGTTTGCTGGCAAAGGTTCTGGCTGCCAATGCCACGGCCACAGCGCACAAAAGCGCGGCAAGCAAAGCCACCAAATTCAAAAACTTTTCGGCACGGTCTAAGGTTTGGCGCATTTCAGGGCGACCACTCTCCATCGACTCAACTTGAATACCCCGCACCTCAGGCTTGGCCACTTCATCGCGGGCCCATTTTAAAAACTGTTGCACATTGGCTTGCGATGCTTCGCCCGCCACCGCCATGCGATAAGACAAGCGACTGGCTGGCTGAATCAAGCCCGTAGCCATCACATCAGATTGGTGAATCATGACCCTAGGTGCAAAGTTCATGAAGCCCGCACCGCGGTCTGGTTCTCGGTCAATGAGGGCGGCAATTTGAAACGACTTGTCGCCTAGCCAGAGCGCATCACCCATTTGTAAATTCAGCACCACAAGCAACGCAGGATCTACCCAGGCTTGGCCAGGTTGCGGCACTTCGCGGGTGGGCTTGGCGGGATAGCTTTTAGACAAATCTGGCTTGATAGCGTCGCTGCCTTGCAGATTCAGCAGGCTCATTTGCCCACGCAAGGGATAGCCTTCGGACACCGCTTTCAAGGCTACCAATTTGGTTTCGCCACCCTTGGCATCGTCTGCGCGCGCCATGCTGGGAAAACTCAGGGTGGCATTGGTTTTGAGACCCAAGGCTTGGGCCTTTTGCTGGAAGTTGGCGGGGGTGGGTTTGTCGCTCACCACCACGGCATCGCCACCCAAGAGCTGTCGAGCATCGCGCCACAAACCGGCTTGCAATCTGTCTGAGAAAAACCCAACCGCTGTGAGTGCGGCCACTGCCAGCACCACTGAAATGATGAGGAGGTTTAATTCGCCCGACCGAAAGTCTCGCCAGAGGTTGCGCCAGCCCAATTGAAATGAGCGCTGCCAAGAATGCTGAGTCAACATTGGCACAGAAGGACTGCTGGGCACTTGCGTCCCTTCAGCTTGCATCATGCAACGCTGGCTTTGCCGTCGCTTCAGCCAACTCCGTTTGCCACTTCAATCTTTGGGGTGCGCTGAAGCACAAGAAGCGTTTGTTGGTAGCACGGCCAATGGCGCAAAGCTGAACGCGCTCGGCCACTTCCAAACCCATTTGAGTAATGCCACTGCGCGACACGGCAATGGGCACACCCATTTGCGCAGACTTGATCACCATCTCGCTGGTAAGCCTGCCGGTGGTGTAAAAAACTTTGTCATGGCCGCTCAAATCGTTCATGGCCATCCAGCCGGCAATGGTATCTACGGCATTGTGCCGACCCACATCCTCCACAAACATGAGCATCTCTGCGCCTTTGAATAAAGCGCAGCCATGCACAGAGCCAGACGATTTGTAGGTGGTTTCTTGAAGGCGAATGGCGTTGACCAAGGCATACAAAGTGGCTTGTGTGAGGTGTGCTTCGGCTGGCAATTGAATGGCATCGATGTCGTTCACCAAGTCGCCAAACACACTGCCTTGTCCACAGCCAGTCGTGACCACACGCGCTGCTGTCTTAGGGCCGGCTTGGCTCAGGCCATCGCGTGTTTTGATGGCCGCCACACCAGGTTGGCCCATCTCACCTTCACCCAATGACCAATCGACCGTGACAGATTCAATTTCATTCACCGATTGAATCAAGCGTTGGTTCAACAAGAAACCCAAAACCAAGTACTCAGGGCTGGCACCCAAGGTCATGAGGGTGACCAACTCTTTTTTATCCAAGTAAACAGTGAGCGCCCGCTCTGCAGGTATGTGCACTTGGGAAGTTTCACCAAACTCATTGACCACGCTGATTTGACGCGTCAATTCTGCGCGGGCCTGCGTCAGTCTGGGTTTAAGTGAGGTAGCTTGCAACATGGGGCATTCAAAGATTCAGGTCTAGCCTAACGCAAAAAGTCCCACGCTTATGCAGCGAGGGACTTTCAACCTGAAGAATTCAGGGAAAAATCAGGATTTTTTGGCTGGGGCAGCAGCGGGAGCAGGCGCTGGTGCCGCACCAGGTGCTGCTGGCTTAGCACCTGCCGCTGGCGCTGCGGCCACCGCTGCAGGAGCTGCGGGGGCTGCTGCCACATAGGCACCAGGGTCGACGCAAGGGGGCGTGGCCACTGGCGGGTTAGTGGGCTTGCCACTGGCCTTGGCTGTTTTGTAATAGTGAGCCGCCACTTTTTCGCGCGACTTGCACAACTGAAAATCGGCTACTTTGTTGCCGTGGGCTGTTTTGGCTGCAGATTCTGCCGCCTTGGCTTTGGCTTCGTCGCTCAGGGGTGGCAACTTGGCCATGGCAGAAACGCTGAACAAAGAGGCCAACATCAAAGTGGCCATGCTGATGAATGTTTTTTTCATGGTTTGAATCCTCAAACTTCAAGCAGATGCTGACGTGGAAGCTGGGCCACCATGGGCCACTGCTTCAGGAGATCTTTGGGCAGGAATTTTGCCTGCCTTGATGTCGTTGTACCAAAGTTCATGGTGCTCTTTGGCCCAGGTTTCATCGACGTATCCAGTGCGCATGGCACTGTAAGCGCCTTGCATACCAATGGTACCCATGTAAATGTGGCCCAAGAACATGCCCATCATGAGGATCGTGGCCACGCCATGAATCATGTTGGCAATTTGCATGGTGCCGCGCTCGTAAATGAGACCAGGAATGAGTTTGTCAAGCACCAGGCCAGAAGCCACCACAATGACGCCCAAGCCCAACACACCCAACCAGAACACCACTTTTTCACCGGCATTGAAACGGTGAGAAGCGACTTCTTGACCTGAGAACATGCCACCACCCTTTAACAGCCAGGTGATGTCTTCCTTGCTGGGCCAGTTGTCTTTGAGGAAAGTAAAAAACACAATGATGAGTGACACCGCAAACAATGGGCCGGCAAAGTTGTGAACGTTTTTCAGGAAATAGGTGAGCCAAATAGGTGAGCCAACCAAACAAGGCTGAGCCGATGATGGGCAAGATGAAATACTTGCCAAAGGCGATGACCACACCCGACACCGCCAACAAAACAAACGCAATGGCGTTGGTCCAATGGGCTGCGCGCTCGAGCGGCGTGAAGCGTTCAATCTTGCGGCCTGTTTCTGCGCCATGCAACTTCATGGTGCCTTTGCCGTAATAAAACAAAGCAATGGCCAAAGTCACAATCAGCAGCAAAGAACCGCCATAGGGAATGATCCAGTTGTTGCGCACTTGGCGCCATGCCTCACCCGCTGTGGTGAGTTTGGAGCCAGGGTACTGCACAAAAGGCTGAATGAGGTTGCCCGCTTCAGGTGCTTCCGATGCAGGCAAGCTGCTGTAGCCATTGGCGCCTGCACCCACTTGTCGCCACATGGGTGCGTTGTTGCCAGGTTGAACCTTGTCGCGCTCACCATTGTTTTGGTCTGCGTACTTAGGATCGG
>JAPLPO010000092.1:12724-14400 GCA_026400155.1 Burkholderiales bacterium | reverse complement strand
GGCCTTGGTGGGCGCCGCTTCAGCCCAAGGATTTAGCTTCTGACGTTTGGATTGAAGCCTTTGGCTGCGAGTTGCCCGAGCATTTCTTAACTTGGGACCAATCGACTCAGACCGATGTTCCAAACTCTTTCTATCCAGTTTGGTTGAACCTGGAATATCTAAGCGCAGAGTCCTATGTGGAGCGAAGCCACCGACTGCCCTCCCCCGTCATGAGCGGCCCGCTGAAAGGCCGTACCAAATGGTTTTTTTATCCAGGCTTCACACCCCAAACCGGGGGCTTGATCAGGGAACAAATGGTTCAAGAAAGCCTGCAATCAAAGAGTTCCCTGGGTTTAGAGCCAGCCACATTCAAGCCATATCCGCAAACAAGCACTCTTTTTTGCTACGAACCAGAGGCACTGACAGAAGCCATGCAACTGGCTTCTTTGAACACACCGGGGCATCAATGGCAAGTGGCGCACGGACGTGGCGCCTTGGCTTTTGAGCAAGCCTTGCACCATTGGCCCCTGAATTTGAATCGGCCTTCCTTTCATTTCATGAAGCCCGTGTCACAAACTCAGTTCGACCAAGTTTTGGCAGCCAGCGATTTGAATTTTGTGCGCGGTGAAGACTCCTTGGTCAGAGTCCTTTGGGCGGGCAAAGCCTTCGTTTGGCAAATCTACCCCCAAGACGATGGCGCTCATGGCCCTAAATTGAATGCTTTTTTAGACTGGCTTGATGCGCCAGAAAGCCTTCGCCGCTTTCACCTGCGCTGGAACGGCCTCTCTCAAGAGCCGCTGCCCCAAGTCGACCTGCCTGCTTGGCAAGCCTGCGCCGCAGCTGCCAGAGCGCGTTTGATGCATCAAATGGATTTGGTCAGCCAACTGCTTCAATTCGTGGCAGAAAAGCGCTAAAATTGCGGGCTTTGGGCTAACTTAAGCTTTTGCCCATCTTTTAAATGATCCTGCACCGGATCAACCCCAAAGAATCCATTTCTTGGGACAACCATTGGACACATTATGAAAGTAGCACAAGAAATTCGCGTTGGTAACGTCATCATGCAAGGCAAAGACCCCATGATCGTTTTGCGCACGGAATACAGCCGCGGCGGCCGCGGTGCTGCCACTGTTCGCATGAAGCTCAAAGCTTTGCTGAGCAACATGGGCACCGAGTCTGTGTTCAAGGCCGACGACAAAATGGACCAAGTGATCTTGGACCAAAAAGAATGCACCTACTCTTACTTTGCCGACCCCATGTATGTGTTCATGGACAATGACTTCAACCAATACGAAGTTGAATCAGAAAACATGGGCGACGCTCTGCATTACCTCGAAGACGGCATGTCGGTTGAAGTGGTGTTCTACGATGGCAAGGCCATCTCCGTTGAATTGCCCACCAGCGTCGAACGCGAAATTACTTGGACCGAGCCCGCCGTCAAGGGTGACACCTCTGGCAAGGTGCTCAAGCCTGCCAAGATTGCCACCGGCTTTGAAGTGCCAGTGCCCTTGTTTGTCAATCAAGGCGACAAGATTGAAATTGACACTCGCACGGGCGAATATCGCAAGCGTGTCTAAGGCAACTTCTTTGTGGCACCCGCTACGGCCCATCAAGACCTCTTAGGAGGTCTTTTTTTTGCTTGAATAATGCGCGGTTTGCTTCACAATGAAGCCATGCAATCTACCCAAAACCTTCACCAG
>JAPLPO010000092.1:0-12686 GCA_026400155.1 Burkholderiales bacterium | reverse complement strand
TGGCAGATGCCTACCGCTTGGCTTTCAATGATCCAGAATTTTTGCTTCGCCCCGAAACTCGCGGCATTCGTTTCCAGCTTGAACTCCTCAAACCCGAGCTGATTCAAACCGAAAATGGCATTGCCCACACCGCAGTCATTTTTGGCAGTGCTCGCTTCAAAAGCTTAGATCAAGCACAACGTCATCTTGAAGAAGTCACTTCATCCAAGCCAGACTTACACCAAGCCGAGGCCATCCGCCAAGCCCAACAAGCACTGCAGAATGCCCACTATTACGAAGCCGCCAGAGAATTGGCCAAATTGGTTTCCTTAGGCTGCCTGCCTTACACCCCCGCCGAGCGCTTGACCATTTGCACAGGGGGCGGTCCTGGCATCATGGAAGCTGCCAACCGGGGCGCCCATGAAGCAGGCGCACTCTCTGTGGCACTGAACATCTCTTTGCCGCACGAGCAAGCTCCCAACGCCTACGTCACACCCGCTTTGAGTTTTCAGTTTCATTATTTCGCTCTCAGAAAAATGCACTTTGCAATGCGTGCAAAAATTCTGATCGCATTTCCTGGAGGCTTTGGAACCTTGGATGAATTGTTTGAAATATTGACCTTGGTGCAAACACGCAAAGTGCAAACCACACCCGTTCTGCTTTACGGCTCCGACTATTGGAAAAAACTCATCAACTTTGAATGGATGCTTGAATCAGGCACCATTTCCAAACAAGACCTAGAGTGTTTCAAGTTTGTTGATTCACCTGCAGCGGCATGGCAAGAAATCAAGAAACTTTTGCCTTGCTAGGTGTGCTCAGCTGCTTGGCCGTCAGGGCGCAAACGCCACGCTTGAGGGGCACCGCCAGCCACCGCCAAGCCCATCACCCAAAAAATCAATGAAACGCCTACCACTGCGCCTGCAGCTCCAAACATAAGAGGCATCAAGACGCTTGAAGCGTTGATGGTCATGATTCGCAGGCCGAATGCCTCGCCCTGACGGTGCTCGGGGGTAATTTGATGCAGGGTGCTCATCACCATTGGCTGTACCACCCCCAAAACCACGCCCAAACAAACGGAGCAAATGCCCATGGCCAAAGCCGAATCAACCAAGGGGTAAATGGCAAAGATCAAGCCTGTTCCAATCATGGCGCCAGTGAGCAACCTATACTCTTGTAGGCGCTTTGCAATCCAGGGCAAAAACACCCGTGTCAGGGCCGAAGCCACAGCAAACGATCCCAGAATGGTGCCCACCACCGATGCACTTAGCCCGCGTTCGTGTCCTAAAACTGGCACCACAAAAGTATGCACATCCCAACAAGAAGCCAGCAGCCAGTTGACCAACAGCAAGCGCCGCATCATGGGCTCATGCAACAAATCCCAGACACGCGAATTAGCATGTTCAGGCAGTTGCGGCGCAATGGGTTTCTCGCGAATGTTGCGAATCCAAAGCCATGCCAAAAGCGGAAACAGGGTCAGCATGACAAACGTCGCTCGAAACCCATCGGCATCGGCTGGCATGGCACCTGCATGGTCAATCATCAATCCCGAAAAAAATGGACCGATAAAATTAGAAAATGCAGGGCCAATGGCCAACCAACTGAATGTTTCTTTGAGTTGATTGGTATCTGCAGCCATTCGACCGACGTGCCGTTGAAGCGCAATCACAGCTACGCCCGTAGCGCCACCTGTGGCGAGTGCTGCAACGCACAATACCGGAAACGTGGGCCAAACAGCGGCCAGTCCTGCACCAACACAAGCCATAACCACACTGATCTTCACTGGCGGCTTCAAACCATGTCGATCTGTGAATCGTCCAGCTGGAATGGCCATGAAAACTTGCGTGACAGAAAACAGCGCCAACAAAACACCCACCGCCATGGTGCTGTATCCCTGCTGCAGGGCCAAAAGTGGCGTGGCCAAACGCATGCCCGTCATACAGGCATGCAAAAAAATCTGACCTGTAATCAGTTTGGCGAGTTCACGTTTCACGGGTTGTCGCTGTCAGTGGCATCCGCTTCGTTGGGCAACAGTCCAGCAGCTTGTGCTTCTGGCAAAGCCTCTACTTGTCGCAAAGCGCGGTGCATCACATTACTGCGAGTTTGGGCTTTGTCCAATGTGTTCAAAACCGATTGCGTTTGCTCTTTCACTTTGGCCAAGACATCGCCAAACTTGCCAAACTCTGTTTTGACGGCACCCAAGACTTGCCAAACTTCACTGGAGCGCTTTTCGAGTGCCAAGGTTCTGAAACCCATTTGCAAAGAATTCAACATGGCCATGAGCGTGGTCGGGCCAGCCAGCGTGACACGGTAATCGCGCTGCAAAGACTCTATCAATCCGGGGCGGCGCAGCACCTCTGCATACAAGCCCTCGGTGGGCAAGAACATGATGGCAAAGTCTGTGGTGTAAGGCGGCTCCACATATTTTTCGGTCATTGATTTGGCTTCCAATCGCACACGCGCTTCCAAGGCCTTGCTACACAACTCGGCTTGAATGACATCGGCACGAGACTGCGCATCTAGCAAGCGCTCGTAGTCTTCATTGGGAAACTTGGCATCAATAGGCAACCAAACGGGCTCACCATCGTCCGACCGGCCTGGCAAACGAATGGCAAAGTCGACTCTATTTTTGCTACCCGGACGCGTAGCGTGCTGCGTTGCATACTGATCGGGCGCCATCACTTGCTCTAACAAAGAAGCCAGCTGCGCTTCGCCAAACATGCCGCGTGTTTTGACATTGGTGAGCAAATGTTTGAGGTCGCCAACGCCTTGTGCCAGGGTGTTCATCTCTCCCAAGCCCTTGTGCACCTGCTCCAAGCGGTCTGCCACTTGCTTGAAGCTTTCGCCCAAGCGTGCTTGCAAAGTTGTTTGCAGTTTTTCGTCAACTGTTTGACGCATCTCGTCCAGCTTGGCGGTGTTGCTTTGCTGAAGTTGGGCCAGTTGAGTTTCCAAGGTGCCGCGCATTTCCGTCAAGCGGCGCGCATTGGCCTCTGACAGCTGCTGCACTTGCAAGGTGAGTGTGTCGGACAAGGTTTTTTGCAGCAGAGACAGCTGCTGTGCAAACGCATCCATCTGGCTGTTTTGGGTGCGCGTGGCTTCAGCGCTTTGTTGCACCAAACTTTGCTGAAAGGTACCCAAGGTTTGAATGAGTTCTTGCCGCCCGCCTCTGGCAGATTCACTGATGGCGTTACGCAATTCGCGCTCTAAACGCTCATTGGCTGCATGCAAATTGAGGGCCAATTGATTGACTTGATTCAATTCATCGGCTGCGCCAGCGTCATTGCCCGTTTGTTTTCGCCACAACGCCAAGACCAAGACCAGCACCAACAAGTTGGCAAACAACAAAACCCATAAAAAAACTGAACTGTCCATCTTGCGCTTAATTGCCCGTCACTTGATTGAGCGGTGTGAGGGCCTTGCCCTTGGCAAAAAATTCAATGAGATTGTCTGCCGCCAACTTGGCCATGGCCTTGCGCGTTTGAATGGTTGAGCTGGCAATGTGGGGGGTGAGCACCACATTGGGCACGCTCAGAAGTGCCGAATTGAGGGCGGGTTCGCCCTCAAACACATCAAGGCCAGCAGCCGCAATCTGTTTGTTCTTCAAGGCCAATGCCAACGCGGCATCGTCCACAATGCCGCCGCGGGCAATGTTGACCAGCGTAGCCGTAGGCTTCATGCAACTTAACTCTTTGGCGCCAATGGTGTGGTGCGATTCAGCACTGTAAGGCACGACCAGCATCACATGGTCGGCTGTGCGAAGCAGTTCTTCTTTGGCAACATAGGTGGCCTTGCAAGCCGTCTCGAGGTCTGCGCTCAAGCGGCTGCGGTTGTGATAAATCACTCGCATACCAAATCCATGCGCAGCTCGCTTGGCAATGCCTTGGCCAATGCGGCCCATGCCAATGATGCCCAGCGTGCTGCCATGCACTTCAGCGCCGGCAAACATGTCGTAGCTCCACTTTGTCCACAAGCCATTGCGCAAGTAGTGCTCGCTCTCAGTAATGCGTCTGGCGGTGGCCATGAGCAAAGCAAAGCCAAAGTCTGCTGTGGTTTCCGTCAACACATCGGGTGTGTTGGTGGCGAGAACGCCTGCAGATGACATGGCGGCAATGTCAAAGTTGTTGTAGCCCACCGCCATGTTGGCCACAATTTGAAGCTGCGGGTTGGCTTGCAAGAGGGCTGCATCAATGCGCTCACTGCCGGTGGTGAGGGCTCCCACCTTGCCTTGCATTTTTTGTTTTAAAACTTCTGCAGGCCAGACATCGTCAGACTGATTGCTTTCAACTTGAAAGTGCTGCGAAAGCATCTCAAGGACTTCTGGAAAAATAGCTCGCGCTACCAAGATAGATTTTTGTGTCATGTTCGAAACCAAATGAACGTCATCACAATGAACAACGGAATTAAAACGCACATCGACCAAGCCATATAGCCAAAGAAACTTGGCATCTTGATGCCGCGATCTTCAGCAATGGCTTTGACCATCAAATTGGGCGCGTTGCCAATGTAGCTGTTGGCGCCCATGAACACGGCGCCTGCCGAAATGGCCGCCAAAGTGGGTGCCAAGGTGGTCATCAAAACCTGAGCATCGCCACCTGCGGTATTGAAAAATACCAAATACGTGGGCGCATTGTCGAGGAAAGAACTGAGCAAACCCGTGATCCAAAAATACATCATGACGTTGGGCGAACCATCTGGGTTGGTGACGGCCGACACCACCGCACCAAACGGGCCATTGACGCCCGCTTTCAACATGGCAATGACAGGAATGATTGTTAAGAAGATGCCTGCAAACAACTTGGCAACCTCTTGCATGGGCCCCCAGCCAAATTGATTGTCGGCATGCACTTGCGTTGGCGTGAGCTTCAGAGAGATGAAGATGATCAGCAAAAGTCCTGCATCGCGAACGATGCCAGGCAAGCCCACTTCAGTGCCTGCCACATCGAAGACCACATCGGATTTCCAAAGACCACTCATCAAGACCAAGGCCACCACACCCCCGAGAAGGGCAAAATTGACTTTGCCATCAAAGCCAATTTGACGCGAGTCTGGCGTGGGGTCAAGCACCTGGATCTCTTCACGCTTGTGGTAATACCAAGAATCCAAAACGAAAAATATCACCAGCAAAGAACCCATCAAAAAGAGTGATTCTGGAAAAATGTTTTTCAGCGTCCAGAAAAAATCAACACCCTTTAAAAATCCCAAAAACAAGGGTGGATCACCCAAGGGGGTGAGAGAACCGCCCGCGTTGGACACAATGAAAATGAAAAACACAACCACATGCGCCACATGTTTGCGGTTGTCATTGGCCCGGATGAGCGGGCGAATCATGAGCATGGATGCGCCCGTGGTGCCCATGAAGCTGGCCAAAAATGCGCCGATGGCCAAGATGGCTGTGTTGAGGCCTGGGCTGCCATGCAAGTTGCCGCGAATAAAAATTCCGCCAGACACTGTGTACAAGGCTGTGAGGAGAACAATGAACGGAATGTATTCAGCAAATAGGGCAAATTCGCGCCTGCCAGATTGGCGCCAAACATGACGGCAAATGGAACGAAAAACGCCAAGGACCAAGCAGCCACCACCTTGCCGTAATGGTGGTGCCAAAAATGCGGCGTTAAAAGCGGCATGAGGGCAATGCACAGCAAGATGCCCGCAAATGGAACGCCCCACACAGCAGTGAGTTGAGCGCCATCAAAATCGGCAGCCAAAGCGGCACCAGGTACGCCCAAACAACTCAAAAGTATGGCCAGCATGAGCCAGGGTGAAAACACAGATTTCATGTCACATCACTTTCTTCAATCAATTCAAGCAAACATCCAATGACACACGATCAGGGATTGGGCGTGATTTCAAAAACTTGGGCAAGGTAAGCCAAATACTTCTCGTCGTCGCACATGCCCTTGCCTGGGGAGTCCGACAACTTGGCAACTGGTTGATCGTTGCATCGGGTCATTTTGATCACAATTTGAAGGGGTTCATAGCCCAGATCGTTGGTCAAATTGGTCCCAATGCCAAAAGCCAGCATACACCGTCCATTGAACTGCCTAAACAGCTCAATGGTTTTAGGCACGGTCAGGCCGTCACTGAAAATCAGTGTTTTGGTCAGTGGATCGACCCGGTGAGTGCGGTAGTGCGCAAGCATGCGCTCGCCCCAGATAAAAGGATCGCCGCTGTCATGACGTGCGCCGTCAAACAGCTTACAAAAGTACATGTCAAAGTCGCGCAAAAAGGCGTTGAATCCGTACACATCGCTCAAAGCGATGCCCAAGTCGCCCCGGTACTCGCGGGCCCACGACTCAAATGCAAAAACTTGACTGTCTCTCAACCGAGGCCCCAAGGCTTGGCAAGCCTGCAAATATTCGTGAGCCATGGTGCCTAGGGGCGTGAGCCCCAAGGTGTAGGCAAAGTAAACATTGCTGGTGCCTGCAAACTGACCCGCTTGGCCAAAACCCAAGCGTCCGGTGAGGACTCTCAAGACCTCCTCATGCCAAGCCCTAGAGAACCGGCGTCGCGTGCCATAGTCTGCAATTTTGAGCGCCCTTAAATCATCGATTTGCAATTGCTTGATTTTGGTATCGAGTCGCTGCCTGCCTTCGATCAAATCGGGTAAGCGCTGGGTATTTCTGAAATAAACCTCATTGACAATGGCCAATACCGGAATTTCAAACAAGATGGTGTGAAGCCATGGCCCTTGAATGACGATATCAATTTCACCCGTCAAACTGGGCGTGACTTGGATGTATTTTTCATTCAGCCTGAACAGGCCCAAAAAGTCGACAAAGTCACTTTTGATAAAACGCAGGGTACGCAGGTAAGCCAGCTCGTCCTCTTTGAAATGCAAACTGCAAAGCGATTTGATCTCGTTGCGAATTTCATCGACATACGGCGCAAGCTCTACGCCGGGGTTGCGACAACGAAACCGATATTCCACTTGTGCACCCGGAAACTGGTGCAAGACCACCTGCATCATGGTGAACTTGTAGAGGTCGGTATCCAGCAAACTGGTAATGATCATGTCGCAAATTGAGGCATAGAACAGAGGTGCTAGAAGTGTACGTGAAGCAGGGTACTTTCTCAGGCGAGGGATATCAGGATAAACGTGATGAAAAGTGAAAAAGCCATGCCCGCCCAAGCAGCGGACAAGCAGCTGGCAACATCAATCCTGAAAGCTGCCACCTGCCAGTGTCAACACCTGGTCCGCCATGTCGGCCAGCGTCTGGTTTTGCTCTGCAACCAGCAGCGTCAAACCCTGTTGCTTAAGACGCTCTAGCGCTCGGGCCATAGCTTGAACCAAGACTGGCGCAATGCCCTCACAAGGCTCGTCCAAAATCAGCAAATGGGCCTGTGTCATCAAGGTTCGACCCAATGCCAGCATTTGTTGCTCGCCCCCGCTCATTTGCGACGCAGGTCGGTTGAGCATGCCCGCCAGTGCCGGAAAGAGGTCCAAGACATCCGTTAGCTGCAGACCCGCTTGACCGTTGGGCAAGGTGCGCTGCAAACGAGGGGTAGCAATTTCCAGGTTTTGCTTCACTGTCAATGCTGAAAACAGTCGGCGGTCTTCAGGCACGTAGCCCAAGCCTTTTTGCGATCGTTCATGAGGCGCCAAAGCATGAAGTGCTTCGCCCTGCCAAAAGATCTGGCCCGTGGCTTTTGGCATCAAGCCCATGATGGTTTTGAGCAAACTCGACTTGCCTGCGCCATTCAAACCTCGAATCAACAACAAGTTTCCACTTTTCACGGTCAAGTTGACATTGAACAAAACTTGCGCTTGGCCATAACTGGCATTGACATTTTGCAATTCAAGCATGCCCAGCCCCCCCTTTGAAGGAAAAGCTTTGCCCCAAATATCGTTGTCGAACAATATCGTTGGCTGCAACTTCTTGCGCTGTGCCCTGAGCCACCAATTGGCCATCAATCAAAACCAAAACTCGATCGGCCACCCCAAACACAGCATCCATGTTGTGCTCGGTGTACAAAACTGTGGTGCCACCGTGGGTCATCCGCTTCACGCGGTCCATCATGTCCGACCTTTCCTCAGGCGAGAGTCCGGCAGCGGGCTCATCGAGCAACATCAGACCCTCACTTGGGTTTGGCAAACCCGCCATGGCCATGGCCAACTCCAAGCGTTTTTTCCCGCCATAAGAAAGGCGGTCTGCTGGGGAACGAAGCATGTCTTGTCCTAAATCACTCAGCCCAGCCTCATCAATCCAATGCATGGCTTCGTCCAGCAAACAGTCGCTCAACACATCGCGCATTGAAACCCCCTGTTTTGCCTGCAAAACCAACTGCATGTTTTGCAGCACGCTAAGCGCTTCAAACACTTGCGCCACTTGAAAGGTTCGGGCTACACCCAAGCCTGTTCGCTGCGCCACCGACACTTGTTGCAAATTATGGTCGCGCCAAACCAAATGCCCCGCAGCCGCTTTTTGCTGGCCTGCCAAACAAGCAAAGCAAGTGGATTTACCAGCACCATTGGGGCCAATGAGTGCCACACACTCACCGGCAGTCAATTCAAAATCAATGCCTTTCAGGGCTTGAAAGCCACCGTAGTTTTGCTGAAGGCCTTGAACGCTCAAAACAGGCTTCATAGCGCTCGCCCATCTGTCATTTTTTCGGCTCTGCGAAGACCCAGCATGCCCTCAGGCGCAAAGACCATCAGGAGCATGATGAGAAAACCCAAACTACCCCGCCAGTATTCAAAGTGACGCCCTATTTCAGACCCCACGCCCACCAAAAAGACACTGCCAGCCAGTGCGCCCCAAAGGTGATGAACGCCGCCCAATAAAACAACCATCAAGGCATCGACCGAATTCGAAATAGAAGCCGCTGAAGGAAACACTGCGCCTTTGCTGATGGCCCACAAACTGCCCGACAAGCCCGCCAAGCAGGCGCTCAGGAGAAATACGCGCAGATTCAATTGAGGCACATTCAAGGCACTGGCTTGTGCGCGTTGAGGCGCATCGCGACCCGCCTGCAAGGCAGCGCCAAAACTGGAGCGAACCAAACGAGAGAACCCATACAGAGATACAAAGCACAAGAGCACCAGGGCGACTTGAAATTGCCAACGCGGCATGACACTGAAAAATTGCAAACCGATCAGGCCATTGTCGCCCCCGGTAAGTGACACCCACTGGCTGGCACTGGCCCAAACCATTTGTGCAAACGCTAGCGACAACATGGCCAAATAAACGCCAACACTGCGCAATAACAATTGGCCCATAAACAGTGCAGCCACTGTGGCCACCAAAGAGCCCGTTAAGGCGGCCGTTAGCGCATTGAACTGCCATTGCAAATGACTTAAAGCTGCCGCATAGGCACCCAGGCCAAAGTAAGCCGCATGACCAAAACTCACCCAGCCCGACAAGGCCATCATGCACTGTAAGCTCAATCCAAACAGCATCATGATGAGCACATCTTCCAAGACGCGCTGAGTGTAGTCATTGACCACCAGAAGACTCAGGGCACAGCCCGCTAAAACCAACCAGCCTGACCATTGAAAAATACGGCGCGCACTTCCCAAGTAAAAGGGCATGACCTTTTCGCGGGGCGCTGCACCAGGCAACTCACCCATCAAGCCTTGCGGCCGAATGGCCAGCACCAAAGCCATGGTGAGAAACACCAAGACCAAGGTGGCTTGTGGAAAAAAATGAATGCCAAAGGCATGGACACAGCCAATCAACATGGCCGCATAAAAGGCACCCGCAATGCTGCCCAGACCGCCCATGACCACCACCACAAAAGTTTCGACCACCATTTGCAAATCCATTTGCAAATGGGCGGGCATTCTGGGCAATTGCAAAGCTCCCGCCAGGCCTGCTAGGCCACAACCCAAAACCACCACACTCAGCATGAGCGGCGCTGGGTTGACACCCAAGACATCTAGCATGTCGCGATCTTGTGTTGCCGCTCGCACGCGTTGCCCCCAGCTGGTTCGAGTGAGCAACAAATGCAGAAAGCCCCATACAACCGGCCCCAAACACAGGGTCAAAATTTGCCATTGTGGAAAAAAATCTTCACCCACTTGAACCGCACCCTTCAAGCCCGGAAAGCGTGGCGCAAAAACTTCACCAGGCCCTAAAAACCAAAGCAAGACATCGTGAATGACCAAGCTCAGGCCAAAGGTAGCAACCAGTGGGTAGAGGGGCGGCGAATGGCGCAAGGGTCTGAAGAGGAGAACTTCAGTCAAAGCACCAAGCAGTGCAGCAGCAACAGCCCCAAGCACCATGGCCAAAAGGTACAAAGCGGCATGCTCAGACCAGCTAGGCTGCCACTGGGTAACCAGTGTGCCTGCCAGCAATGCACCCAGCATGTAAAAACTGCCGTGGGCAAAATTGACAATGCGGGTGACGCCAAACACCAGCGTCAAGCCGGCAGCCATGATGAACAAGGTGCTTGCATGGCTCAGGCCATTCAAGCACTGAATCAGCCAAAAACTCATTCAATCCAATGTGTGAAGGTGCTGGGGTCAATCCGCGTGGTTTTGAAGGTGTTGACCAAGGCCGCCTCATCGGCATAACCCAAGGACATGCCGCAAACCATCATTTCGTTGTCACCGGCGCCCACGTGTTTGTAAATAATTTTTGAGAAGTTGTTCCAAGCGGCTTGAGGGCAAGTGTGCAAGCCCCGTGCTCTGGCCGCCACCATCACACTTTGCAAGAACATGCCGTAGTCAAGCAAACTGCCGCGGCCCATGACCTTGTCAATGGTGAAAATCAAACCAACAGGCGCACCAAAGAAACGGAAATTTTTCTGCTGCTGTAAATGCATTTTTTCTTTCTCGCCCTTGGCAATGCCCAGCACGCCGTACAAACCAAATCCGCACTCACGACGGCGGTCAATGTAGGGGCTGACCCATTGGCTGGGGTAGTAATCGTATTCTTCAGCATAGTCGGCCGCCAAGGCTGGGTTGGCCGCCATGGCATTGTGGGCATCGCAAACTTCATTCACCAATTTGTCTTTGGCTGCGCCTTGCAACACATACACTTTCCAGGGCTGTGTGTTGGTGCCACTGGGTGCACGTGCAGCCACTTGAAGCAAATCTTCGAGCACTGATTTTTCGACGGGCTTGTTCAAAAAAGCGCGCGCTGAAAAACGGCTCAAGATGGCGGCGTCGACGCTGTTGCCATCGGCCACTTGCGTGCTAACTTGGGATGTACTGAGTTCTTTCATGAGAGGATCTCCAAAACTTGAATAAATTGACTAGATAAGGGCTGAGGGCGTCGCGTGAGCTTGTTCACGTAAACATGCACAAAGTGCCCGCGGGCAGCGGTGAGTGATTCGCCTTTTGCAAATTCGCCTTTTGCAAACAAGCCCACCTCATAGCGAACACTTGAGCTGCCCCGATGCGCCACACGTATGCCCGCTTCAATGGTTTGCGGAAAAGCCAAAGGCGCAAAATAATTGCACTGCGTTTCCACCACCAGACCAATGGTCTCACCATTGTGAATGTCCAGCACACCTTGTTCAATCAGGTGCGCATTGACAGCCGTGTCAAACCAACTGTAATAAACGACGTTGTTGACATGGCCATACACATCGTTGTCCATCCAACGGGTGGTGATGGGGCGAAAGGCACGAAAGGCACTGCGCGGCAAAGCCTCGGGCTTGGCGGCAACAGTTTGGGGCTGAGAATCTGCTGAAGTCATAGTCCCCGATTTTGCCAGTGAAGCCAGTGCGAATGCGCCAATCGCCAAGTATTCATTTGCACGGCAACGGTCGTTTCTATCTCTCGGCCATAGCCACCGCCCATGCAAATGATCATGGGCAAATGATGGGCCTTGGCCCAATCAAACACTTTTTGGTCTCTGGCTAGCATGCCCGCTTCAGTGAGTTTGAGGCGCCCCAGCCGGTCGCCTTCATGCGCATCGGCTCCCGCCAAGTAAATCAAAAACTCAGGCTGAACACGGTGGAGAACGGCCTCAAGGGCACCCTCCAAGGCTTCTAAATAGGGCTCATCGGTACAACCATCAGGCAAGCCCACGTCCAAATCACTTTCGACCTTTCTAAAGGGAAAGTTCTTTTCACCATGCACAGACAGCGTGAAAACACTGGGGTCATTGGCAAAAATACTGGCAGTGCCGTTGCCTTGGTGCACATCCAGATCGACCACCAGCACCTGAAGCGTTTTTTTGTTCAGCCTGAAATGCTCCATCTGGCAGACCCGTGCCGCCACCGCAATGTCGTTGAAGACGCAGAAGCCACCGCCTTGCTTGGCACTTGCGTGGTGGGTTCCACCTGCCAAATTTCCGGCAATGCCCTCTAAAGCCGCCGCCCTCACTGCCGCAATGGAGGCCCCAGCGGAGCGCAGTGAGCGCTCGGCCATATCCAGCGACCAGGGGAAGCCAATTTCGCGCAAAGCCTGCGGGCTGAGGGTGCCCTCTTGAACCGCTTTGACATAGTCAGGGTCGTGAACCAGCGCCAGTTCGCCCAGGGTGGCAGCGGGCGCCTCCAACATATTGACGCCGCCTAGCTCGGTGGCAACCCTTTTCCGGAGCATGCTGTACTTGGCCATGGGAAAGCGATGCCCCTCTGGCAAAGGCAATACAAAGTGATCCGAATAGAAGGCTTTCATGTCTGAATTGTGACGCGTTCAGACCCTTACCCATTTCTAGAACGCCGACTCTAAAATGCTGCATTGCAACAAAAAGTGCTTGTAATTGGCTTGAGAGTCCCTAAAATTCAACCCATGCTGCACTGCAACAAGATGTTAGGCC
>JAPLPO010000026.1 GCA_026400155.1 Burkholderiales bacterium | reverse complement strand
TTCAGGCACATTGACGATCTGATTAGCCAAGACGAATTGCGTCAAATTTCTGACAATTACAAAACAGTGGCCGGTTTCGCTTTGACAAAGTGAATGGGCGTTTCTGACATTGAATGTTGAGACTCGCCCGCTTCGGCCTTGATTTGACGCGCCCTCAATTGCCCGCACCCGCCTTCCACGTCTTGCCCCGCTGAATTTCTGAGCTTGGTCAAAATACCCCGCATGTGAAGCGAACGGGCAATTTCAGCGGCTCGCTCCCAAGAGGGGCGCTTGAAGGGTAAATCGTCTACGGCGTTGTAAGGGATCATGTTCATGAGTGCGTATTTGCCCTTGAGCAGACGAACGATGCCCTCTATTTCTTCTTCCGTGTCATTGACGCCTTGGATAAGTGTCCACTGGTATTGGATGGGATAGCCGGTTTGTTGGGCATAAATTTCTGCGGCTTCTACCAACTCTTCTGGGCTCATCTTGGGCGCACGGGGCAGCAATTCGGCGCGAAGATCGGCTCGGGTGGAATGCAAAGAAAGCGCCAGCGCTGGCTTGACCAAACCGAGTGGCAATCGCTCAAAAACACGCGCGTCACCCACCGTTGAAAAAACCAATGATTTGTGACCAATGTTGCCCACCGTACCCAGCACTTCGATGGCCTCCAACACATTGTCTAAATTGTGTGCAGGCTCACCCATTCCCATGAACACCACTTTTTTCACGGGACGATGCAGCCTGGCAAAAGCAACCTGCGCCACAATTTCTGCACTACCTACTTGTCGAATCAAGCCTTCTTTGCCCGTCATGCAAAAGACACAACCCACAGCGCAACCCACTTGCGAAGACACGCACACCCCATCGCGCGGCAAACCCACTGTTTCGACAGTTTGTCCATCTTGCAAAGACAGTAGCCAACGAACCGAGCCATCTTCTGCGGGATGGCTGGATTGCAGGCGAAGCAAACTCGAAAGATTTTCTGACAACAGAGGCAATGCTTGACGCAGCGCCAAGGGCATGAAGCTTTCTAGAGGCCGACTGCCACTGTTTTGAGGTTTGGCTTGAGACCATAAACGCAAAATGCGTTGCTCATGGGCAGGCCGTGCCCCCAAGCAACGCAATTGGTTTCGAATCTGACTGATTTGCTGAAATGTCATGCCGCTATTGGACATGAAATTAAAGCCTTATTGCATGGTGATGCCTGCGTCTTTGATCACTTTGCCCCAACGGTCCAATTCTTGAACCATCAAGGTGTTCAATGCTTCAGGGGAAGAAATGTCAGCTTCTACACCAGCGGCATACAGCTCCTTCTTGGTATCTGCAGCACTCAAAACCTTGGCAATTTCAGCATTGAGTTTCATGACCACGTCTCTGGGTGTGCCCGCTGGGGCCAATAGACCCAACCAAATGCTGGCGTTGTAGCCAGGCACGCCCGCTTCCTGCATGGTAGGCACATCGGGCAACTGTGGAATGCGCTTGGAAGTGGTCACCGCCAAAGCCTTGAGCCGTCCTGCAGGCACCTGTGCCATGGCATTGGGCACACCGGCAAAGCTGCTCTCAACCACACCCGCCACCAAGTCATTGGCGGCACCACCACTGCCTTTGTAAGGCACATGCTTCATCTTGACACCTGTCATAGCCGCAAACATACCGCCCATCAAATGCTGCGCACTGCCGTTGCCAGAAGATGCATAGTGAATTTTGTCAGGGGAGGCTTTGGCCAAGGCAATGAATTCAGCCACATTGTTGGCGGGGACCTTGGGGTTGACCAACAAAACATACGCAGAATCAACCAACTTGCCCACCGGCGTGAAACTCTTGATCGGGTCGTAAGGTAGCTTGGGATAAATAGAGGGACTGATGACGTGCGTGGTGGAGACCATCACCAAGGTGTAGCCATCAGGCGCGGCCTTGGCCACAAAGTCAGTGCCAATGGTTGAACCAGCACCCGCTTTGTTTTCAATCACAAAGGGTTGCCCCAGCGATACCGAAAGCTTCTGCCCCAATATTCGCGCCACCACGTCCGTAAAACCTCCGGGCGCAAATGGCACGATCAATTTAATGGGTTTGTTGGGATACGCCTGTGCCAAAGCGGCGGTGGCAGTGCCCCCCAACACAAAACTGAGCAGAGCAACTCTGCAGACATTTCGAACGATGTGACGCATGGTTTATCCCCTGTAGATTGGTGTAGGCATGGTGTAGTAACTGTGCAGAATGTGATAGGCCATCATGTAGTTTTTTTGCTGGAAACTGGCATGCGAAATACCGGCCATCACACTGAACTGCTTGTCTGTGTTGGGCAGCAGTTTGTAGAAATCAATGAGGTCATCAAGACCTGCAATGCCATCGTACTCGCCACGCATCACTATGGTAGGAACCGAAATTTTAAGGGGATCGACCACTGGCAATTTAGAGCACATGTCCACGTAAGTGCCTGTTGGCATGGAGTCATCCAAAGTCAAAATGGCGTCTGCAAAAGCGCTGACGGTGGCTTGGTCCGCTGTGTCTGGATGGTCGCGATCAAAAATGCTGTGCACGAAAGCGCGATCGATGGGTCTGCGATTTTTGGCCAAAAACTCAGGCAATTTTTTGCGGCGCTGCTCCAAGGTGTGACTGCCCTGACCCGTCCAGACAAACGCATCGAGGGCCAATTTGGCAATTCGCTCTGGGTGATTTTGCGCAAACAAAGCCGCTTTCAAAGCACCGGAAGAAATACCATACAAAAACAGCTTTTGCGAGACTGAATGCTTCAAAATGTACTCACTGCCTGCGGCCAAATCTTCAGCACCATTGGCAATGTCAGAGTTGATAGGACGGTGTTTGTCAGAGCGGCCGTAGCCCTCGTTGTCCATGGTCCAAGTATCGAAGCCGCGCTCGTTAAACCAGTCCATCACGGAAGAGTAAGGGCGTCCAGGCACCGACAAGTCGAAGGTGGGTTGTGAGGCCATGGAGGAGCCGTGCACAAAGAAGATGGTGCCGGCGTAGGGCACATTGGGAGAAGCTTTTTTCTGCCAAAGAAACAGATTGATGTCACCCTTTTTTGTCCAATGTTCTACACCACCAGACCAAGTCACGTTGCTCATGAAAACTCCTGTTGCTAAATCATCAATTTAAGTAGCCCGTAGCATAACGGGGGACTTCGAATTTAACAGCCTCCAAAACCCCAAAAGATCGAAAGGGCCTAATTTTTGGTGCGAGAAAGTGCAGGGCTGTGTGAAAAATTTTCCAAATCAAGACCATCATCTGAAAGTAGATTAATTTTGTTCAGATTGAAATCAAATTTAAAAGCTCAGAAGGCGAATGAATTTGGGCATGGGCACGCCACTTTTGCACATCGCTTTGCAAGCCTAAGTAGCCATATGTGGCTGCTACCGTTTTCATGTCGGCGGCATGACCCGCCACAATGTCGCGCTCATCATCTCCCACGTACACGCAAGCATTGGCTGGAATACCCAAACGCCTGGCCGCTTCCAACAAGGGCTCTGGATGGGGTTTGGCGTAGGGCGTGGTGTCGCCACTGATGACCACGGCGGCCGATTTAAAAAGAGGCATGGCCTGGGTAAGCGGCTCTGCAAAACGCTTAGATTTGTTGGTGACAACCCCCCAAGGCAATTTGGCTGCAACCAAGGCCTCAATCATGTGTGAAACACCTTCAAATGCAAAGGTTCTTTCTGTCATGCAGGCTTCGTAATTGCCAAAAAATTCTTCTTTCATGGCCTCATATTCGGGATGCTCTGGCGTGAAGCCAAAAGCCAACCCAATCATGCCCCGTGCGCCTGCACCAGCCATTGGCCTGTAGTGCGAAAGCGGCAACGAAGAAAGACCCCGGTCTGCGCGCATTTTGTCCACTGCTGCCCCCAAGTCTGGAGCGCTGTCGATGAGGGTGCCATCAAGGTCAAACAGGACCGCTTGAATGTTTTGAAACTTCATACTTGTGGCTTTGAAATATCAGAGATCCAAAGGCTTTTGAGTGGCCATCAAGTAGTTCACATCCGTGTCGGTGTTCATGGCGTAAATTCGAGTGAAAGGGTTGTAGCCCATCCCTTTCATTTGATGCAACGACAAGCCTTCTGCACGCACCCAATCGGCCAACTCACTGGGCTTGATCATGCGCGCATACTCGTGAGTGCCCTTGGGCAACAAATTGAGCACATACTCCGCACCAACAATGGCAAACAAGAATGATTTTGGATTCCGATTCAAAGTCGAAAAGAACACCCATCCCCCAGGCTTGACCAATTGAGCGCAAGCCTTGACAACCGCAGAGGGGTCGGGCACGTGCTCCAACATTTCCATGCATGTGACCACATCAAACTGGCCTGCTTGCTGTGCTGCCAGATTTTCTGCGCTAATTTCTTGATATTGAACGCCCTGTGTGCCTGCTTCCAAGGCATGCAACTGCGCCACTTTGAGAGACTTGACTGCCAAATCGATGCCCAGCACTTGGGCGCCTTGTCTGGCCATCGCATCTGACAAGATACCGCCACCGCAGCCGACATCGAGCACTTTTTGACCCGCAAGGGGCACCAGTGTCTGAATCCAGTTCAATCGCAAAGGATTGATTTGGTGCAAGGGCCTGAATTCACTTTCAGTGTCCCACCAACGGTGCGCCAAGTCAGAAAATTTGGCCAGTTCGGCTGGGTCTACATTGGAAGAAGAGAATTGGGAATGTGAAGTTTGTGAAGTCATAGGCCACATTGTCTCCGAAAGTAAAAAAGCCTCCCGAAGGAGGCTTTTTAAGATCAATTTAGCTTGATTG
Source organism: Burkholderiales bacterium (assembly GCA_026400155.1). Classification (GTDB taxonomy): domain Bacteria; phylum Pseudomonadota; class Gammaproteobacteria; order Burkholderiales; family Burkholderiaceae_C; genus Limnohabitans_A. The sequence goes on along the minus strand of JAPLPO010000026.1, from coordinate 4,327 downwards.
AACTCAAGCTAGGGCTTGATCAGTTGGGGCGTGTACCCACAACTTCGATTTCCACACGGCGGTTTTTAGAACGGCCTGAATCTGTCTTGTTGTCAGCAACGGGTTGTTTCTCGCCCTTGCCTTCTGTGTAAACGCGGTTTTTCTCAATACCTTTGGTGACCAAGTAAGCCTTGACAGCGTCAGCACGCTTGACAGACAAGTTTTGGTTGTAGGCATCAGCGCCAGTAGAGTCAGTGTGACCCACAGCAATGATCACTTCGAGGTTGATGGCTTTGACTTTGCCAACCAAATCTTCCAACTTGGCTTTGCCGTCAGCTTTCAAAGCTGATTTGTTAAAGTCAAAGAATGTGTCGGCAGCGTAAGTGACTTTGGTGGCAGCAGCTGGTGGGGGTGCTGGTGGTGCTGGTGGTCTTGGAGCTGGTGCTGGTGCGGCAGCAGGGGCAGGAGCAGCGGCTCTTGGAGCTGGAGCTGGAGCTGGTGCAGGTGCTGGTGCAGGAGCGGGAGCGGCTTTTGGCGGAACAATGGCGCCGTCGCATCCAGCAGCGGCTGTAGCAGGTGTCCAGGTTGCGTCTCTCCAGCAGAGATCAGCTGTACCGTTTTTCCAGGCTGTGCCTGAACTGTCGCGCCAGTTGTCTACGGTTTGAGCGCCTGCGGCGCTTGCAAAGGCAGCTGTAGCCAACACCATTGCCACTTTGTTCAATTTTTTCATGGTTCTCCTCATGGGGATTAATACCGCAGACATCCTGCGAGAAAAGAGACGATTTGAATGACCATCACCCAAAACGTTGAAATCATTGTGCCATAGCTCTGCGTCAAATCCCCAATTTGGGGAAAACCCCTTGTCTGCCAACTTGGCAATCCCGCCAATGTGTTGCAAATCAACGACAGTCTTTAGACCTAAAATGACAGTCTTTCACCCAGTGCGCCTGACCCCTCATGACCCAGTTTGCCAAAGAAACCCTCCCCATCAGTCTAGAAGAGGAAGTGCGCCGCAGTTACCTCGACTACGCCATGAGCGTGATTGTGGGACGCGCATTGCCCGACGCACGCGACGGCCTCAAACCGGTGCACCGCCGCGTGTTGTTTGCCATGCATGAGCTCAACAACGACTGGAACCGCGCTTACAAAAAGTCGGCGCGTATTGTGGGTGACGTGATTGGTAAGTACCACCCTCACGGCGACCAGTCTGTGTATGACACCATCGTTCGCATGGCGCAAGATTTCTCGATGCGCCACATGTTGGTAGACGGTCAAGGCAACTTTGGTTCAGTAGACGGTGACAACGCCGCGGCCATGCGATACACAGAAATTCGCTTGGCCAAAATTGCCCACGAAATGTTGGCCGACATCGACAAAGAAACCGTCGACTTTGGCCCTAACTATGACGGCTCAGAAAAAGAACCTTTGGTGTTGCCTAGCCGTATTCCCAATCTGTTGGTGAATGGCTCTGGCGGTATTGCGGTGGGCATGGCCACCAACATTCCACCCCACAATTTGAATGAAGTGGTTGACGCTTGCTTGCACATGCTGCGCAACCCCGAAGCCAGCATCGAAGAGCTGATGGAGATCATTCCCGCACCCGACTTCCCCACTGCCGGCATTATTTACGGCATCAGTGGCGTGAAAGAAGGCTACCGCACAGGCCGCGGCCGTGTGGTGATGCGCGCCAAGTGCCACTTTGAAGACATCGACAAAGGCCAGCGCCAGTGCATCGTGGTGGACGAACTGCCCTACCAAGTGAACAAGAAAACCTTGCAAGAACGCATGGCCGAATTGGTTCACGAGAAAAAGATTGAAGGCATCAGCCACATTCAAGACGAGTCAGACAAATCCGGCATGCGCCTGGTCATTGAACTCAAGCGAGGTGAAGTGCCCGAAGTGGTGCTGAACAATCTGTACAAACAGACGCAACTGCAAGACACCTTTGGTATCAACATGGTGGCCCTGATTGATGGCCAGCCCAAGTTGTGCAACCTCAAAGACCTCATCAGCGTGTTCTTGCAACACCGCCGTGAAGTGGTCACACGTCGCACCGTGTTCACACTGCGCAAAGCGCGCGAACGTGGTCATGTGTTGGAAGGTTTGGCTGTTGCTTTGGCCAACATCGACGAGTTCATTGCCATCATTCGCAATGCGCCCACACCGCCTGTGGCCAAAGCTGAGTTGATGACCCGCCGTTGGGACAGCAAGTTGGTTCGCGAAATGCTCACACGCACCCGAGCCGATGGCGGCGCTGTGAATGCAGACGACTACCGCCCCGATGGTTTGGAAAAAGAATTTGGCATGGGTGGCGATGGCCTTTACCGCCTGAGCGATACGCAAGCCCAAGAAATTTTGCAGATGCGTTTGCAACGCTTGACCGGTCTGGAACAAGACAAGATTGTGGTTGAGTACAAAGAAGTGATGTCTGAGATTGAAGACTTGCTCGACATCCTGGCCAAGCCCGAGCGTGTATCCACCATCATTGGCACTGAGCTGGGCGAGTTGCGCCAAGAATTTGGCCAAACCAAAATTGGCGCACGTCGCAGCTACATTGAAAACAACGCCCAAGATTTGGCCACCGAAGACCTGATCACACCCACCGACATGGTGGTGACTTTGTCGCACAGCGGTTACATCAAGAGCCAGCCTTTGTCTGAATACCGCGCGCAAAAACGCGGCGGTCGCGGCAAACAAGCCACGGCCACCAAGGAAGACGATTGGATCGATCAGCTCTTCATTGCCAACACGCACGATTACATCTTGTGCTTCTCCAACCGTGGCCGTTTGTACTGGCTCAAAGTCTGGGAAGTGCCTGCAGGCTCACGCGGTTCGCGCGGTCGCCCCATCGTCAACATGTTCCCTTTGCAAGAAGGTGAAAAAATCAATGTTGTGTTGCCATTGACGGGCGACATGCGCAGCTTCCCAGCTGACCATTACGTGTTCATGGGCACCTCCATGGGCACTGTCAAGAAAACATCTTTGGATGAATTCAGCAACCCCCGCAAGGCCGGCATCATTGCCGTGGACCTGGACGAAGGCGACTTCTTAATTGGCGCCGCACTCACAGACGGCAAGCACGACGTGATGTTGTTCAGCGATGGCGGCAAAGCGGTTCGCTTTGATGAAAACGATGTACGTCCTATGGGCCGAAATGCACGCGGTGTGCGCGGCATGATGCTAGATGACACCCAAAGCGTGATTGCCATGTTGGTGGCCGAAGATGAGCAACAAAGTGTGCTCACCGCCACTGCCAATGGTTATGGCAAACGAACCTCCATCACTGAATACACTCGCCATGGTCGCGGCACCAAAGGCATGATTGCCATCCAGCAATCAGAACGCAATGGCAAAGTGGTGGCTGCAACATTGGTGCACGCCGACGACGAAATCATGTTGATCACCGACACCGGTGTGTTGGTGCGCACACGCGTTTCTGAAATTCGTGAACTGGGTCGTGCCACACAAGGCGTGATACTGATTGGCTTAGACGACGGCGCCAAATTGTCTGGCTTGCAACGCATTGTGGAAAACGATGCCAACGTGCAAGACGATCCAAGCGATGGTTCAGCCGATGACTCAGCCGATACAGAGGGCGACGCCGGCGAAAGCGGTTCTGCTGAATGACACGACCGTTCAACTTCTCTGCCGGCCCTGCCGCCATTCCCGATGCCGTCTTGATCCAAGCCGCCAGCGAAATGCTGGATTGGCACGGCAGCGGCATGGGCGTGATGGAGATGAGCCACCGCGGCAAAGAGTTCACTTCCATTTATGAAGAAGCAGAAGCCGATCTTCGTGAATTGTTAGCCATACCGAGCCACTTCAAAATCTTGTTCATGCAAGGCGGCGGCATTGCAGAAAATGCCATCGTGCCCCTGAACTTGTCGCAAGAAGGCACGGTTGATTTTGTGGTCACCGGCACTTGGAGCCAAAAGTCATTCAAAGAGGCGGCGCAGTTTTGTACGCCGAATTTGGCGGCCAGCGCTCAAAACACCAAGTTCACAACCATCCCCTCCCCCGGTGAATGGCAGTTAAGCGCTAAGGCGAACTATGTGCACGTGTGCACCAACGAAACCATCGATGGTGTTGAGTTCAACGCACTGCCCGACCTGAAGGCCCTTGGCAGCAACGCACCCTTGGTCATTGACTTCTCTTCACACGTTGCCTCACGCAGCATCGATTGGTCTAAAGTGGGTTTGGCTTTTGGCGGGGCGCAAAAGAATTTAGGTCCCGCAGGTCTCACCCTAGTGGTGGTGCGTGAAGACCTCTTGGGCACAGCCATGAAGCATTGCCCCAGTGCGTTCAATTACAAAATGGTGGCCGACAACGGCTCCATGTACAACACGCC
>JAPLPO010000127.1 GCA_026400155.1 Burkholderiales bacterium | reverse complement strand
CCACGGTCAGGCTTCTTTTGGCGCAGACGATTACGACCAACTCAGCAACTTGGGCCAGCGACAAAGCATTCGCTTGGGCCAGTATTGGCTTCAAGCGGCCAGCGACCATGAAGGCGCAGAGGCGCTGAAGTTTGAGGCTGTTTACATGGGTAGCCTGAAAAGACACCGCCAAACTTGGGAAGGTATTGCACAGGGTGCACAACTGGAAAATCAAGCTGTAGTTTGGCCGGAACTCAATGAATACGACAGCCACGCCTTGATCGAAACCATTCATCCAGAGCCACTTGCCAAGCCAGATACGCCAGAGATGTACAAGCATCACTTTCGTTTGTTGCGAACGGCTTTGCAAAAATGGATGGCCGGCGAGACGCAACCCAAAGGCATGACAAGTTATGCAGAGTTTGCAGCGGGTATTCAATCTGTTTTGACACACATCCGCGAAAAGCACCAGGGCCGCGTGTTGGTGGTGTCTAGCGGTGGTCCTAGTCGAGACGTCCATCGAATTGAACCTGCGCATTCGAAATACGGCGCTTACAGAGTTTGTATTTTCACCATCTAGGCACATGTTGCTTTCTTACAATAACTTACCGCATTTAGATCATGCAGACCATCGAAGCTGGATCACTTTTGCTTGATAGTGTTTCTCCCGATAGGGGAGGCTTGGCTTTCTTGTCAAAATGACATGCATGCAAACTTCGCAACAGGCCACTTCGCATCCAACTCAAGCTGCAGGCATTCGAGTGTCCCATGGCGACAGGTCTGCGTGTCTTGTTTTTTTTGCAGGCATTGGCATTGAAGAAGGCTTGGACATTGAGCTCAGATCTGGCGGCCTATTTTGCAAAATGAGCGGCGCATGGATGCAAGTTCATGCGCCCAACTGCGACACCCTCTTACTTCATCAGCATGCCACCAGTTTGCAGCAAGAGATCCTTTGGTCCATGCTGGTCTCGCCGCACCTCTTTGAATTCAAAAGCTTAGAAGCGCTCAACAGCGCAGTGCGGGTGCGCGAAAACATTGTGTTGGATGCCCGAAAAACAGCCTTGGCATTCAAAACCGATGCAGCCGAAAGACCCAGCGAATTTTGGCGATACGAAGAAGAAGCCGGTTTTATTTTGCAATCGGGTACAGGTTTGATCAAGGCATTGGTCAGTGCCACTCAACCCGAGGCCACTGGCAAGCTCTATGACTTTTCTTGCTATCGCGCCACCGAATATGTAATTTTGTTAGGCTTGGCACAAGAGGCCGCTGTGCACAACGCTGCCTTGTTAGCGCAATTGCAAACTTTGAATGAAAAATACGCCATTCGTTCTGGCCAGTTTCACGAGGTTTTTTTGCATGAATATGGCTCCCTTGAAGAGCCCTTGCCCGGCCGTTTTTATGTGCCTGGCGATCGGGTTTGGTTCCGAAACCCCGATGCCCGCTCTTCTGACGTGACGGGCTATGAAGGCTCGTGGGTCATTTATGTCGGCAGTGGCTTGTTCAGTAACTTCTGGAAGCGCGACCAGCCTTTTACCTTGCAAAGTAAATGCATCGAGATCTTCCATTGGCGTGATGGTGTGCAAACCAATGCGGCGGGTGAGTTGTGGATGGACGAGGCCAAAGTAGAAGCCTGCGTGCAAGACACTCTGCACAAGCCCGACAAATTGCAACACATCTTGCAACAAATGATGCGCATCAGAGACGCCAAAGGTGTCTATGCCGATGGCGGGTGCTTGGATGCAACGCGGGAGTACCCGAAGCAAATTGCCCCATCGGCCTGTGAATTGAGCTTGCCCAAAATATAGGCCAAGCGCTGATCTGAAGATCTCAGGCTCAAGACCGCAACGTTTGGGCGGGCAAGCGATCTATTTCCAACAGCAATTGCGCCAAGGATCGCCCGGCGGCATCTATGACAGCTTGTCCCTTTTGAGCCGTTGCGGCAGCAGCGTTGCCAGCCGCCCCAGCAGGGTTGTAATCTTGCATTTGCCAAGCCAGTTTGGCACTGCGCCCGTTGCCCAAAATGGGAAACGACAAGGCCCTATCTTCTGAGCTTGATTTGAAATTTTCTGCCTTGCTCATGTTCACCGCTTGCGGTTTGAGCGCCAGCATGACCGAGGTTTCAAGCTCGCCCGCGTGCACCCCAAACCGATGCTCATGGTCAGAAAACAGCGCATGGGCATCTTGCCCTTTGTCGTCTTCAAGGGGAAGTTGGTACCAATTGACGCTGTAAACCAGCATGCCCAAGCGAGCGCGCAAATCGCGGGCCACCACATCCATGGCACCCACGTGCCCACCATGCGAATTGAACAGCACCAGTTTGTGAATGCCTGCTGCTTTGACCGATTCTGCAATGTCGGTCCACAAACGAATGAGCGTTTCGGACTTTAAGGTGAGCGTGCCAGGGAATGCCGCATGCTCTGGACTTAAACCCACACTTTGAGTGGGTAGCACCAAGATCGACAAATCTTGTGGATTCAGCGCATCTGCTGCGGGATGAGCGCTGGCATTCAATTGGGCAATGGCGGCATTGACAACCCCATCCACAATGTCCACATCGACCGAAAGGGGCAGGTGAGGGCCGTGTTGCTCGGTGGCGGCCAAGGGCAAGACCGCAATGGCCCGGGTCGTGTCGATGCAGCCAAAGTCTTGGGTGGTCAAGTTGGACCAATGGTGGATGTGATGTGACATGTGAGGCAAGCTTTTGAATAAGCGCAGTTTAATAGAGGCGTCTCATTTAGGGGTATGAATTTGCGGTGTAGAGTTGGGCTCTTGAGTTTGGTCATTTTTGGGCCACACTTGGTGTTGGCTGATTTTCAGCCAGCTTTCTGTGTTTTTGCTTGAGGACTCCCTCCCTGTGCGTCACCTGTCGAGGCCATTTTTAAGGCTATTTTTGCTTCAGCCCTTACAGACACTACTGAAGGCAGGGGCAGGCATCGCTTTGGCTGTTTGCTTGGCTCTTAGCTTGACGCTGCAGGCACACGCACAAACTCAAATTTTGAGTTCGGGCCCTGCCGGCCAGGTGGTCAAAACCCCGCAAGTTAAAGCCACCCTTTTGGCACTTGCGCCTGAAGGCATTGGCCCAGGCAAAACCATTTGGCTGGGTTTGGAGCTGGTGCACCAAGCCCATTGGCACACCTACTGGCGCAACCCTGGCGATTCAGGTTTGCCCACCGAGCTTCAGTGGAAGCTGCCCACAGGCATGGTGGCGGGCCCACTGGTTTGGCCTGCGCCGCGCCGTATTCCCATTGGCAGCTTGGCCAATTATGGCTACGAAGACACCACCTTGTTGGTCACACCCATTCAAATAGGTCCTTCCTTCAAGCTGCAGAACAATGAGAGCTCGATTCAAATTGACTTGCGTGCCAATTGGTTGGTTTGCAAGCAGGAGTGCATTCCTCAAGAGGGCGATTTCAGTCTGAAGCTGCCCATTCAGGGCGCGACTGCCATGGCGCGCGATGCGTTTGACAAAGCGCTTCAACTGCAAGCACAAGCCTTGCCAGGACAGCACCAAGCTCGCATTGCGGCAGATGGCCGTACTTTGCAATTGAGCCTCTCGCAGCTGCCGCCTGAGTTGCAAAAGAGTGACTGGACAGTCTTTCCTCAAACGGCCAATGTTGTCAAAAACAGCGCAGCACCCGTCATTCAAAGCATGGCGCCAGACGCTTCGAACAAGACACCAGCCCGCGCAGAGGTCAATATCCAAATTTCGGCTGAGCGCATGGACAGCCCTGCTCAAATGACATGGCTGTTGGTGCAAGGCAAGGCCGATGCGCCCACCGGCCGACAGTGGACGGTGACAACACCGGTTCAAGGTCAATGGCAAGAGTTTTCGGAGCCTGTTGCCCCAAGCAATTTGAGCTTTTCAGGTTTACCAAACAAGCCCAGCTCGGTATCAACACCAGCACCCTTTGCCACCTGGGCCCTTGCCATGTTGGGCGCTTTGCTGGGCGGCATGCTCTTGAATTTAATGCCTTGCGTCTTTCCTGTTTTGGCCATCAAGCTACTCAGCATCACACAGCACGCCAGACACCCCAGAGAAATGAAGCTGTCCGCTTGGGCCTTCAGCGCAGGCGTCTTGATTTCATTCCTGGTTCTGGGCGCGCTCATGCTGGGGCTGCGCGAAGCGGGTTCGCAATTGGGTTGGGGCTTTCAGTTGCAATCTCCTTGGGTGGTGGGCGCACTGGCGCTGTTGTTTGCCGCCTTGGGTCTGAACTTGTCGGGCCTGTTTGAATTTCGATCCTTTGTACCCAGCCATTTGGCGGGCCTTCAATGGGCCAACCCCATCACCAACTCTTTGTGGTCTGGGGTGTTTGCCGTGGTCATTGCA
>JAPLPO010000132.1:3735-4791 GCA_026400155.1 Burkholderiales bacterium | reverse complement strand
CCATGCACAAAGAAGCGGCTGCCGTGAATTCAATGGCGAAGTCGCGGTCGCTCACACCATCCAAGCTGTTTTGGCAGACACAGGCATTGCCATGCTCGTCCACCATGCCCAAGCTTTTGGCCACGCGTTCGCGGTCGAGCGGGTAGGTGGTGCCAGCCAATGCCGCTGAGCCTAATGGCAAACGGTTGGTGCGGCGGCGCACATCAGCCATTCGCTCGGCATCGCGCGCAAACATTTCGACGTAAGCCAACAAGTGATGCGCAAAGCTGACAGGTTGTGCCACTTGCAAATGCGTGAAGCCTGGCAAGATCACGTCTACATTTCGCTCTGCTACTTCGATCAATGATTTTTGAAGGTCGTTTAGCAAACCACCAATCAGGTCAATCTCGCTCACCAACCAAAGGCGCACATCGGTGGCCACTTGGTCATTGCGGCTGCGGCCTGTGTGCAGGCGCTTGCCTGCATCGCCCACAATTTGCGTGAGGCGGGCTTCGATGTTGAGGTGCACATCTTCCAAGTCCAACTTCCACTCAAATTGGCCGTTGGCAATTTCTTCGGTAATTTGCGCCATGCCACGCTGAATGTCGGCAAAGTCTTGGGCGCTGATGATTTTTTGGGCTGCCAGCATTTCGGCGTGCGCCAGGCTGCCCTGAATGTCAGATTGCCAGAGTCGCTTGTCGAAGAAGACGCTGGAGGTGTAGCGCTTCACCAGGTCGCTCATGGGCTCAGAAAACAAGGCCGACCAGGCCTGGGACTTTTGATCGAGTTGGTTTTTTGACATGGCAAGATTTTATCGGGTTTACAGATACCATGATCTTCACTCGTGCTAGCATTTGACGAGCTTGAACATTTACCATCAAGACACTGGTTTGAACCCTTCTATGTCATCCAATTTACAGCGCCCCATTGTGATTGCCACGCGTGAAAGCCGCTTGGCCATGTGGCAAGCAGAGCATGTCCAAGCTATTTTGCAGTCGCGTGGACACACCGTAGAGCTCCTGGGCATGACCACACAGGGCGATCAAATTTTGGACCGCAGCCTCAGCAAAGTGGGCG
>JAPLPO010000132.1:0-3726 GCA_026400155.1 Burkholderiales bacterium | reverse complement strand
TGTCAAGGAATTGGAGGTGGCTTTGTCGGAGGGGCGTGCCGACATCGCAGTGCATTCTTTGAAGGATGTGCCAATGGACATGCCCGAAGGATTTGAATTGGCCTGTGTCATGGAGCGCGAAGACCCCAGAGACGCTTGGGTTTCAGCCCAATACCCCACACTCATGGATTTACCCCAAGGCGCTGTGGTGGGTACTTCCAGCCTAAGGCGAACCGTTTTGCTGCGTGCCCTCCGACCCGATTTGAAAATTGAGCCTCTGCGTGGCAATTTGGACACGCGTTTGCGCAAATTGGATGAGGGTCAGTATTCAGGCATTATTTTGGCGGCAGCTGGGCTTAAGCGCCTGGCACTCAATGACCGAATTCGCCATATTTTTGAAACCGACCAAATGTTGCCAGCGGCAGGTCAAGGCGCATTGGGCATTGAAATTTGCACTGGCCGCACCGATTTGCTTGAGGCCTTGAAGCCCTTGGTTCATTCAAGGTCATGGCTGGCTGTGGCGGCTGAGCGGGCCGTCAGTCGTGCCATGGGGGGAAGTTGCTCCATGCCCCTGGCAGCGCATGCCACTTTATCCGGACAAGTTCTGAGTTTGCGGGCTGCATGGGGCAATCCTGAAGGTGAAGCCAGTTTGGTCACGGCCCACATCTCTGGACAGGTCAATGACCTTCAACAAGCTGAAGCTTTGGGTGATGAAGTGGCTGCAGATCTCAAGCGCGGTGGTGCCCACTGATGCCAGTCAGCCTATAAGCCATGCCTCAAGTTGTGGTAACCCGGCCAAAGCAAGATGCAAACTCTTGGGTTCAGGCATTGAGCGATGCTGGTTATCAAGCCATTGAATTCCCGCTGCTGGAGCTGTCTGAGTTTTTAAATGCTCAAACAGCACAAGACGCCCTCGTCCAAATCAAGCGCAGCCAAGCGGTGATGTTCGTCAGTGCCAACGCGGTTCGATTCTTGGCGCAAGCACTTGAAGGCCAGTCAGATTGGGTGGCGCATTTTCAAAATGGCGCTCGCGCTTGGTGCACGGGCCCAGGCACAGCGGCCGCACTGGTTCAGATTGGGGTGCCTTTCGAACAAATCGATCAGCCAGCTTTGCAAGCCAAGCAGCTCGATTCCGAGGCTTTGTGGGAGGTGGTGTCGCCTCAAGTGAGAGCCGGCATGAACGTCTTGTTTGTAAGGGGTGCCGATGAATCTGGCGCTGCTGCGGGCCGCGACTGGCTGGCCCAAGAACTTGAAAAGTCACAAGTCCATGTTGCCACCATGGCGGCCTATCAGCGAAGCGCTTCTCAATTGACCAGCTTTCAAAAAGAGCGAGTCCATCAACTGATTGCGGAGGGTGCCATTTGGTTGTTTAGCAGTTCGGCAGCGCTGCAAAACCTGATGTCGCAGTGTCCAGAGGCCAATTGGGCGGTCGCCAAAGCCACGGTCACGCATCCCAGAATGGCTGATTTGGCGCAAAAAAAGGGTTGGGGCTTTGTTGCAATTGCCCCGCCGGGCATCCATTCATTGCTGGCATCTATAAAATCTCTCACATGAGCTCCGAAACAACCAACGACATCAATGGCCCGGCAACAGCTGCTCCAGCATCTGCACCCACGCCTTCACCCGCGCCAGAGCCTGCGCAGGTGGCAGCTTCGCCACGCAGGCCGCTGACATTCTGGTTGCCGGTTCTGTTGGCCGTGATGGCGGTTGTTTTCAGCGGTTTACTTTGGGAGAAGCTCTCTCGCATCCAAGGCCAGCTGGCCAGACAAAGTGCAGATGCTGGCCAGCAATCTTTGGAAGCCAAAGCCTGGGCCAAGCAAGCCCAAGACAGCGTCAAAGACAGTGCATCCAGAATGGCCTTGGTCGAGTCCAGATTGGGTGAAGCTGCGCTGCAGCGCGCTCAATTGGAGGACTTGATTCAATCATTGTCGCGTTCGCGGGATGAAAACTTGGTCTTGGACATTGAGTCTTCTCTGCGTTTGGCGCAGCAGCAAGCACAGTTAACGAGCAGTCTGGAGCCTCTTTTGGGCGCTTTGAAAACAGCCCAATCGCGACTTCAAAGAGCCTCCAACCCCCGCTTGATTACCATTCAAAGGGCCATCGATCGAGACCTTGAGTTGGTCAAGTCGGTCCAAATCACCGATCTGCCTGGCATGCTTTTGGTACTGGACGAAATTGTGGCTTTGGCCGATGAAATTCCCCTTGCCAACGAGTTGAATCGACCTGCCGTCAACCCAGCCAAGCCTGCAGACACTGACGCTGCCAGCGCATCCAACACCGCTTGGTGGAAAACCGTGGTTGACAGAGTCTTGATGGAAGCCAGAGGCTTGTTGCGAGTTAGCCGAATCGATAGCCCTGAAGCGGCTTTGCTGGCCCCTGAGCAAGGTTTTTTCTTGCGGGAGAATTTAAAACTCAAACTGCTCAATGCGCGGCTCGGTTTGTTGGCGCGCCAAAACGATGCAGCGCGCGCTGACTTGCAAGCAGTATCCGCCGTCTTGAAAAAATACTTCGATCCTGGCGCACGTAAAACTCAGCAAGCTCTTCAATTGTTGGACAAGGCGCAAGCTCTGAGCAAAGGCAGTCCCATTCCCCGACTTGATGCTTCTTTGGCTGCCTTGGCCACAGCGTCCTCTGGAAAGTAAAAATTCATGCGCGCAGCACTTTGGCTCGTGAGTTTGTTTGCAGTGGCGGTTGCTACCGCCTTGTTGGCGTCTAACAATGTCGGCACCGTTTCCATCTTCTGGACGCCCTATCGCTTAGATTTGTCGCTGAACTTGGTGCTGTTTGCGCTGGTCATGATTTTGTTGACCGTGCATTGGGCTCAGCGTGCACTCACCGCTTTGTTTGAGCTGCCCAAGCAGGCCAAGCGCTGGCGTTTGCAACAAAAGGAGCGAGCCACCCATGCCGCATTGCTAGATAGTTTGGCGCAGTTCATGGAAGGCAGATTTTTACGTGCACGCAAATCTGCCGAGTTGGTTTTGGCCAGAGAAAAATCACTGTCTGATGCGGGTGAAGTGCTAGATCATGCGGGTGCTTTGAGGAGCGTTGCACACATCTTGGCTGCAGAGTCGGCGCATGCGCTGAATGACAAAACGACGCGTCAATCGCATCTCAACCAGGCCTTGCAGGAGCCTTCTGGCGGGACTTCCAATGTGCGTCAATCCTTGGTAGAGGGCAGCATGCTGCGCGCTGCGCGCTGGGCATTGGACGACAGGGATGCGTCTGAAAGCTTGCTTTGGTTAGATCGTTTGCCGCAAGGTGTTGCAAGGCGAACATTGGCCATGCGTTTAAGGTTGAAGGCCGCGCGTTTGGCCGGTGAGTCTTCTTTGGCTTTAGACACCGCTTTGCTGTTGATCAAGCACCGCGCTTTCACTTCTGAAGCTTCAGAAAGCATGATTCGCAGCCTGGTTTTTGACCTCATTGCCAAAACGCATGAACAGGGACAAATGCAGCGACTTTGGGCTCGTTTGGGCGAACCACAGTGTCAATCGACGGATTTGGCGATTCAAGCCGCGCAACATTGGCTGAGTTGGAACGGTGATCCAGTGGTCGCCAGAGCTTGGTTGAATCCCATTTGGAACAGATGGCAAACAACGCCTCAAAACCTTTCAGCGGCACAGCAACTGAAGTTAACCCAAGTGATGGATCGCAGTTTGACAGGACAAGACACGGCTCAAGAGCGTGAATGGCTGGCCTTGATTGAATCTGCTCAAAAAGCCAATCCTCGTGAGCCCCTCTTGCAGTATT
>JAPLPO010000117.1 GCA_026400155.1 Burkholderiales bacterium | reverse complement strand
TAGTCAGCGAGCACTATTACGACGACAATGACGTGTGCGAACCCACGAGCGCCCGCCTGTCAGGCCAGAATTGCCTGGTCGAGCTCAACTCTGCGCGCTTTGCAGGGTGTGGAGAACGTACCGCCTGTCATGTCTTCAATGCCCAACTTGCCGTCTTTGGCTTTGGCGCCAAATTCAGCAATTTTCTTCTCGATGTCGGCAAAGCTCATTTGATCGGCATTGCGCAAAATAGGCACAACCAAACCGCGAGGTGAACCTACAGCGATTCCGATGTCGAAGTAACCGTGGTACACGATGTCGTTGCCATCCACAGAGGCATTGAGCACGGGGTATTTCTTCAAAGCATGCACAGCCGCTTTGACGAAGAAACTCATGAAACCCAACTTGATGCCATGCTCTTTTTCAAACTTGTCTTGGAAGCGCTTGCGCATGTCCATGACGGGCGCCATGTTGATTTCATTGAACGTGGTCAAGATGGCATTGGTTGCTTGCGATTGCAACAAACGCTCGGCCACACGTGCACGCAACCGTGTCATGGGCACACGTTGCTCTGGGCGCTCGCCCAAGTTAACAGCTGGCGCTGCCACTTGTGGCAATGATGTCGTAGGCACGCCAGTTGGAATAGACACTTGGGCAACAGGCTTGGCACCTCCCGCAACAGCAGACAACACATCACCTTTGGTGACGCGACCGTCTTTGCCAGAACCGGCCACTGAACCAGCGAGCAAGTTGTTGTCCGCCATCAGCTTGGCAGCAGCAGGCATGGCCACGCCTGCCATGCTGTTGCTTTGTGCTGCGGGTGCAGCAGCCGCACTGGCGGCAGGTGCGGGTGCAGAAGCAGCTGCTGCTGCTGCCACTTTGCCGTCTGTGTCAATGCGTGCAATGAGTTGTTCAGCAGCGACTGTACCGCCGTCGCCTACCAAAATTTCAGACAACACACCTGCAGAAGGCGCTGGCACTTCCAACACCACTTTGTCGGTTTCAATTTCGATCAAGATTTCGTCGGCAGCAACACTGTCGCCTACTTTCTTTTTCCACTGCAACATGGTGGCTTCTGCCACGGACTCAGACAGCTGAGGAACTTTCACTTCTACGATAGCCATTTCAATTCTTTCTAAATAGGTTCAATGGATGCTTGCGCTTGACCTTATTTGGTCAACACAAAGCCTTTGATCTTGCCAAACGCGCCGTCGACCAAGGCTTTTTGCTGCTCTTGGTGGAGGTGTGAGTAACCCACGGCAGGCGATGCGGAAGCAGCACGGCCGGAATAACCCAGGCGCTGACCTTCAGACATGTTCTCGTGGATGTAATGCTGAACAAAGAACCATGCGCCTTGGTTTTGTGGCTCGTCTTGCGTCCACACCAACTCGGTGGCGTTGGGGTACTTTTTCATCTCGGCAGCAAAGGCTTTGTGAGGAAATGGGTACAACTGCTCGACACGCAAAATAGCGGTGTCGTCTGCGCCCAGTTCTTCCCGCTTTTTCACCAAGTCGTAGTAGACCTTGCCTGAACACACCAACACACGCTTGACCTTGTCGGACTTGAGTGCTTTGTTTTCAGGGATCACGGTTTGGAAGCCACCTTTGGTGAATTCAGACAAAGGTGATGTGGCATCTTTGTTGCGCAGCAAAGACTTTGGCGTGAAGATGATCAATGGCTTGCGCAAATTGCGAACCATTTGACGACGCAACACGTGAAAGATTTGGCTGGCCGTAGTGGGCTGAACAATTTGCATGTTGGTATCGGCAGCCAACTGCATAAAGCGCTCCAAACGCGCAGAGCTGTGCTCTGGGCCTTGGCCTTCGTAGCCGTGTGGCAACATGAGAGTTAAGCCATTCACACGGCCCCACTTTACTTCGCCTGACGCAATGAACTGGTCAATCACCACTTGTGCGCCATTGGCGAAGTCACCAAATTGAGCTTCCCAAATGACCAAGGTGTTGGGGTCGTTGGAAGCGTAGCCGTATTCAAAACCCAACACAGCCTCTTCAGACAGGATGGAGTCGATGACGACAAAAGGCGCTTGGTTGTCTGCGACGTTTTGCAAAGGCACATAAGTGCCCGTGTCCCACTTTTCACGATTTTGATCATGAATCACAGCGTGACGGTGGGTGAAGGTACCTCGCCCGCAATCTTCGCCTGACAAGCGCACTGGGTAGCCACTGGCCACCAAGGAAGCGAAGGCCATGTGTTCGCCCATGCCCCAATCGACGGGCATGTCACCCCGGCCCATGGCCGCGCGGTTGTCATACACGTTCTTTACCAGCTGGTGTGGGGTGACGGTGCTTGGCAGTGTGGTGATTTTTTCAGAAATGCGTTTCCATTCAGCCAATGGAATGGCAGTGGCGCCTGCATCTGTCCACTTTTGGTTGAGAAACGGTGCCCAATCAACAGAAAACTGAGTTTTGAAATTGGTCAAAACAACTTCGTCTTCGGTGTGCTTGCCCGCATCGAGGGCTGCGCGGCAGGCCTTGACCATGTCGTCGCCCAAGAAGTCGCCCAAACCTTGAGAAGCCAAGCGATCGGCGTACAACTTGCGAGTACCCGGATGGGCCGCAATTTTCTTGTACATCAGAGGCTGTGTGAGGCTTGGTGTGTCTTGTTCGTTGTGACCCAATTTGCGGAAGCAAATGATGTCGAGCACCACGTCTTTTTTGAACGTCATGCGGTACTCAAGCGCAATTTGTGTAGCCAACACCACGGTTTCTGGATCGTCTGCATTGACGTGCAACACTGGCGCTTCCACCATCTTCACGATGTCGGTGCAATAAACGCTTGAGCGCATGTCGCGTGGGTCGGATGTGGTGAAACCAATTTGGTTGTTGATGATGATGTGCACTGTGCCGCCAGTGGAGTAACCACGGGTTTGGGCCAGCGCCAATGTTTCTTGGTTGACACCTTGACCGGCAAAGGCCGCATCGCCGTGGACCAACACGGGCAGCACTTGTTTGCCATGTGGATCGGCACGGCGGTCCATGCGGGCACGCACAGAACCTTCCACCACGGGGTTCACAATTTCAAGGTGTGATGGGTTGAAGGCCAAGGACAAGTGAACGGGGCCACCGCGGGTGCTGATGTCTGAGCTAAAGCCTTGGTGATATTTGACGTCGCCGGCTGGCAAGTCTTCTGGGGCTGTGTGATCGAATTCAGCAAACATGTCTTTGGGCAACTTGCCCATGGAATTGACCAGCACATTCAAACGACCGCGGTGGGCCATGCCAATCACAATTTCTTGGACGCCCTTTTCGCCAGCAGACTGAATGAGTTCGTCCATGGCGGCAATGAAGGTTTCACCACCCTCCAAGGAAAAGCGCTTTTGACCCACATACTTGGTGTGAAGGAAACGCTCCAAACCTTCGGCCGCTGTTAAGCGGTCGAGAATGTGTTTCTTTTGATCTGAGTTGAAGTTGGGTTTGCTGCGAATGCTTTCCAACTTCTGTTGCCACCAGCGCTTTTCAGCTTGCTCAGTGGTGTACATGAATTCGGCGCCCAAAGTGCCGCAATAAGTTTCGCGCAATGCATTGAGCAATTCGCGCAGAGGCATGGAATTTTTACCAAAGAAGGTGTTGCTGGTGTCAAACACGGTTTCTTGGTCGGCATCGGTAAAGCCGTAAAAGGCGGGGTCGAGGTCTGGAATGTTAGGACGCTCTGTGCGCTTCAAAGGATCAAGATCGGCCCAGCGTTGACCCACGTTGCGGTAGGCCGCAATGAGCTGCTGTACAGCGGTACGCTTGCGTCCCATTTCGGCATCGGCACTGGCCATGACGACTTTGGTGCCACCTTGTTTGGCGCGTTCGGCAAAGGCATTGATGACGGGTAAATGGGGAACGTCTTTGGCAGATGAGCCATCGACAGCAGGTACGTGTTGGAGGGCGTCGAAATATTCGCGCCAACTGTCGGGAACACTGCCAGGATTGGCCAGATAGTTCTCGTACATTTCCTCGACGTAGGGTGCATTGCCTCCGAAGAGATACGTGTTGCCTTGATAGGCGGCGTAGACGGATTTTGTCTCACTCATTTTTCGCTGACCTTCGCCCCCCTTCAGGGAGCATTAGTTGGTTGAAATACCTTCCGCGACACGGCTGAACCGGTTGGCGGATGCGACTGTGGCATGGGAAGGGCCTTAGTAACTGCCGCATTATCCCATTGATTTGATGCAAGCGGCTTATTTAATTGATGCTTTGACCAAATCAGCAATTTGAAGCAAAGCGCTGGGGTCGTCCATGGTGGTTAGATCACCAGGGTCTCGGCCCTCACAAACAGCTTGGATGGCTCGGCGCAGCAGTTTTCCGCTGCGCGTTTTGGGCAATACAGTCACAAAGCGAACGCGTGCTGGACGAGCCACAGCCCCCAAAGAGTTGTCGACCACCTTCATGATTTCACCTTCAAGCTTGAGTAAAGCTTGCGGTTCATTCAACAAGGCGCCGTCTTTGAGTACTGCAAATGCCATGGCCACTTGCCCTTTGAGACTGTCGGCCACCCCCACCACAGCCACTTCCGCCACAGCGGTGTGTCCTGCAATGCTTTCCTCGATTTCACGGGTGCCCAAACGATGGCCGGCCACATTGATGACGTCGTCCGTTCGGCCCAAAATGAAGAAGTAGCCATCTTCGTCTTTGATGCCCCAATCAAAGGTGGAGTAAACCATCTTTCCGGGTACCGTGGTCCAGTAGGTTTTGACGAATCGATCGTCATCGCCCCATACAGTCTGCAAACAACCAGGGGGCAAGGGTCCTTCGATGGCCACCACACCTTTTTGGTGAGGCTGTGTAAGCTCTTCGCCCGTTTGATCGTCTAATAATTTGACGTCGTAGCCATAAACAGCTTTGCCTGGCGAGCCAAACTTGCTCAAGGTTTTTTCAATGCCATTGCACACCGTCAAAATGGGCCAACCCGTTTCGGTTTGCCAATAGTTGTCAATAATTGGTTTGCCAAGGCCTTCAGAAATCCACTTGGCGGTTGGCTCATCAAGGGGTTCGCCTGCCAAAAACAATGCTTTCAAACTCGATAAATCGTATTTGCTGAGCAGGGCTGGATCTTGTTTCTTTAACACCCTGATGGCTGTGGGTGCGCTGAACATGACAGTCACTTTGTACTTCTCCACCAAGCTCCACCAGATTCCGCCATCAGGTCGAGTTGGCAAGCCTTCGTAAAGGATGGTGGCCATTCCGCCAATGAGGGGGCCGTAAATGATGTAACTGTGGCCAACCACCCAACCGATGTCGCTGGTGCAAAAAAATGTCTCGCCAGGTTTGCCACAAAAAATATGGGGGATGCTAGAAGCCAAGGCCACGGTGTACCCACCGGTATCACGCTGCACACCTTTAGGCTTGCCAGTGGTACCAGAGGTGTACAAGGTGTAACTTGGATGAGTGGCATCTACCCATTCGCATGGCACCACATCGTTCATGTGTTTTTCACGCAAGCTGGACCAGTGAACATCGCGACCTTCGGTGATGGCCATTTTGGCAAGACCTCGATCAATCAACAACACCGCATCTGGTTTGTGAGAAGACAAGCGAATGGCTTCGTCTAGCAATGGTTTGTATTCCACCACCTTGCCGCCACGTGAGCCAGCATCAGCACTCACAATGACTTTGGGTGATGCATCCTCAATGCGCGAAGCCAGTGAGCCAGAAGCAAACCCACCAAACACCACGGAGTGAATAGCGCCAATTCGAGCACATGCCAGCATGGCAAAGGCAGCCTCTGCAATCATGGGCAAGTAAATCAAGACACGATCGCCTTTTTTGACGCCCAAGGACAGCAAGGACGCGGCCATGCGTTGCACTTCAGAATGCAATTGCTTGTAGGTGTAAGTGCGCTCTTGGTCTGTTTCAGTGGAGACAAAAATGAGAGCAGCTTGGTCGCCGCGTTCTTTTAAATGACGATCGATGGCGTTGTGACACAGATTGGTTTCGCCGCCCTTGAACCATTTGGCAAATGGCGGATTGCTGTAGTCACAAATTTCTTGTGGCACTTTGTGCCATTCAATTTGTTGGGCTTGTTCTGCCCAGAACGCATCACGATCTTGAATAGAACGTTGGTGAAAATCTGAAAATTGACCCATGGTGTCTCCTGTCGCCGCTGTAAGGCAAATCTTTGCAATGAACAGTCCAATTTTGCAATCAATGACTGGCGAGCCTTGCACACAACTTTGGTGAGGGGACTTCGCCTTCTGAATTTATAATTATTCATGATGGACTTGCTGGAAGCTGACTCTCCATGAAAAAGCCCCTATCCCAGTTAAGCCAAGGACTTGATCCAAGTCTGGACTTGCTTGAAGTCTGGATTTTCAGCAGACCGAAGCCATTCAAATAAAACCATTTCTGTGGTTATCAGCTCCGCGCCCGCACCTGCCAAGCGATCAAATGCAGCATCACGATCGCGATCAGAACGTGACGCACAGGCATCAGTCACCACCCAAACATCGAATTCGTCTTCGAGCAAGTCCAAGGCTGTCTGAAGCAAACAAACATGGGCCTCACAGCCTGCAATAAGCACTGAGGGGCCAGAGTCGGACTCGGGTGGCTTTTGCAAATGACGCGGCAGACTTCTTGCGTTCCCCTTGGGGACAGCGGGTGCTGGTGGACTTAACCACTCACCCAAGCCTTCCTCTACGGCACTGAAAGCCATTTTGGCCAGCACCCTTTGGCAATGCTGACGAATCTCAGGAGAAATGGGTCCCAATCCGGAGGGGTTTTGCTCAGTGGCCCAGACGGGCACATTCAGCAATTTAGCAGTCCGTGCCAGCACCTCCGCACGATGCCACACAGCCTGAGCATCTTTCATGGCGGGCATGAGCTTCAATTGGTAGTCAACCAAAACCAATTGAGAGGATTCAACTTCAAGCAGCATAACAATAGACCTTGGTACTCATAAATCGTGATTCTCAGGGATATACCCGTCATTTTGGGGTGTCAACTCTGATAAGTAGGCATTAAACTGCCTTGTTATGCGCTTGATTCTATGTGGACTCGTCTTTTTAACAACGGCAGCCTTGGCTTCACCCGTTGAGGATGACCTTGAACGCTTGATCAGGGAGCGTGGATTGGTCTCCCAAGTGACCGATCAGCTCTCTCAGCAAATTAGCAACCAATTGAGCGGACCGCTCCAGTCGGCCCGCAACACCTTTGGCGGCAAAGCCTCCGAGTTGGTCATTCAAGCCATGGGCCTATTGGGTGTGCCTTACAAACGGGGTGGCACATCGGAAGAAAAAGGCTTTGACTGCAGTGGCTTCGTGCGCCACATGTTTGAAAAATCGGTCGGCTTGGTCTTACCTCGCAGGGCTGAAGAGCAAGCAAGGGTCACGGAAGAAATCAATAAAAGTGAACTCAAGCCTGGCGACTTGGTCTTCTTCAACACCATGAAGCGCACGTTCAGTCATGTGGGTATTTATGTCGGGGATGGCAAATTTATTCATGCCCCCAGGCCAGGCAAAGCTGTTCGAGTGGATGACATGCGAGAAGCCTATTGGCAAAAAAGATTCAATGGCGCCAGAAGGGTCCAGTCAGACAAACTTCATGCAGAGCCTTCTCAAAATTAGAGTTCTGCATTGCCAAGAAAAAACCGCTCGAAAGCGGTTTTGACTGAGACATCAAAAAGCTTATTTCTTAGCAGGTGGTAAATCTGTACAGCTGCCATGCGCCACTTCAGCCGCCATGCCAATGCTCTCACCCAAGGTAGGGTGTGGATGGATGGTTTTTCCAATGTCGACAGCATCAGCCCCCATTTCGATGGCCAAGGCAATCTCACCAATCATGTCGCCGGCATGAGTGCCCACCATGCCGCCGCCCAAGATTTTGCCGTGGCCGTGGGCCTCGGGGGAATCATCGAACAATAACTTGGTGACGCCTTCATCACGGCCGTTGGCAATGGCGCGGCCAGAAGCTGCCCATGGGAACAAGCCCTTCTTAACCTTGATACCTTGCGCCTTGGCTTGGTCTTCAGTGAGGCCCACCCATGCCACTTCTGGATCGGTGTAAGCCACGCTGGGTATCACGCGGGCATTGAAAGCACTGGCTGCCAATTCTTTGTTGCCTTGAATTTCGCCAGCAATCACTTCTGCCGCCACGTGTGCTTCGTGCACTGCCTTGTGTGCCAACATGGGCTGGCCCACGATGTCGCCAATGGCAAAAATGTTCGGCACGTTGGTGCGCATTTGAATGTCCACAGGAATGAAGCCGCGGTCGGTGACGGCCACGCCTGCTTTGTCCGCTGCGATCTTCTTGCCATTGGGCGTGCGGCCCACAGCTTGCAAGACCAAGTCATAAACTTGCGGTGCAGGGGCAGCAGCACCCTCTTCTGCAGATTCAAATGTGACTTCAATACCCGCCTTGGTGGCCTTGGCGCCGACGGTTTTGGTTTTGAGCATGATGTTGTCAAAACGATGGGCATTCATTTTTTGCCAGATTTTGACCAAGTCACGGTCAGCACCTTGCATCAAACCGTCCATCATTTCCACCACGTCTAGGCGTGCGCCCAAAGTGCTGTAAACAGTGCCCATTTCTAAACCAATAATGCCACCGCCCAGAATGAGCATGCGCTTGGGAACTTCTTTCAAAGCCAATGCACCAGTGCTGTCAACGACTCGCGGGTCTTTCGGCATGAAAGGCAAACGAACGGCTTGACTACCCGCAGCAATGATGCAGTTATTGAAAGCCACAACTTTTTTCGCGCCCGTTTTTTCTTGGCCCGTCCCAGTGGTTTCTTCTACCACCACATGGTTGGCACTGACAAATTCGCCCACGCCGCGCACCGTAGTCACTTTGCGCATCTTGGCCATGGCGGCCAAACCGCCCGTCAATTTGCCGATGACTTTTTCTTTGTGCGTGCGCAGCTTGGCGATGTCCACTTTGGGAGCACCAAAATCAATACCAAGGTCTGCCATGTGGCTAACTTCATCCATCACAGCAGCCACATGCAACAAGGCTTTAGAAGGAATACACCCGACGTTCAAACACACGCCACCCAAGGTGGCATAGCGCTCCACAATGACCACTTTGAGACCCAAATCGGCAGCACGGAATGCTGCGGAATAACCGCCAGGTCCAGCACCCAAAACGAGCAAATCGCATTCAAGGTCGACATCACCGCTGTAGGAAGATGCGTTGGAAATGGTGGTAACAACAGGGCCCGTTGCAGGCATTGTGTTGATTGGCGCTGGTGTAGGCGAAGGAGCCGGTGCAGCGTTAGTTGCTGCTTCACCTTCCAACACCAACACCACAGAACCTTGTTTAACTTTGTCACCCAACTTCACTTTGAGTTCTTTGACAACGCCAGCTTGTGAGCAAGGAATTTCCATAGAGGCTTTGTCGGACTCAACAGTGATCAAACTTTGTTCTGACTTGACGGTGTCGCCCACCTTGACCAACAGCTCAATGACCGCTACTTCGTCGAAGTCACCTATGTCCGGTACTTTGATATCAACTAATGCCATGGTTCAGCCTCTCAAAGTAGAACACGGCGGAAGTCGCCAAGGATTTGACCCAAGTACGCATTGAAGCGTGCAGCAGCGGCACCATCGATCACGCGGTGATCCCATGTCAATGACAAAGGCAGCATGAGGCGCGGTACAAATTGTTTGCCGTCCCAAACGGGCTCGTGTGTGCTTTTGCACACACCCAAAATGGCCACTTCAGGCGCGTTGATGATGGGCGTGAAATACTTGCCACCAATACCGCCCAAGCTAGAAATGGTGAACGTGGCACCCGTCATTTCTGCAGGGCTCAATTTGCCGTCACGGGCCTTCTTGGCCAACTCACCCATTTCTTGGCTGATTTGCAAGATGCCTTTTTTGTCAGCGTCTCTGATCACGGGCACCATCAAACCATTGGGTGTGTCGGCGGCAAAGCCAATGTGCCAGTAGTTTTTGTAAACCAAAGCATCGCCATCCAATGAGCTGTTGAACTCTGGGTATTTTTTCAATGCGGCCACGCAAGCTTTGATCAGGAAAGCCAACATGGTCACCTTGATGCCGGATTTTTCATTCTCTTTGTTGGTCGACACCCGAAAGGCCTCCAACTGGGTAATGTCGGCATCGTCGTGGTTGGTCACCGCGGGAATCATGATGGCATTGCGCAGCAAATTGGCGCCACTGATCTTTTTGATGCGACCCATTTCTTTGCGCTCAATAGGACCAAACTTGGCGAAGTCAATTTTCGGCCAAGGAATCAACCCTAGAGCGGCACCATCGCCACTGGCTGGCGCTTTGGCAGCTTGTGCTTTGGTTTGAGTGGCACCAGCCATGACGGCTTTGGTGAAAGCTTGCACATCGTCTAAGGAAATACGTCCTTTGGGTCCATTGCCCTTAACCTCTTCGAGAGGCACGCCCAATTCACGCGCAAATTTGCGCACTGATGGCGATGCGTGGGGCAAGCCCAAAGTGGGTGCACCAGGATTGTGCGCTGCGGCAGCAATAGAAGCTGTTGGAAGGCTGGGGGCAACTGAAGCCGCCGATACTGCAACTGATGCAACTGCACTTGCAGCAGCAGCCACAGGTGCTACGGCAGCAACGCTGCCTTCCAAAATGGCCAACAAGTCACCAATGTTGAGCTTGTCTCCAATCTTGACCTTCAATTCTTTCAATACACCGGCTGCCGATGACGGAATTTCCATGGCAGCTTTGTCGGATTCCACCGTAATGAGCGACTGCTCCACCTTGATGGCGTCGCCGGGCTTGACGAAAATTTCAATTACAGCAACGTCTTTGAAATCGCCAATATCTGGCACGTGAACTTCGACGGGGCCACTGGCAGCAGGTGCAACAACGGCAGGTGCAGTTGTGGCAGCTGTGGCAGCTGTAGCTAATGGCGCGGCGGCAACTGCTAAAGGTAGTGTGCTTGAAGGCGCAGCGACTGCAGTCTCACTGCTGGCCTCCACCATCAACACCAAGGAGCCTTGTTTAACTTTGTCGCCCAACTTCACGCGAAGCTCTTTCACTACGCCTGCAGTTGATGAGGGAATTTCCATCGATGCTTTGTCAGATTCAACGGTGATCAAGGACTGTTCGGCCTTCACGGTGTCACCCACCTTGACCAACAGCTCTATGACAGCCACTTCATCGAAATCACCGATGTCTGGAACTTTGACTTCTACCAATGCCATTTGTGTCTCCAAATCTTTTTATCAAGCGTACAGTGGATTGATCTTGTCGATCTTGATGCCGTATTGCTTCAATGCTTCAGCCACTTTGGCAACCGGCACTGCGCCCTCTTCGCTCAAGGCTTTGAGTGCAGCCACAACGATGTAATGGCGGTTGATCTCAAAGTGCTCACGCAATTTGCTGCGGAAATCGCTGCGACCAAAACCGTCTGTGCCCAGTACTTTGAACGTACGACCTTTGGGAATAAATGGGCGTATTTGTTCCGCATAGTTTTTCATGTAATCGGTGGAAGCAATGACGGGGCCATCATATTTGGCCAACTGCTGCGACACAAATGGCACACGGGGTGTTTCCAAGGGGTGCAACATGTTGAAACGCTCAACATCTTGTCCATCGCGTGTCAACTCGTTGAAGCTTGGGCAACTCCACACATCAGCCGCAATGCCCCATTCTTTGGTCAGCAACTCTTGTGCGGCCAAGGATTCACGCAAGATGGTGCCAGAACCCATCAATTGAACACGTGTTTTGTTTTTGCCGCCGGCTTTGCACAAGTACATGCCTTTGATGATTTGCTCTTCCGTGCCAGCGGTGAGGCCGGGCATGGGGTAGTTTTCATTCAGCAGGGTGAGGTAGTAGAAAACGTTGTCTTGTTTTTCAACCATGCGCTTCATGCCATGGTGCAAGATCACGCCCACTTCGTGTGCAAAGGTGGGGTCGTAGCTGATGCAATTGGGAATGGTGCCCGCCAAAATGTGGCTGTGGCCGTCTTCGTGCTGCAAGCCTTCGCCGTTCAATGTGGTGCGGCCGGATGTACCGCCCAACAAAAATCCGCGCGCTTGCATATCGCCAGCTGCCCAGGCCAAATCGCCAATGCGCTGGAAACCAAACATGGAGTAGTAAACATAGAACGGCACCATGATGCGGTTGCTGGTGGAGTAGCTGGTAGCTGCTGCAATCCAACTTGACATACCGCCCGCTTCGTTAATGCCCTCTTGCAAAATCTGGCCCGCTTTGTCTTCTTTGTAGTACATCACCTGGTCTTTGTCGACCGGTGTGTATTGCTGACCTGCAGGGTTGTAAATACCGACTTGGCGGAACAAACCTTCCATACCAAAGGTGCGGGCTTCGTCGACCAAAATTGGCACAATGCGTGGCCCCAAAGCTTGGTCACGCAACAGTTGGGTGAGGAAACGCACATAGGCTTGTGTGGTCGAAATTTCACGGCCATCTGCTGTGGGCTCCATCACCGACTTGAATACATCCAAAGCTGGCACCGTGAAGCTTTCGTCCGCTTTCGTTCGGCGATGTGGCAAGTAGCCACCCAAGGCTTGGCGGCGCTCGTGCAAATAACGCATTTCGGGCGTGTCATCGGCAGGTTTGTAGAAAGGCACATTGGCCAATTCACTGTCGGGCACTGGAATGTTGAAACGGTCGCGCATGTAACGAACGTCTTCGTCCGTCAGTTTTTTGGTTTGGTGAACGTTGTTTTTACCTTCACCTGCTTTGCCCATGCCAAAGCCCTTGACGGTTTTGATCAGCAATACAGTAGGCTGGCCCTTGGTGTTCACCGCTTGGTGATAAGCCGCATATACTTTTTGTGGATCGTGACCACCCCGCTTCAAGGCCCAAATTTCGTCATCGCTCATGTGCGCCACCATTTCTAAAGTGCGGGGATCCCGACCAAAGAAATGTTTGCGGACGTAGGCGCCATCGTTGGCTTTGAAAGCTTGATAGTCGCCATCCAAGGTGTCCATCATGATCTTGCGAAGGGCGCCATCTTTGTCACGCGCCAATAATTTGTCCCAATCACTGCCCCAGATGAGCTTGATCACGTTCCAGCCTGAACCGCGGAATTCACCTTCGAGTTCCTGAACGATTTTGCCGTTGCCGCGCACAGGGCCGTCCAATCGCTGCAAGTTGCAATTGACAACAAAAATCAAGTTGTCGAGGTTTTCACGGGCAGCCAAGCCAATGGCGCCCAAGGATTCAACCTCGTCCATTTCACCATCACCACAAAAAACCCAGACTTTGCGGTTTTCTGTATTGGCAATGCCACGCGCATGCAAGTACTTCAAAAAGCGGGCTTGGTAAATGGCCATCAAGGGGCCAAGGCCCATGGAAACGGTTGGAAACTGCCAAAACTCAGGCATCAATTTAGGATGCGGGTAGCTGGACAAACCCTTGCCATCTACTTCTTGACGAAAATTGAGCAACTGCTCTTCAGTCAACCGACCTTCAAGGTAGGCACGCGCATAAACACCCGGCGATACATGGCCTTGGATGTACAAACAATCGCCACCATGATTTTCACTTTCAGCGTGCCAGAAATGGTTGAAACCTGCGCCAAACATGTGGGCCAATGATGCAAAGGAACCAATGTGGCCGCCAAGGTCGCCGCCATCAGCAGGGTTGTGTCGATTGGCTTTGACCACCATGGCCATAGCATTCCAGCGCATGTAGGCGCGCAAACGCTCTTCAATTTCGATATTGCCTGGGCAATGCGCTTCTTGATCAGGCTCGATGGTGTTGACATAGCCTGTATTGGCCGAAAACGGCATATCGATACTGTTCTGGCGGGCATGTTCTAAGAGCTGCTCCAACAAAAAGTGGGCGCGCTCGCCACCTTCTTTTTCAATCACGGCGGACAAGGCATCCATCCACTCGCGGGTCTCGATGGCATCCAAGTCAGAGAGGACGTTATTTGGCTGAACGGCTGACATGTTTGTCTCCTTAGTAGGCCGTGGTTGATCTATTTTTTCTGAATTTTCTCACAAAGTTTGGAAAATTTCAAATGGTGCTTTTATATTCCACATAGCGAAATAAAATCAAAGGTATTCCCCTAAACTCCACCCTCATGAAGCCCCACAACGTATCCAAAGCCATTTTGGCCATCAAGCCTGTATCTTGGTGGCGACGTTGGTGGAAGAAACAAAATCCAGTCAAACAAGATCGATTTGCCACTTTAGCGCCAATAGCTGCAGTCTTGTTATTTTTTACCGCTATTGCTTTTTCTTTTTGGTATTTGCGAGTTGAAGAAATCGACCGCGAACAAGAAGCTGTTAAGAGAGACGTTGAATACAGTCAACAACGCTTGAGGCTACTTTTACTTGAGCGCCAAGAACAAATCATGCGCTTGGCCAGAGACATCTCCAACAAAGATGTAGACCTCAAAGAGTTTTCAAAGCGTGCAGAAACGCTGGTGATGAACAATCCAGAACTGCAGACTCTGGCTTGGGTCGATGATCAGCGAAAAATTTTGGCCATTCAAACAACGCCGAGTGTCTTGATCAACCAAAAGTGGCGTGTTGGCGAAGTCTTGAAGTGGGGAGAATCTGAGAACAACTACGCACTGGCTCGTGACCTGATGCAACCCATTTATTCGCAAGAAGATGATGGCAGCATTGCCATTGGCAACCAATCAATAGGGCAGGAAAATAACGCCAAAAATGTTGTACTCCAACTTCATACGCCACTGACCAATGCACAAGGTCGTTTCAATGGCGTGGTCATGGCAGAGTATGCCGTGGAGAGTCTTTTGAGATATGGCGTTCCAAGTGAAATTACAGCCAAGTACGCGGTTTCATTGTTGGACAGCGATGGCAACATCATTGCAGGACAGTCCATCCCCAAACGCATTCGAGTTTGGAGTTTCATGCCAGGCATCACTGGGCAAAACAATGAATTTGAAGTACCAGTTTCTCCCGTCGGCAATGGACTCATTTTGCGAGCTCAAGCTTGGCGAACATCACAAGACATTGTGGGAAATGGTTTTTTCTGGATGATTGGCGCCCTGAGCCTGCTGACCGCGTGGATGCTCATCGGCAATTGGCGGCACACTCGAAAACGTCAACAAACCCAAAAAGAGTTGTTTGCTGAAACCAATTTCAGACGTGCCATGGAAAATTCCATCTTGACTGGAATGAGAGCCCTGGACTTGGAAGGCCGCATTACCTATGTGAATTTGGCCTTTTGCCAAATGACGGGATGGCAAGAAAATGAACTCATCGGTGCTGTAGCGCCCTACCCCTACTGGCCTGACGAAGACCGAGAATTCTTAATGGCAAGATTGGAAGAGGAACTCAGTGGCAACCAAACCTCGGGGGGCTTTCAAGTTCGAGTTAAAAGAAAGAACGGCAGCAGTTTTGACGCACGACTTTATGTGTCACCCCTGATTGATGCCAATGGGCAACAAACTGGGTGGATGACCTCCATGACCGACATCACCGAACCCAACCGTGTGCGTGAGCAGCTGGCGGCCTCTTACGAACGCTTCACCATCGTGCTGGAGGCCTTGGATGCTTCAGTGTCCGTTGCGCCTCTGGGCAGTGCAGAGTTGCTGTTTGCCAACAAGCTTTACAGACAGTGGTTTAGCAACGACACGCATGGGCATTTGAATTTGGTAGAAAAAGCAGGGATGTTGGACATTCGAACTTCCGAAACGGAGATGGACGACGTTGACGCACTGGCAGGCTTGCCCACCGAGAGCCTCACTGTGGCTCCCGCTGAAAGGGCTGAAATTTATTTAGAACACTTGGACAAATGGCTCGAAATTCGAACCCGCTACATCAACTGGGCAGATGGCAGACTGGCACAACTGGTCATTGCCACAGACATCACAGCACGCAGACAGGCCGAAGAATTGGCCACGCAGCAAGCCGAACGCGCTCAAAACGCCAGCCGCCTGATCACCATGGGTGAGATGGCCTCCAGCGTGGCCCATGAGCTCAACCAACCCCTCACAGCCATCTCCAACTATTGCAACGGCATGCTCTCTCGCATCAAAGGGCAACAAATTGAAGAAAAAGACTTGATTTGGGCCTTGGAAAAAACCTCGCACCAAGCGCAACGAGCTGGCCAAATCATTCACAGAATTCGAACTTTTGTAAAGCGCAGCGAACCCAACCGCACGCCATCAGAAGTACTTTCTATGGTCAATGAAGCGGTCGAGTTGGCAGAAATTGAGCTCCGCCGGCGCAATGTCAGACTGTCCCATTACGTTGCTGCTCGACTTCCTCTGCTCAGTGTCGACCCCATCCTGATTGAGCAGGTTCTGATCAACTTGATGAAGAATGCGGCAGAGTCGATCGACAATGCAGAAAGACCGGTTGGCAAACGCCATGTGGAGCTGCGGGTCATACCCAAGGTCATCGCCGCCCAAAATACGGTGCATTTTTCGGTTACCGATACGGGAAAAGGACTGCCGCCACAGGTCATGGGCAGACTTTACGAGGCCTTCTTTTCCACCAAAGTGGAAGGCATGGGTATTGGTCTGAACCTGTGTCGAACCATTGTTGAGTCACACCAAGGCAGAATCACCGCTGAGAGCCTCTACAATGCCGACGAAGTTGTTGGATGTTGTTTTTCCTTTTGGATACCCTCCACGGCCATTTCGCCACATTGAACTAGCAAGTAGAACTGGGAACCCCCATGAGTTTGATACCCAAAAAAGGAACTGTTTACGTTGTTGACGACGACGAGGCCGTTCGCGATTCCCTCCAGTGGCTCCTCGAGGGCAAAGACTACCGGGTCAGGTGTTTTGACTCGGCAGAGTCGTTTCTCAGTCGCTACGACCCACGGGAAGTTGCTTGTTTGATTGTCGACATCCGCATGGGCGGTATGACTGGTCTAGAACTTCAAGACAAGCTCATTGAACGCCGCTCTCCCCTGCCCATCGTGTTCATCACAGGACATGGCGATGTGCCCATGGCCGTCAACACCATGAAAAAAGGTGCGATGGACTTTATTCAAAAGCCCTTCAAAGAAGATGATCTGGTGAGTTTGGTGGAGCGCATGCTCGACAGCGCCCGCGAATCTTTCTCAGAACATCAAAACGCCGCCAACCGAGATGCCCTGTTGTCTAAGCTGACAGGGCGTGAAGCCCAAGTGCTTGAACGAATNNATTGTGGCAGGCCGCTTGAACAAGCAAATTGCGGACGACTTAGGCATCAGCATCAAGACCGTGGAAGTGCATCGCGCCAACATCATGGAAAAGCTCAATGCCAATACTGTGGCAGATTTGCTCAAAATTGCATTGGGACAGACCGCGCCCAAGGCCTAGGATTCAGTGCCTTTGAAAGGCCGATTTTCCCGCCCGTGAACCCACAACTCGCGGGCGTTTTTGTTTAAAGCCGACTTATTTTGACATTCAAAACCATCACCCTATGACAGCTCAAAAAATTGACGGCAACGCCCTTTCCCAACAATTGCGCGCAGACGTCACACGCCGTACAACGGCATTGAAAGCCAAGGGAATCACACCTGGCTTGGCAGTTTTATTGGTTGGCGACAACCCCGCTAGCCAAGTATATGTGCGCAACAAAGTCAAGGCCTGCCAAGAAAGCGGGCTTCATTCCGTTTTAGAAAAGCATCCCGGCAGTTTGAGCGAGGCTGCTCTGCTTGAGCGCATTGAAGCGCTGAATGCTGACAAAACCATTCACGGTATCCTGGTTCAGTTGCCATTGCCTCCCCACATCGATGCTCAAAAAGTCATAGAAGCCATTTCTCCAGCCAAGGATGTAGACGGCTTTCACATTGCCAGTGCGGGTGCTCTCATGACGGGCATGCCGGGCTTTTGGCCATGCACACCCTACGGCTGCATGAAAATGCTGGAAAGCATTGGGTACAACCTGAAAGGCAAACACGCCGTGGTCATTGGCAGAAGCAACATTGTGGGCAAACCCATGGCCCTGATGCTGCTACAAAAGAACGCCACTGTGACCATTTGCCACAGCGCAACCACCGATTTGAAGGCCATGACTTTGCAAGCAGATGTCATTGTGGCTGCCGTTGGCAAACGCAATGTTCTGACTGCAGACATGGTCAAGCCTGGCGCGGTGGTAATTGATGTGGGCATGAACAGAAACGACGAAGGCAAGCTGTGCGGCGATGTCGACTTTGAAGGCGTGTCCCAAGTGGCTGGCTACATCACCCCGGTTCCGGGCGGCGTCGGCCCAATGACCATCACCATGCTGCTTGTCAACACGCTTGAAGCTGCTGAGCGCATTTAATTCAAACCCCCTTTTTCTTTGATGCTTGAAAGTTTTCAACCATGACAACGACTTCCAACAATCCCCTGCTGCAAACAGCCGAGCTGCCTTTGTTTGACCAAATCAAACCCGAGCATGTCAATGCGGCGGTTGATCAGCTTTTAAGTGCGGCCTCCGACGCTTTAGAGCATGTCACCCAAAAAACCTTTCCCGCCGAGTGGCAAGCCATTGCCAAGGTACTGGATGTTTGCACCGAGCGCTTAGGTTCTGCTTGGGGTGCGGTGAGCCACTTGAACAGCGTGGCCGACTCACCCGAATTGCGCGCCGCTTACAACGACGCACTGCCCAAAGTGACCGAGTTTTGGACCAGACTAGGCGCTGACGAACGGCTTTATGCCAAATACAAAGCTGTCAATTCAGCCCAGTTGGATGAGGCACAGCAACAGGCCTTGCGGAACGCACTTCGGAATTTTGTTTTGGGCGGTGCAGAGCTTCAAGGGGAAAAAAAGCAACGGTATGCCGCTATTCAAGAGCGCATGGCCGAGTTGAGCCAAAAGTTCAGTGAAAACGCTTTAGATGCAACAGACAGGTTTTCACTCTTTGTCACCGAAGAAGAGTTGGCAGGTGTGCCTGAAGATGTCAAAAACACAGCACGCGCAGCCGCTGAAAAAGAAGGTCAGTCTGGCTACAAGCTCACCTTGAAAATGCCCTGCTACTTGCCAGTGATGCAGTTTGCTGCCAGCAGTGATTTGCGGCAAAAGCTTTACCGCGCCTACGTTACTCGCGCGTCCAATCAAGCTGATGCACAGTTTGCCGAATTGGACAACAGCAAGCTCATTCAAGAAATTTTGCAACTGCGTCAGGAAGAAGCCAAATTGTTGGGTTACCAAAACTTTGCTGAAGTTTCGGTCGCCACCAAGATGGCAGACTCTCCTGCCAAGGTCATCGCTTTTCTTCGAGACCTTTCGATGCGGGCGCGGCCTTTTGCAGAAAAAGATTTGCAAGACATGCGGCAATTTGCCGCTGAGCATTTGAACCTTCAAAGTCCCCAAGCATGGGACTGGCCCTATATTGGTGAGAAACTGAAAGAAGCCCGTTACAGTTTCAGTGAGCAAGAAGTTAAGCAATACTTTACGGCACCCAAAGTTTTACAAGGCCTTTTCAAAATCATTGAGACCTTGTTTGAAGTGAACATTCAGCCAGACACTGCGCCTGTTTGGCATCCTGCTGTTGGCTTCTACCGCATCGAAAGAAACGGCCAACTGGTAGGACAGTTTTATCTCGACCCTCCTGCCCGCGCTGGTAAGCGAGGTGGCGCGTGGATGGATGACGTCCGTTCACGTTGGTTGCGTCCCGACAGTGGACAGTTGCAAACACCAGTGGCGCATTTGGTTTGCAATTTTGCAGAGGGCGTCGATGGCAATCCCGCTTTGCTCACCCACGACGACGTGATCACCCTGTTCCACGAATTTGGCCATGGCCTGCATCACATGCTGACGCAAGTGAATGAAAGAGATGTCTCTGGCATCAGTGGCGTTGAATGGGATGCCGTGGAATTGCCCAGTCAATTCATGGAAAACTTTTGCTGGGAGTGGCCTGTCATCAAGCACATGACTGCGCATGTCAAAACTGGCGAGCCCCTGCCGAAAGCTTTGTTCGACAAAATGGTGGCCGCGAAAAACTTCCAAAGTGGTTTGCAAACCTTGCGGCAAATTGAATTTGCCTTGCTCGATATGTTGCTACACAGCGAACACAATCCACAAGACGATTTCATGCCGGTTTTGCACAAGGTTCGCGCAGAAGTGGCCGTCATTCAGCCGCCTGAATTCAACCGCATGGCACACACTTTCAGCCACATCTTTGCTGGTGGTTATGCCGCTGGCTATTACAGCTACAAGTGGGCAGAGGTTTTGTCGGCCGATGCGTACGCAGCCTTTGAAGAAACTGCTCAGCCTGATGGCTCACCCAGTCTAGAAACAGGCCGTCGATATCGTCAAGCCATTTTGGAGGCAGGTGGCAGCCGCCCTGCTCTCGATTCTTTCATTGCATTCAGAGGACGCGAGCCCTCTATCAATGCTTTGCTCAAGCATCAGGGCATGTCTGCCAATTGAAATGAAATGCTGGCGCCTTAAAACGTCAGCGTCTTCACGCCTTCAGCGGTTCCCAATAAACACACTTGGGCTTTTTGGTAGGCAAACACCCCTACGGTCACAACCCCCGGCCATTGGCTCACTATGGCTTCAAACGACACGGGATCGGTGATCTTCAAGCCCTTCACATCGATGATGTGCTGCCCATTGTCAGTGACCAAGGGCTTGCCGTCCTTCATGCGAACTTGAGCTTGAGCACCTAGCGCTGCAAACTGCGCCATGATGCGCGTACTGGACATGGGAATGACTTCGACAGGCAATGGAAATGCACCCAAGACATCCACCAATTTGGATTCGTCGGCAATGCACACAAACATTTTGGATTGTGCTGCCACAATTTTTTCACGCGTGAGTGCAGCGCCGCCGCCCTTGACCATGTGACCTTGTGCATTGATCTCGTCAGCCCCGTCAATGTACACAGACAACTCAGCCACTTCATTGCTGTCAAAAACTGGAATGCCAAGTGCCTTTAACCGCACCGTTGAAGCCTCTGAACTCGAAACGGCGCCTTTGATTTGGTCTTTCATGGTGGCCAAAGCGTCGATGAATTTGTTCACCGTGGAACCCGTGCCCACGCCCACAATTTGACCAGGGACTACATATTGAAGCGCCGCTTGACCGACAAGTGCTTTCAGTTCATCTTGATTCATAAGGTTTATTTGAGACAATGCTTGAATTGAATGAGATTATCCAATGTCCCTGAACCTTTACCCACTGGCCCGCGCTTTTTTATTCAACTTGGATCCTGAGGCAGCCCACGATCTCACCTTGAATCAACTGGCCCAAACTCAAAACACCTTTCTCGATCGCGCCTACCGCCAACCTTGGGTCGCCGATCCCATTCAGTTGGCAGGCCTGCATTTCCCAAATCGCGTTGGGATGGCCGCAGGTCTCGACAAAAACGCACGTTGCATCGATGGTCTGGGTGCGATGGGATTTGGTTTTGTCGAAGTAGGGACCGTCACGCCGCTTGCCCAACCAGGCAATGACAAACCACGCATGTTCAGGCTGCCAGAGGCCAAGGCCTTGATCAACAGACTGGGCTTTAACAATCAAGGACTCGATGCATTTGTCAGCAATGTCAAAAAGTCTCGGTTTAGAAGCCAAGGGCGCCTACTGGGTTTGAACATTGGCAAAAATGCAGCCACCCCCATCGAACGTGCAACGGATGATTACCTCATTGGCTTGAGTGGCGTTTATGAACACGCCGACTACGTCACGGTGAACATTTCCAGCCCCAACACCAAAAATTTGCGGTCTTTGCAGACCGATGAAGCGCTTGGTCAACTTTTGTCAGCCTTGAACGAACGAAAAATGGCATTGGCCGACCAACATCACAAGCGTGTCCCCGTCTTTCTCAAAATTGCGCCCGATCTTGACGATGACCAAATAAGCGTTATTGCCGCCAGTCTGCTCAAGCATGAGATGGATGGCGTGATTGCCACCAACACCACCCTCTCGCGTGATGCCGTGAAAGGCATGCAGCATGGTGATGAAGCGGGCGGCCTCTCAGGCGCACCCGTATTGGCTGGTAGCAACCGGGTGATTCGTTTGTTGCGCCAGCACCTCGGTGCCCAATTTCCCATCATTGGTGTGGGCGGCATCCTCAGTGGCTACGATGCCGTGAGCAAAATAGAAGCCGGGGCCGATGTGGTGCAAATTTACACAGGCCTCATTTACAAAGGCCCCTCTTTGGTTCATGAAGTGGCCAAGGCCCTTCGGCAGTTGTCACAGCGTTGAAAGGCTAAAGGCGAACGGCCAAGGACTTCTTAAGCCTTGGCTTGCAAGGCCTGGGACACTTGCCGGGCAATGGCCAAAGAACTGGTCAAGCCCGGCGATTCAATGCCAAGCAAATGCACCAGGCCACTGACACCATGTGTTGCGGGCCCCATGATGCAAAAGTCAGCAGCCGTTTCTTGGGGCGCATTGATTTTGGGGCGAATGCCTGAATAGGAAGGCATCAGCGCACCGTCTTTCAAGCCTGGCCAATACTTGCGAACCTCTGCATAAAAAGCGTCGCCACGGCTTGGGTCAACCTCAAGCTTGTCTGGCGAATCAACCCACTCCACGTCGGGGCCAAACTTGGCTTGTCCTGCCATGTCCAAAGTGAGGTGCACGCCCAAACCAGCTGCCTCGGGCACAGGGTAAATCAAGCGAGAAAAAGGTGATCTGCCAGCCAGGCTGAAGTAATTGCCTTTGGCGTAATAGGCTCGGGGCAAATTGGCAAGGTCCATGCCTTCAAACTGGCGTGCCGTGTTGGGGGCAGACAAGCCGGTTGAATTGATCACGTTTTGAGCCAAAATTTCAGTGCCATCTTGCGTGCGAACAATGAATTGTGTTGTGTCTGAAGAAAGCACAATTTGAGCAGACGAAAAAGCAGAGTTAAGTGCCAAGATGCCGCCTGCATTTTCAAAATCGCCCAAATAACTCAACATGAGCGCATGGCTGTCGATGATGCCAGTGCCGGGCGACCACAAAGCGGCTTCACAATGCAAGTCGGGCTCCATGGCTTGCGCTTCTTGAGCTGACAATAGCCTTAACTGATCGGCTCCCAGCACGCCATTGGCATTCGCCTTGGTTTGAATGGACGACAGTTGCTCAACCTGTTGAACAGAAGTGGCCACAATCAATTTACCGCAAGCTTTGTGAGGGATTTGCCGCTCTTTGCAATAAGCATAGAGCATGTGTCTCCCCTGCACGCAAAGTTTGGCTTTTAAGGAACCTGCGGGGTAATAAATACCGGCATGAATCACTTCACTGTTGCGCGAACTGGTGCCGGTGCCAAACGCATCGGCGGCTTCCAGCAAAACCACCTCTTGTCCTTGAAGTGCCAACTCGCGTGCAACGGCCAGGCCCACGACGCCTGCGCCCAACACCACTGTCTGAATTTGATCCATGTTCGCCTTTTGGCAGCTTGCCTCTTCAAAATAAATACTGGTCGCATTATTGCTGACACACGCACGACAGCTCAAATCAATTCTGACAGGCAAACTTCAGTTTTTTTCTAGTTATCTCGTACTTCTGAAGGAGACCCATGAAATTATTCAATTTGGAAAACAAAGTGGCCATCGTGACAGGCGCCAGCAGAGGCATTGGCCGTTCCATTGCTTTTCAATTGGCACGCGCAGGCGCCAAAGTGGTGATCTCGAGCCGAAAACTGGATGCCTGTGAGGCGGTTGTGCAAGAAATTCAAGCTGAAGGCGGCACAGCCATGGCCATCAGCGCCAGCATTGCCAACAAAGAGCAATTGCAAAATTTGGTGCAAAAAACACGCGAGATTTGGGGCCCCATCGACATCTTGGTTTGCAATGCTGCCAGCAATCCGTACTATGGCCCCACGACCGGCATGAGCGATGAGGTCTTTAACAAAGTCATGCACAACAATGTGCTGTCCAGCACTTGGCTTTGCAGCATGGTCTATCCAGACATGAAAGCCAAGAAAGATGGCGCCATTGTGCTGGTGTCATCGGTAGGCGGTTTGCACGGGTCTGCCGTCATTGGCGCCTACAACATCTCCAAAGCCGCCGACATGCAATTGGCTCGCAATTTGGCTGTTGAATGGGGCCCAGACAACATTCGTGTGAACTGCATCGCACCAGGCTTGATTCGCACCGCCTTTGCCAAAGCACTGACAGACGATCCAGTGAAAGCCGGCATGGTTGAAAACGATACACCCCTTCGCCGTATTGGCGATCCCGATGACATTGGCGGTATTGCCGTTCTTTTGGCCAGTGCAGCTGGCAAATACATCACAGGTCAAACCATTGTGGCGGATGGCGGCATGATGATTCGCTAAGTTGAAATGAGAATCAAAAAAAAGCCCAGTGCGATGCGCTGGGCTTTTTGATTTCAGAGCACTGTCTATTAAGCGAAATTGGCTTCTGCAAATGACCAGTTGACCAACTTGTCCAGGAAAGTTTCGACAAACTTAGGACGCATATTGCGGTAATCGATGTAATAGGCATGTTCCCAAACGTCGACTGTGAGCAAAGCTTTGTCGGCAGTGGTCAGGGGGGTTCCTGCTGCGCCCATGTTGATAATGTCAACGCTGCCGTCGGCTTTCTTCACCAACCATGTCCAACCTGAGCCAAAGTTGCCCACTGCGCTCTTCACGAAGGCTTCTTTGAATGCGGCATAAGAGCCATACTTGGCGTTGATGGCCGCTGCCAAGGCACCCGTAGGTTCACCACCGCCATTGGGCTTCATGCAATTCCAGAAGAAGGTGTGGTTCCAAATTTGAGCAGAGTTGTTGTAGACGCCGCCACTGGATTTTTTGATAATTTCTTCCAAAGACATTGATTCGAACTCAGTGCCTTTTTGCAAATTGTTCAAATTCACAACGTAAGCGTTATGGTGCTTGCCATGGTGAAATTCCAGAGTTTCTTGGCTGTAGTTGGGTGCCAATGCGTCAATGGCATAGGGCAATGCTGGCAGGGTGTGTTCCATGTGTTCCTCGTTAAAGTGCAGTAATAAATTCAATTTGCTATTGTAAGTTGAACCCGTCTTCTTGTCTGAAAAAATCTGCCTAAAGGCCCAGCCAGATTGGGGTCGTCTACTTCCAAATGCGTCAATCGGTGGGTTCACTACTTCACTTGCAAGT
This sequence comes from Burkholderiales bacterium, assembly GCA_026400155.1. Classification (GTDB taxonomy): domain Bacteria; phylum Pseudomonadota; class Gammaproteobacteria; order Burkholderiales; family Burkholderiaceae_C; genus Limnohabitans_A. The sequence goes on along the minus strand of JAPLPO010000117.1, from coordinate 4,055 downwards.
TAACTTGTCCATCGGCCAGTGTGGCCGTCACCGATTGCTGAGACTCAAAGTCGCTGGCATGCGTCATGGCCACGCCGCTTTCGTTGGTCAGCCATGCATATCCTCGCTCCAACACCAAGTGAGGATCTAAAAGACCCAATCGGGTGCTCAAGTTGATGGCTTTTTGTTGATGGCTTTGGAAGCTTCTCTGAAGCCCGCGGGGTAGATTTTCGGAGTGCCGAACAAGTGTTTGCCGGCGCACTTGGACTTGTGTTTTCAAACCATATTGAAGCGATTGTCCGAGGCGCATCAGGTGTGTCTTTTGATCATTCAAACGGCCCGATGGTCGACCAAGCCGATTGGCAATCCAGTCCAAATTCTGGCTCATCCGGTCTAAGTGATTGGTGAGCGCCATTGAAAAAGCTTCTTGAGTGTGCAAAAGCTCACCCAACCACAAATCCCGAGCCGTGGCAACCAGTTCTGCCGCCGCCGTGGGCGTGGGGGCTCGCAGATCAGCCACAAAATCGGTTAGCGTGAAATCGGTTTCATGACCTACGCCTGAAACAATGGGAATAGGACAAGACGCAATGGCCCTTACCAGAGCTTCGTCATTGAAGGCCCAAAGATCTTCCATCGAGCCGCCGCCTCGAACCAACAATATAACGTCAACGGCCATTTTTTCAGTCTGGTCGTTCTTTGCAGCGTTCAGCGCCTGACCCTGCCAAGACACCAATTTTTGAAGGCTCTGCAACATCTCCAAGGGTGCATTAGCGCCCTGAACGGAGGCTGGCGCCAAAATGACTGGAATGTGGGGTACTCTCCTTTGCAAAGCAGAAACTACATCGTGCAAAGCGGCCGCACCAAGGGAGGTAATGAGGCCAATGGCGCGCGGTTGCATGGGAATGTTACGTTTGCGTGAGGGCTCGAAAAGGCCTTCAGCTTCGAGCTTGGCCTTGAGCTTTAAAAACTGCGCAAACAAATCGCCCTGACCTGCCCTTTGCATGGTTTCAACCACCAATTGCAAATCTCCGCGCGCTTCATAAACACCTATCTTGCCCCTGACCTCCACCATTTCACCGTCTCTGGGCATGAAACCTAAAGCACTGGCGGCCCTTTTGAACATGGCGCACCGAATTTGTCCGCTCTCATCCTTGAGATTGAAATAACAATGCCCACTGGCTGCCCTCGAAAAGCCAGAAATCTCACCTTTCACCGCAACAGGATTAAACCTGGCATTCAAAGTGTCTGCAATTGCAAGGCAAAGTGCGCTAACTGACCACACGCGTGGCTCAGAATCTATTCTCGCCATAAAAAAACCTTATTTTTTGCGGTGTTCAGACCTATTTTGTTGGCAATAGCTTGTGTTTTCAAGCTTGATCAGTCCACAGCCTTACTCAGGCTGGCATTGCGATGCACTGACGGGGGTTTCATAAGCATTGATTCACGTAAGCTGTTGATTTATTTAATTAATTTTCTGTATAAAAAAGAAGCACTGTCAGAAAAGCTAGGATTCATGCGGTTTTCCGCGGTTTGAACACCCTGTTCTTCACAAAGTTATCCACAGAAAAGCAGAACAATTCGATCAGCCATAATCAAAACTGAATCCAGAAGAAGAAAGTTTGATTTTGATCAGCATCATACAAGCCGCAGGATGGCCCGTTTGGCCGCTCATTGCCTGTTCCATTTTTGCGCTCGCCATCATTTTGGAGCGCTTTTATGCCCTGCGGACCTCCAAGGTCATTCCCGAACTCGCTTTTCAGCGCGCCATTGAAAGCACACAACAAGGTTTTCCCAGCGCCGCCACCATCCAAGAAATTGCGCAGATGGGCGCTGTAGGTCCTATTTTTGCAACAGGACTTCAAACCCTGGCACTCACGCCCAATGCCAGCCATCAAGATGTGCGAGAAAGTATGGAAATGGAAGGTCGCATGGCGGCTCAAGGCCTGGAGCGCTATCTCACGGCGTTGGCCACACTGGCTTCGGCCTCGCCCTTGTTGGGCTTATTGGGCACCGTGGTGGGCATGATCGAGCTGTTTGGTTTGCAAACACCAGGACAACAACAGCCTACCGAATTGGCGCACGGCATTTCTATTGCGCTTTACAACACGGCCTTAGGCCTGATGGTGGCCATTCCCTGTTTAATGGCATGGCGTTTTTTCAAGTCCAAAGTTGACCGCTTGGTGTTGCAAATGGAGTGGGCCTCAGAGAAGTTTGCCAGACACCTCGCTGCCATGCGTGAATAAAATCTAGCCAAAAGCGAGCCAAATTGAAATTTCGAAAAAACACCAGCATTGAGCCTGACATCAATCTGATTCCATTCATTGATGTGCTCTTGGTTGTCCTCATTTTTTTGATGCTGACCACCACCTGGTCCAAATTCAATGAAATGAATGTCAGCTTGCCCAGTGCTTCGGCTCAAGCCACAACAGAGCCTTCAACTGCATGGGTGGTGTCGGTCAGTTCTCAAGGCAATTACGCTGTCAACGGGGTCAAACTTGAAGGCAGAAGTTTGCAAGACCTGAGCAATGCACTCTCAGACCTGCGCAAGCTTGAGGCTTCATTGCTGATCAAAGCAGATGCCTCCGCCAGCCATCAATCGGTGGTCAATGTATTGGAAGCTGCCCGATTGAATGGGGTTTCAAAAATTGCATTTGCAACTCAAAACCCATTGCCATCGGGCAAGCCCTGACTCACCCACTATGCCCAATTACTTGCAGAATCTTCCGAAGTATTGGCGCACCCGCAATGCCGTCACTTATTTGCTCTGGCCCATCGAACTCGCTTACACACTCTTAATTGCACTTCGCAAATTGGCATATGTCTTAGGCCTTTTCAAGCAACACCAAGTCCATGCCACGGTCATCGTGGTGGGCAACGTCGTGGCGGGTGGTGGCGGAAAAACACCCCTCACCATGGCCCTCGCTCTGCGATTGAAAGCCCAAGGTCACAAAGTTGGCGTTGTGTCGCGGGGCTATGGGCGAACCCATTCAAGTCTGCAAATTGTTCAGACACAAAGTTTGGTGAGCGAGGTTGGCGATGAACCGCTCATGATTTTTCAAAAATGCGGTGTACCCGTGGTGGTGAGTTCTAACCGCGTGGAAGCCGCCCAACATTTGCTTCAACATTTTCCAGAGGTCCGTGTGTTGATCTGTGACGACGGACTTCAGCACATTGCACTGCAACGTGACATTGAAATTTGTGTGATGGACGCCATGGGCTTGGGCAATGGTCACTTGCTTCCGGCTGGCCCTTTGAGAGAACCGTGGCCGCGGCGCATTGACTTGTTGTTGCACAGCCATCAGAGAACCTTGCCAGAAGGCTTCGAGTCAAACAGAGAACTCAGCCCCTTTGCATTGACATCGAAAGGCCAGCAAATTCCAATCGAAAGCTTAAAGTCCCAACAGATCGAAGTGGTGTCGGGCATTGCCAAGCCTGAAGCTTTTATGGCCATGCTTCAAAATGCTCAATTCAATATTGCGCACTCAAGCGCACTGCCCGATCACGATAATTTTGCGACTTGGAAACCCGTACAACCTGAAATACCACTTTTGTGTACGGAAAAAGATGCCATTAAATTGTGGGCTCGATTTCCACAAGCGCTTGCCATTCCCTTGGTTTTTGAAGCTGAGCATGCTTTTTGGCGAGCCTTTGATCAACTTTTTAAAAGCCGTCACAGGTATCATTGAGCTATGGACACGAAATTACTTGAACTGTTGGTTTGCCCAGTCACCAAGGGCCCTCTGGATGTGCAACGCGACTTGCAAGAACTCTGGTCGCGCAGCGCTAGGCTGGCTTACCCAATTCGAAACGGCATTCCCATCCTGCTTGAAAACGAGGCACGCACACTGAGCGATGAAGAGTTAGAACAACTCAAACCCCGCACCCCCCTTGTCTAGTTTTATCTCGACTCTTATTGAGTGATACATGTCGCAAGCCTTTACTGTCATTGTTCCTGCCCGCTTAGCCTCCACCCGACTGCCCAACAAACCCTTGGCAGACATTCATGGTTTGCCCATGGTGGTACGCGTCGCGCAAAGGGCTGCGCTCTCGCAAGCTGCCCAAGTGGTGGTCGCGGC